>DAOUDA010000088.1:0-49634 GCA_034431835.1 Chloroflexaceae bacterium | reverse complement strand
GAGGCGGGCGGCCTTCTCATCGGCGGGCGCCGCTTCCATAGGGGTCGCGGCGGGCTCCGCCGCGCCGCCACTCTTCTTCGCCGCGTTGGCCGCCTTGATCGCCGCCAGTTTCGCCGCCTTCTCCTCGGGGGTCAGCTTGCGGCCCTCGGCGGGTGCGGCGGTGGGCGCTTCCGGCGCCGCGGTGGCGGCTGCGGCGGCTGCGGCGGCCTCGAGTTCGCGCCGGCGCGCGGCGATCTTCTCGGCGAGGTTGGGCGCCATGCCGATCACGTCGGGGCGGCGTTTGATGTTGCCCTGCAGCTTCTTCATCGCCCCCTCGCGCACCTCGGCCCACATCGTCGGCGCGATGCGCTCGTAGTACGAGATCGGGCGGTTCAACTGCTCCTTGAAGACCGTCAGGCCCCGGTGATCGGCGGTGGAGAGCTCGAACTCGTGGTCCATCTTGATCGCGTCGAAGGGGCAGACCTCCGCGCAGAAGCCGCAGCTCATACAGGCGTCGTACTCGATCACGAACTCGGCCACGGCCGGCACCGGCTTGCCGGTGGCCGGGTCCTTGGCCTGGGTCATATGAATGACCTGAGGCGGGCAGATGCGTTCGCACTGGAAGCACGAGGTGCAGAGTTCATGTCCCGTTTCCTCGTCGTAGAGCAGGATGGGCATGTTGCGATAGGCCTCGGGCAGCTTCGGGCGTTCCTCGGGGTACTCGAACGTAAAGACCCCGTGAATATCGTTAAAGCCCTGGTTCTTACGGAACGACCCGGCCCAGTGCTTCCAGACCACCGCCATGCCGTCGAGCAGGCCCAGGCCGGGGATCCGGCGCGCCGCTCGCTGCCCGCGCTCGACCGTTACAATCTGACCGCGTTCGATCTTGACCGTCATGGCACGCTGTTTCTAGTGCAGTTGCAGGCGCCGGTTGCCTGACGCCAACCGCCGGCAGGGGCGTGGGGAAACCAGGTTTCCCCGTCTTCGTCACCGTTTGCAGCGTTCTTCCCCCCTCACAGCCTCCCCCTGCTGGGGGGAGGCGCCCGGTCGCCGAAGGTTCAGAGAGGGGGCGGGGTCGGCAAAAGCATGGAACGCCAGGATTGGACTTAGCGATCGACCTCGCCCATCACAATATCAATACTACCCAGGATAACCACCACATCGGCCACCTTGTAGCCACGGCACATATCGCCGAGGGGGGTAAGGTTGATGAACGAGGGCGCGCGCACCTTGTAGCGATAGGGCCTTGGGCTGCCATCGCTCACCAGGTAGAAGCCCAGTTCGCCCTTGGGCGACTCGATCCGCGCGTAGGCATCGCCGACGGGAGGGCGCACGTTCTGGCGCGCTTTGGGGTTGATATGGCCGCCTCTGGCGTCGGGCAGTTGCTCCACAATCTGTTCAATAATGCGCTTGCTCTGGCGCATCTCCTCGATGCGCACCAGGAAGCGATCATAGACATCGCCGACGGAGCCGACGGGGATGTCGAAGTCGAAGCGGTCGTAGACGCTGTACGGCTCGGCCTTGCGGATGTCGTAGGGAACCCCGGAACCGCGCAGCACCGGCCCGGTGACGCTGTAGGCCAGGGCCAGTTCTTTGGGCAGCACGCCGATGCCCTCGGCCCGTTGCATCAGGATCTCATTCTCGCGCAGGAGCCGTTCGAGTTCGTCCACGAAGGCCGGCATCGCCACCAGCAGTTCCTTCAATTTAGGCATAAACTCGGGCGGCAGGTCGCGCACCACTCCGCCGAAGCGGAAGTAGTTGCACATCATGCGCGCGCCGGAGGCCATCTCGAAGAGATCGAGGATCTTCTCGCGTTCACGCATCCCAAAGGCCAGTTGGGTCTGCCACATCCCCATATCGTTGATCAGGAAGCCCAGGGCGCCGGCGTGGTTGAGGATGCGCGTCAATTCGACCATCAGCACGCGAATGTACTCGGCGCGCTCAGGGACCTCGATGCCGGCCAGTTTTTCCACCGCCATCGCGTAGGCCTGGTTATTGGCCATCGAGTTGAAATAATCGAGCCGGTCGGTGTAGGGCATGTTCTGCAGGTAGGTGTTCTGCTCGGCGATCTGCTCGTGATTGCGGTGGAGATAACCAAACACCGGCTTGAGGTCAATGATCGTCTCGCCGTCAACCGTCACGAGCATGCGGAACACGCCATGGGTGGACGGGTGTTGCGGGCCGATGTTGATCTGGAGTTCTTCGGTCTTGAACATGGCGCTAGTTTCACACCCTCACTCATCCGCGCCGATATACTTGTCACCCTGTTTGGGGAAATCTTTGCGCATCGGCCAGCCCTCGAACTCGTCCCACATATAGATCCGCCGGAGGAAGGGATGGTCGGTGAAGATAATGCCGAAGAGGTCAAAGGCCTCCCGTTCGTGCAGGTTGGCCCCTGGCCAGTAGGGCGTCAGCGAGGGGACCTCCGGCGCCTCACGCGGGACGCGCACCTTCAGCGCCAGGCCATCGCCCCCCTCGATGGTGTAGAAGCGATAGACCAGTTCAAAGACCCCATCGGCCAGGTAGTCAACCACGGCGATATCGGAGAGAAAGGCGTAGCCGAGCCTATCGCGGAGGTAGAGCGCCGCCTCGACCAGTTGCCTGGCCGCCACCACCGTATCGGTGGTAACGAAGGGCGCCGGTTGCGGGCCGTGGGCCGGGGGCGGAGCGACGCGCAGCGGCGCGGGGTCCAGCACCGCGCCGGGCAGATCGCGGGCCATGCGTTCGCGCAGTTCCTCGGGGCTAAGCCTGGGCATCGCCAACCTCGTTCCGCTTCAGATCGTCCACGGCGATCTCCGGGGCCATGCCCCGCGCCTTGAGGATATTCTCAAGCTCCACCGTCGCGTCCATAATCGGGAAGGTGCGAACAATCTCGGGATGTTCGATCTGCCCGCTGCGCCGTTCGCCCTGCTCGGGCGAGGTGTACGGGCTGACGAGCGGCAGGCCGCCCACCGGGTCAATCAACTTCCCGTCCACCTCGAGCCCCTGCGCGCCGAAGGCTGGCACGGGGAAATCGCTGGTCTGCGGCTTCTCGCCCTCGCCGTACCAGCGCACGCGCCCGAGTTTCTGCCGGTCGATCTGCTCCTGGAGCGTCATCAGCGCATACAGCAGGGCCTCGGGGCGGGGCGGGCAGCCGGGCACATAGACATCCACCGGGATGAGCAGGTCAATGCCGCGCAGCACATTGTAGCCGTCACGAAAGGGACCGCCGGAGGTGGCGCAGGCGCCCATCGAAATCACGTAGCGCGGCTCGGCCATCTGGTTGTAGAGCCGCACCACCTGGGGCGCCATCTTCTTGGTCACCGTACCGGCGACGATCATCAGATCGGCCTGCCGCGGCGACGCGCGGAACAACTCGGCCCCGAAGCGGGCCACATCGTAGCGGCTCAGCCCGAAGGCCATCATCTCGATGGCGCAGCAGGCCAATCCAAAGGCCATCGGCCAGATTGATGAGCGCCGGCCCCAGTTGTAAAAGCGATTGAGCGTGGAGAGGAAGATGCCCTGCCGCTCCAGATCAAGCTGAATCTCGTGCTCGCTCATAGCTGATAACGGACCGGAGGGCCGCGCAGTGCGCGTCAGGACGGCCGCCTGGCGCGGCGCCCGTGGATCCGGGACCCGTCCTCCTCCGATCCTATACCCAT
Organism: Chloroflexaceae bacterium; assembly: GCA_034431835.1. Lineage (GTDB taxonomy): Bacteria > Chloroflexota > Chloroflexia > Chloroflexales > Chloroflexaceae > JACAEO01. The sequence goes on along the minus strand of DAOUDA010000088.1, from coordinate 46,014 downwards.
TCTAGGGCGCCTTTGCGCCATTCATAGATCAGCCCGGCAGTCAGAATAATCAGGAAGACCGCCGCGGCCGTGAAGCCGTAGAGCCCGAGTTGGTTGAAGGCGACCGCCCAGGGGTAGAGGAAGATGACCTCGATGTCGAAGATTACGAAGGCCAGGGCGTAGAGGTAGTACTGCACCTTAAACTGCACCCGCAGATCGCCGATGGCCTCCAGGCCGCATTCGTAGGTTGATTGCTTGATCGGCGTCGGCCGTTTGGGGCGCAGAAAGTAGGCCAGTACCAGTGGCGCCAGAGGGAACATCACCGCAGCGACGAAAAAGATGGCAATGAAGGCATAGTTCGCGAGCATGGCCGTCCTTACCTCTCTGGCGTGGTCTCCCTGTGAAACGGCGCAAGTATAGCATAGTTTTGAACTTACGCGCAAACGTCACCTTTGCGAAAATCCGCATCGCAAAGGGATGCGCGTCTTTTTGCAATCTATATCACAAGGGAATTGCATCGTTGCCTTTGGGGAATTGGCGCGATAGGGTCGAAGGATTGGCGCAGCCCATGCTTCAAGCGGTCAGCAACTTCAACTCCACCCGCCCGACCCGGATCACGTCGCCGTCGTGCGCCTCGGTGCTGGCGCGGACCTCGAAGCCGTTCAGGTAGGTGCCGTTGGTGCTGTTGAGGTCCTCGATCTGCCACACCCCGTCGCGCCATTGCAGCCGGGCGTGCTCGGCCGAGAGGAAGGTGTCGTTGAGTGAGACGTCGGCCTCGGTGCTGCGACCGATCACGGTGACCGGCGCCAGCGGGAAGCTCTTGCCCACGGGAATGCCCGTCTGCCCGGCGGAGACGACCACCAGTTGCCCGTACTGGCTCGCGGGGGCCGGCGCAGGGCCGGCCCCGCGGAGGTCGCGGGCCACCACGCGCAACACCTGCCAGAGGAAGAAGTAGAGCAGGAACACCACCGCCACGCGCAGCAGGAGGAGGAGAACACCGATGGAGAGATTCGCGATGTCGAACATCTAGCTATCTCGAAAGGTCAACTCCAGGCCGCCGAGGGAGATGGTGTCGCCGTCACGGAGGGCTGTTTCGCTGACCCGCGCGCCGTTGACGAAGGTGCCGTTTGTGCTCCCCAGGTCGGTGATCCAGAAGCGCCGTTGCCGGTAGCGCAACTGGGCGTGGTGGCGCGAAACACGGCTGTCTTCCAGGATCACGTCGTTGCTAAGGCCGCGCCCGATGGCGATGGCGGTGCTTTCCAGGGGGATCGAGCGTGGGCCTTCGGGCGTCTGGAGCAGCAGCAGGGCGTGGTTCTTGCGCGCCGGCGGCGCGGCGCCGGCGGGCGGGATCACCTGGGTGGTCTCCGCGCCCTGGCTGCTGGTCATCTCCGCGACAACCTGGATGGTGCGTTTCGGCACCGCGGCGTCTTCCGCCAGCACGACCCGGGGGTGCTCAAGCATGGCAAAGCCCCGCTCCTGGGCCAGTTCGCTCAGGTAAGTGGCCATTTCCTGTTCGAGTTTCCCCCGCACCGGCTCGAAGGCGGCGAAATCCTGCGGGTTGAGGTAGGCGCGATAGAAGCTCGGCACAATCACCCGCCTGACACTGATGGATTGCTGGCTCTCCATGGCCCGCTCCAGGCGCCGGGCGATCTCCACCGGCTGCACCGGGCTGCGGAAGAGCCGTGCCACCGATCCCTCCACCAGTTGCTCCATGAACTGTTCAAAGCGGCTCAGCGCCGACATGGCTGTCGCTCCTCGGATGCGCCCCGGTCCAGGCGGGTTTCCCATGCCCTGTCGGATGGGGGGGGGCGGGAGGGTTTCGCCCTCCCGGAAACCCTGTGCCCGGTCACGGGCGTGGCTTCACCGGCTCGCCCAGGTAGATCGGCTCCAGGCGCACCAGATCGTCACGCTCCCCGTTGGCCAGGCGCTGCCAGGCCAGTTCGGCCAGAAAGGCTGGCCGGCGCAGGTTGGCCGCCGGGCGCGGAAAGAGCGCCCGTGGGCCGAGCGCCCGTTGGATCCGGGCCACGGCGCCCTCGTCCAGGTCGCCGCAGAACAGACCCCGATCCTCGACCTCGGCGCAGAGTTCGTCCAGGGTCACGTTGCGATCCGGCTCGCGGCGCGCCGGGTCGGAGTCAAATTGAAACCTCGCCGTCGCGAAGCGGTCGCGCCCCAGGCGGATCAACGGGTAAACCGGCATCCCGGCCCCTGCGTGCTGGTAGGCCAGGGCTTCCAGGGTGCTGATCCCCAGCAGGGCCAGCCCCCCCGCCAGGGCCAGGCCCTTGGCAACGCTCATGCCCACCCGCAGGCCGCTCCAACTGCCCGGCCCAAGGGCCACCCCGACCGCCCGCAGCGCCCCCCGCTCCACCCCGGCGTAGCCGAGCAGCCGGTCGAGTTGCGGCAGCAACTGGGCGGTGTGGTTGCGCCCCGATTCCCAGACGCACTCGGCCAGCGGTCCGCGCCCATCGTACAGCGCGATCCCCGTGAGACTGGTCGCCGTGTCTATCGCCAGCAGCATGTCCGTATCTCGGCAGGGGAGCGGGAAAACCGCCTTATCTCCACCTCTGGCCTCTCCTGTTCAAAAACGGGCGGGTGGCGCCGCTTACCCGTGAAACGCCGTTTCCTTAAACGCCGTGACCAGTTCGACGTAGCGCCGGCCGTGGGGCACAAAGCGTAGCCGGCGCTTGGTTTCGCTGACGTGCTGCATGTAGATCGCCAGATGGTCGGCGGGGATGCGCGCCAGCGCCCGCTCGGGCCACTCGATCAGACACACGCCCTCGCCGGACCACAGTTCGTCGAAGCCGATGGTCGCCAACTCGCGCTCTTCGGCGATACGGTACAGATCAACGTGATAAATCGGCATGCGCCGGTGGCGCGGGCCGGCGCGGTACTCATTCACCAGCACAAAACTGGGGCTGGTGACCAGATCGGGCGATTCGAGCCCCCGCGCGACCCCGCGCACAAACTGGGTTTTGCCAACGCCAAACGTCCCCACCAGCAGCACCAGATCTCCCGCGCGCAGGTGCTCCCCGAGCCGCTGGCCGACGCGCTCGGTCTGCGCGGGGCTATGGCTGATGAAATCAAGCTCGTGGGCGGTCTGGGCCGCCGGCAGGCGCTGGTCGCTCATTGGTTGTATTGTAGCACGGCGGGGTATGGCCGCGGATCCAGGGGAGCGGCAGACGCGGCAGCAGCCCGGCGAGGAGGCCGGTGGCGATGATCGCCTGGGTCAGCCCGGCAATCGTATCCGGGGTGCGCTCGCCGAGGATGAACACGGCGGGGATGAGCCAGCTCAGCGCCAGCGGGTACCAGGGCCAGGCCGGGCGCCAGCGGATGACCACGAAGGCGATCCCGACAGCGATGTAGATCACCGAGAGGGGGTAAAGCAGCGTATTCAGCAGCACCAGGGCGCCGAAGGGATCGTGGCGCCCGTGGCGCCACCAGAACCCTGCGGCCAGCAGCCCCAGCACGGGGCCGAAGGGCAGCGCGAGGAGCGGCCGGTCGGGCAGGGCCACACGGTAGGCGTTGAGGCCCTGGTGCCACTGCGCGTAGATCTGCGGACCGGCAACGAGCGCCACGCCCCCCCAGAGCAGCGCGCAGATGCCCGCAAAGAGGCCCGGCACTTGCCAGCGGCGCTCGCGTAGCGCCAGCCACAGCAGCCACGCCGCTCCCAGAATGGTTGCCTGGGGTTTGAGCAGGCACAGGGCCAGCAGCAGCGCCGCGCGACGGTCGTGGCCGGCGCGCAGGGCCTGCTCGGCGAGCATCAGGCCCACCAGGGCCAGCAGCGTGGTTTGCCCGATCACCAGCCCCTGCATCAACGGCAGCCAGAGCAGCAGCCAGGGCAGGGCCACCCGCCCGCTCGCCCGCCTGGCCCAGCGTTCAAAGCCGACGATCGAGAGGAGTTGCACCAGCACGCCGCTGACCTGCCATGGGAGCAGCGCCAGAGGCGCCACGAGCAGCAGCGTGGCTGGCGGATAGGCGTACCAGCCGGCCTCGTAGGCCGCGCCGTCGGGCATGGTGAACGCGCCATACGGGTCGCCGCCGTTAAGCCAGTGCAACACGGCGCCCATTAGCGAACGCCAGTCTGATAGCCAGAACTGCTCCATCGGCGAACCTCTCTGTGGTTGCGGGGAGGCGCAGCCTCCCCGCGTCCCTCCTGGTGGAAACGTAGTACAGCGTCGGAGTCTGGTTGCCGCGTTGCGCTCGTTGCCGGAGCATCGGCGCAGCCAATGCTCCGGCCCTTACCGCACATCTACAGTAGCACAGAACCATTACGACCATTATCTCCCTCTGCCCGGTGACCAGGGCGTGTGCAGGGTCCACGGGGCAAGCCCCTGACCCCGATTGTTCCAACCCCGGGGCGGCGTAGCCGCCCCGGACCCCGCCATGGGAGACGGACTTCGCTCAAGCCCTGGCCCGGTGACGGCGGGGTAAGCCGGTTGGGCGAGTAAAGGACCCGGCAGTATCAGACCACCTCGGTACCGGCGCGCTATAGGCGTTTATCCGCCCCGCCGCTATACTACACACTGCCGCGCAGTTGCGCGCCCCGTTGGAACGATAAAAGAGTCTTCCTGGGCGGGCGAAGCCTCCCCGGACCCTCCCATGCACGGCCCGTGTTCACCGCAGACTGGAGACGTATGCGCTACCTGCTCGATCAGCAATCCTACGACGACATGCTCCGCCGCAAGAGCCACTCGCGCGATTGCTACGTTCGCGACACCGAATACCTCCACCATCTGTACATTGACGGGGTCAAATACACCGTAGCGCGCGCGGTCTATGCTTGCTTGAAAGAGGCCCAGGCCAGGAACGACACCGATGCCATGCTTCACCTCCAGATGCACCTGCAGGACCTCGAGCAGTTGATCGCCGAGGCGCGGGCGCGGGGTGAGAACATCGCCAGTCTGCGCGCCATCGGCGATCCGCCCCCATCGGAGGACGAGGCGCGCCCGCAACTGAACAACAGCTTCCTGCCGGCCCCCCCCCAGACCCTGGCCGAGGCTGGTCTCAACCGCACCTTATTTGACTGAACATCTCCTGCGCGTGCTCTACAACCGTGGGCGCATGACCGGCCGCGAACTGGCCGATGCGCTGTGTCTCTACTACCGGATCGTCGAGGAGTTGATCCAGGATTTGCGGCGGGTCGAACAGATTGACATCATCGGGCAAAAAGGCTTCGGCGACATCAACTACGAGTACGTGCTCACCCCCCGCGGGCAGGAGGCCGCCCAGGCCGCCCTGCTGAAGACCCAGTACGCCGGGCCGGCCCCCGTGCCGATTGACGACTGGATCGCTTCGGTCAAGGCCCAGACGGTCAAGAACGTGAAGGTCACGCGCAAAAACATCCGTGACGCCTTCCACGGCCTCGTCATTGACGAGTCGATCCTGAACTCGGTGGGCCCGGCGGTGAACTCGGGGTCCTCGGTCATGCTCTTCGGCTACCCTGGCAATGGCAAGACCACCATCGCCGAGCGGATCACCCACCTGATGGGCGACGACATTTTTATTCCGCAGACGATCTACGCCGACGGCGCGATCATCAAGATGTACGACGCGATCGTGCACGAACCGCCGAAGCGCCCGTGGGACGAGCAGCAGGAGTATGACCGGCGCTGGATGCGCATCAGTCGCCCGGTGGTCATCGTCGGTGGTGAGTTGACCCTGGAGCAGTTGAACCTGATCTACAACGAGTCTTCAAAGATCTACGAGGCGCCGTTCCAGATGAAGGCCAACTGCGGGATTTTCCTGATTGACGACTTTGGGCGGCAGCAGGTGCGGGTCTTCGACCTGCTCAACCGCTGGATCGTGCCCCTGGAGAAGCGCTTCGATTACCTCAACACTGTCACCGGGCAGAAGATCCAGATCCCCTTCGACCAGTTGATCATGTTCTCGACCAACCTCGACCCGAAGGATCTCGGCGATGAGGCCCTGTTGCGGCGCATCAAGTTCAAGTTCGAGATCATCGATCCCACCGAGGAGCAGTGGCGCGAGATCTGGAAGATCATGTGCAAGGTGCGGGGCGTGCGTTACGACGATCGGGCACTCGATTACCTGGTCAGCAAGTGGTACAAACCCGACAACCGCCCCTTCCGCATGTGCCAGCCGCGCGACATCCTCGACCAGTTGATTTCGATCGCCAGGTACAATATGGAACAACCGGCGCTCACCGCCGACCTGCTCGACGCGGCCTGTCTGACCTACTTTCCCAGCAAGGAAAAGAAGAACTTCGGGGCCAAGGTGCGGCTGGATCTTTGATGTCGTTTGCACGGCTTCTGGAGGGGCATATGCGGGCGCGCGGCCGGTGCGGCGTCCGCCCACGGCGGTGGGGTTCGGGGCGGCTGGCCGCCCGAGAGGTCTTGTTGCGCTGGTTCTGGCGACGTAGCCGCCAGAACCAGCGCAACAACCCGGGGTTGGGGGCCTGCTCACGTTCACTGGCTATGGGCCAGGGAGGCGGCCCCTCCTCGCGCCCCTTATCGCGCCTGCCTTCACAGTAAGTGTATCCAGTGACCCCATCAGCGAGCCAGACCCCATCTGCAGACAACCGTCCTTTCGCAGGGCTGCGCCTGCCGCTGGCCATAGCACTGCTGGCGCTGGTGTACCTGGGGTTGCGCCTGCCCGCGCTACTGGCGTTGCCGCTGTTCAACGATGAGGCGGTTTATCTGGTGCGGGCACAGTTCTTTCCCGCGATGCTCGGCACAGCCGGGATTGCCGGTGCGACGCTGCCGGATGGCAAGCTCCTGCACGAACTGGCCCTGGCGGCCCTGGCGCTCGTGCCCGTGGATCCGCTGATCCCGGCGCGCCTGCTCTCGGTGGCCTGCGGCCTTGCCACGGTGCTGGTGCTGGCTGCGATGGGACGGGCCCTCGGGCATCCGCGGGCCGGTGTGCTGGCGGGTTTGCTGTATGCCCTCTCCCCCCTCGCCGGCCTGCACGACGTGCTGGGGTTGCCCGACAGCATGCTCACCCTGGCCAGCGCGCTGCTGCTGTGGGCCAGCATCGGCTTCGCCACCCGCCCGGCGGCAGGCAGACGCCACGCGCTGCTCGTGGGGGCGCTGCTGGGAGTGGCGAGTCTGGTGAAGCTCTCGGGGTTGTTTCTGTTCGCCCTGCCGGTGCTGGCCGTCCTGCTGCTGGCCTCCAGCCGTTCCGAACGCTGGCGGCGCCTGGGTCTGCTGCGGGTGGCCCTGATCGTCGCGCTGTTCGGCCTGGCCTGCCTGGCGCCGTTTCACTACGGCGGCGCCGAGCGGAACAAGCTTGGCACAGCGGAAGCGCGCAGCGTCGTTATGCGGCAGCATACGGTCGCCGTCGGCGACTGGCTGTTGCGCTACCTGCCGGGCCCGCTGCTCCTCGCCCCGTTGCTGGCGTTGGCCCTGCACGGCTGGCGTCGAGCGGCGCTGGCTGCCCCGCGCGATGATCTCCCTGCGCCTCACGCGGCCGATCACGCCGGAAGCGGCCATGGCCCCGCCCTCCTTACGGCGAGCGTGGATGAGCAGCCGTTCGGAAAGGACCGGACGGCTTCGGTTACGTTATCAGCCGTCGCTGGCCGGGCCGCGCCCGCGCTCCGAGCCGTCGAAGCCGCAAATGGGGACGCAAGCCGCGCCGCGCCTGGAACGGCCCGTCTGACAGCTTTCCTGCTATTGGCCGGATTGGCGGTGATCGCCTGCTTTTTGTTGATCGCAACCACGCTCTACTCGCGCTACCTGTTGCCCGCATGGCCGCCACTGCTGCTCGCCGCCGCGCTGGGAACGAGCGCCCTCTGGTCGTCCGGGCGCACGCCGCGGGCCGCGGCGGTGCTGGCGCTGGCAGTGGCAGGCGGGTGGGGCTTGCTCTGGATCGGGTGGTTTGCGACGGCGCCGCTGACGGCGCCGCTGGCGCGCCAGGATCGGGCGCAGTACCTGGAAGATTGGAGTGCAGGTCATAACCTGGACGCCCTGCTGGCCGATGTGCGCGCCACGGCCACAGCGTATGGCGGCCTGACCCTGGTCAACCACAACCAGCCGCGACTGGTCCATCTTGCCACACTGCTCTATCTGGGGGACGTACCCGCCATTCGCCTGGCGGAAGAGGACCTGTCTCAGACCGACGCGCCGGCGCGTCTGGCGGATCTTGCCAGGAACGAACCGGTACTGCTGATGGTTGACCAGCAAGAAACGGATGTGTTTGCCCTCAACGAACGTTTTCCCCGGCTCCGGCTCCTGCAACGCTATCCGCACCCGGGCGGGAGGATGGCTTTTCTGCTCTTCGAGCAGGAACCCTGACGGCTTTCCCCACGGCTTCGCCCTGGATATGGTTTCGCGGCGCGGCCGGTTGCCTACCGTTCGGGGAAGGGGCGGCAGGGCTGGGTCAACGTCCTGGAGGCAAGCCCCGGACTCCAGGTTTTTTTATTGATGTTGGCGGTGTCGCCGCCAACATCAATACTGATCGAATCAGGCGGTGTAGCCGCCCCACCTCCGCATGGCGTAGCGTCGCCCTCTCAAACCCTTCCTGCCGACCGGCCTGCGGCCCGAAATTACTCGTGCGCGAAAAGACAAGTTTGGCATTGCTTCAAGATCGCGCGGTTCTAGAGCGGCTTTGCCGCGTCCATACGCCCTGTGCCCTTTGTCACAATTTCGCAAGGATTTTGCACAGGTTAGACAAGCCGATCGCGTTAGGATATAATTCCTTATGCAAGCATGTAGCGCCGAACGCATCTGCCTTGAATCTACCCCCCGCCGTGACATGGTGGAAAGCCGCTCGCAACCCGTTGTCGCGGTCTATGGATAGTTTCTGTTCCGATTGCGCGAGTATTGCAAGGGAAGGAAGCAACGATGACAGGGGTCCTCACGCTTTACCGGACGTCGGTCGGCAAAAAGGTGATCATGGCGGTCACAGGATTTATCCTTGTCGGTTTCGTGGTCTTCCACATGTACGGCAACCTGAAGATGTACCAGGGGCCCGAGGTGTTCAATGCCTATGCGGCGGGGCTGCGTGAGCTCGGCTATCCTGTCTTCGGGCACGAGCACCTGCTGTGGGTCGCCCGTGTCGTCTTGCTGGCCTCGGTGGTGCTGCACATCTGGTCGGCTACGATGCTGACGATGCAGAGCCAGAAAAACACCTTTGCCAATGGCGTGAGCGGGATGCGACGCTACGGCGAGAAAAAGCGCCAGACGGGCTACGCCGCCTACACCATGCGCTTTGGCGGCATTGTGATCTTCCTCTTTATCATTTACCATCTGCTGCACCTGACCTTCGGGGTCGTCGGGTACGGGCCAGGCGAGTTCAGGCACCCCCACGGCGGTGAGTTCGAGGTGTACAGTAACGTCGTGATCGGCTTTCAGAACCCGCTGATCTCTGGCTTCTACATCTTTACGATGATTTTCCTGGGGTTCCACCTGTACCATGGCGTGTGGAGCATGTTTCAGACCCTCGGCCTCAATAGCGCCATTTATACGCGACTGCTGCGCGGTCTGGCGATTCTGGTGGCTCTGGCGGTGGTGATCGGCAACATCTCGTTCCCGATCGCGGTGATGGCCGGGATCGTCGGCCCGGCAGCGTAACTGGTGAGGAGCAGTTGAGCGATGAGCGAGACCAAGAATGAGACGACGACTCGCACCGGCGTGCGTTCGGTCGAGTATGTCAAGAGTCTGGATTCGAAGGCCCCGGGCGGCCCGATCGAGCAGCGCTGGGACAAGCACCGCTTCGAGATGAAGCTGGTCAACCCGGCCAACCGCCGCCGGTATACCATCATCGTGGTGGGTTCGGGCCTCGCTGGCGGCGCGGCCGCCGCGACGCTGGGCGAGCAGGGCTACAATGTCAAGTGCTTCTGCTACCAGGACAGCCCGCGCCGCGCCCACTCGATCGCCGCCCAGGGCGGCATAAACGCCGCCAAGAACTACCGCAACGACGGCGACAGCATTTTTCGCCTCTTCTACGATACGGTGAAGGGGGGCGACTTCCGCGCCCGTGAGAGCAATGTTTATCGCCTGGCCCAGGTGTCGGTGAACATCATTGACCAGTGCGTGGCCCAGGGCGTGCCCTTCGCCCGCGAGTACGGCGGCTACCTCGACAACCGCTCCTTCGGCGGCGCCCAGGTGAGCCGCACTTTCTACGCCCGTGGCCAGACCGGCCAGCAACTCCTGCTCGGGGCCTACCAGGCCCTCTCCCGGCAGATCGCCGCCGGAACGGTCAAGATGTTCCCCCGCACCGAGATGCTCGACCTGGTGGTGGTTGATGGTCGCGCGCGCGGCATCATCACCCGTGACATGGTCACCGGCAAGATCGAGCGCCACGTGGCCGACGCGGTGGTGCTGGCCACCGGCGGCTACGGCAACGTCTTCTACCTCAGCACCAACGCCAAGGGCTGCAACGCCACCGCCATCTGGCGCGCCCACCGGCGTGGGGCCTTCTTCGGCAACCCCTGCTTCACCCAGATCCATCCCACCTGCATCCCCGTCACCGGCGACCACCAGAGCAAGCTCACCCTGATGAGCGAGTCGCTGCGCAATGACGGGCGCATCTGGGTGCCCAGGAAGAAGGGCGATACCCGCCGGCCCCAGGATATTCCCGAGAGCGAGCGCGATTACTACCTTGAGGAGCGCTACCCGGCCTTCGGCAACCTGGTGCCCCGCGACGTGGCCTCGCGCAACGCCAAGCAGGTCTGCGACGAGGGCCGCGGCGTGGGCCCCGGCGGCCAGGGGGTGTACCTCGACTTCGCCGACGCGATCAAGCGGCTGGGCAAACAGAAAATTGCCGAACGCTACGGCAACCTCTTCGATATGTACCAGCAGATCACCGGCGAGAACCCTTACGAGGTTCCGATGCGCATCTACCCCGCCGTGCACTACACCATGGGCGGTCTGTGGGTGGATTACAACCTCATGAGCACCATCCCTGGCCTGTTCGTGGCCGGCGAGGCCAACTTCTCCGACCACGGCGCGAACCGCCTCGGCGCCTCCGCGCTGATGCAGGGCCTCGCCGATGGCTACTTCGTGCTCCCCTATACCGTTGCCAACTTCCTGGCCGGCGTGAAGCCGGGCGGCCTCAGCGCCGACCACCCCGCCTTCGCCGAGACCGAGGCCGAGGTGGCGGATCGCGTCAAGCGGCTCCTCAGCATTAACGGTAAGCGTACCGTCGACTCGTTCCACCGCGAACTGGGCCGGATCATGTGGGACGAGTGCGGCATGGCCCGCAACGATGCCGGCCTGCGCAAGGCCCTCCGGCGCATCCCCGAGTTGCGGGAGGAGTTCTGGCAGAACGTCAAGGTGCCGGGTGAAGGCAGTGAACTGAACCAGGAACTGGAGAAGGCCGGGCGCGTCGCCGACTTCTTCGAGCTGGCCGAGTTGATGTGCATTGACGCCCTGCACCGCACCGAGTCCTGCGGCGGTCACTTCCGTGAAGAGAGCCAGACCGAGGACGGCGAAGCCAAACGCGATGACGAAAACTTTGCCTACGTCGCCGCGTGGGAATACACGGGCGACCTGGCCAAACCGGAACTGCACAAGGAACCCCTGATCTTCGAGTACGTCAAGCCCTCGCAGCGCAGCTATAAGTGATTTTGGATTTTGGATTGTAGGCAATCCAAAATCCAAAATCTCCAATCGGGAGCGATAGCAACCATGAAGCTCACTCTCAAGGTCTGGCGGCAGAAGAATGGCAAGACGCCAGGCGAGTTCAAGACCTACCAGGCCGATCATGTCAGCCCTGATATGTCGTTCCTGGAGATGCTTGATGTGGTCAATCAAGATCTTATCGTGAAGGGTGAGGAGCCGATCGCCTTTGACCACGACTGCCGTGAGGGCATCTGCGGCATGTGCTCGCTGATGATCAACGGCGTCGCCCATGGCCCCAAGCAGGCCATCACCACCTGCCAGTTGCACATGCGCAGCTTCAACGATGGCGACACGATCACCATCGAGCCGTGGCGCGCCCTGCCCTTCCCGATCATTAAGGACCTGGTGGTGGACCGGTCGAGCTTCGACCGGATCATCCAGGCCGGCGGCTACATCAGCGTCTCCACCGGCTCGGCCCCCGATGCCAACACCATCCCCGTACCGAAGCCCGACGCCGACAAGGCCATGGACGCCGCCGCCTGCATCGGCTGCGGAGCCTGCGTCGCGGCCTGCCCCAATGGCTCGGCGATGCTCTTCGTGGCCGCCAAGGCCGCGCACCTCAGCTTTTTGCCCCAGGGCCAGACGGAACGCCATCAGCGGGCGGTAAATATGGTGATGCAGCAGGATCTCGAGGGCTTCGGCAACTGCACCAACATCGGCGAGTGCTCCGCCGTCTGCCCGAAGGAGATCAGTATGGATACCATCGCCCGGCTCAACCGTGATCTGATCGTTGCCTCCCTCAAGGGCATCGAGCCGATGGTGCAACCGGCCGAGGCCAGGGCGAGCTAAGAGCCTGTCCGCATAGCTGCTTTCTGCGGTCGTTCGGATGAGAGTGGGGAAACCAGGTTTCCCTGTGCCCCGACCGGCTGTAAGGGAGTGGGAGGGCATTGCCCTCCCACTCCCTTTTTCGTGCCCGTTGCTGGGCCGCAATGCCGCATGCCATCCCGAGCGCGGCCCGTTGCGGAACCAGGTGGGGGAGCTGCGGAGGGCGCAACGCTCCCCGATCCGTTGGTTCCGTTCGCCGCGAGTGGAACGGGGAGTGCGGGGAGGCGGAGCCTCCCCCGCGCAGGAAAACCTCTTTAGCTCCCCCGTGAACCGACCCGTTCCAGCACGCGCAGCGTTTCCTCCGCGACCTTGCGATACGAGAACTGGGCCGCGCGGGCCAGGCCCTGGGCGCGCAGGTCGGCCTGCAGGCGCGCGTCGCCCAATACGCGCCCCAGCGCGGCGGCCCAGCCCACCACGTCGTCCGGCGCGACACGCAGCGCCGCCGTGCCGACCACCTCGGGCAGACTGCTGGCGTCGCTGCTCACCACCGGCGCGCCGCAGGCCATCGCCTCCAGCGGCGGCAGCCCGAAGCCTTCGTAGCGCGAAGGAAAAGCAAAGACGGTACAGGCCCGGTAGAACAGTGGCCCGTCTTCTATGGGCACATCCACCCGATGCACGGCGGTAGCCAGTTCCAGGTCGGCAATCAGCGCATTGAGGTCGGGGAAGAGCCGCGGATCGCGGCCAGGCGCCCGTCCGGCAATGACCAGTTGCGCCCGTACCCCGCGCGAGCGCAGCAGGGCGAACGCCCGCACCAGCGTCGCGACGTTCTTGCGGGCGTCGAGACCGCCAACGTAGTAGATGAACGGCCCGTGGATGCCGTAGCGCCGGGCCACCTCCGCACGGGCGGCCTGTGTGTCGCCAGGGGTGAATTGCTCGCCGGCGGCGAGGGGCACCACGCTGATCCGTTCGGGCGGCAGGCCGAGATGGGTGATAATATCGGCGCGACTGTGGGCCGAGAAGGTCAGCACGTGAGCGCTGCGGCGCACGGCCCGGCGCGCCAGGGCCATATAGGCGCGAACGCGCGTGTCGCCGCGGTACTCGGGCAACACCAGGGGAATGATGTCGCCAACGGTGGTCACCACCGGCAGCCGGCAGCGCAGCGGCGGCGCGAAGTACGGCACCAGCGCCACTGTAGCATGGTGGTTCGCCACCCGGGCCGCCATGCGGGGGAAGGCCGCCTGCTCGAACCACAGCTTGGCCAGATTGTCGTTGAAGCGGTCGAAAGGGGTCGCCAGGCACGCACCGTCCACACCGGGAGGCAGCCCGGGGCCGGCAGGCAGATAGGCGGGGGTAAGCAACAGGTAGCGATGCTCCGCGGCCACCTGGGGCAGGCAGCGCAGCAACCCATGGAGGTACTGCCCGCTCCCAACCGTCGGCTGGGACCAGAAACTCCCGCTGATGACTACTCGCACGTGCGCTCCCTGGCGCTATGAATTGCGTTGGCGCGTATAGGCGTATAGTACCACTCTTATGCAATGGCGGGTATACTACTTACATACGTCAGGCGCGCACCGCAGGATGCGAACCTGCCCCCAGGCAGGGGCGTGGGGCAAGCGGCTTGCCCCCATTCCTCGATCGGCGCCAGGCGCGCCAGTGGGTAGGAGTTGGGGGAAACCCGCTATTCCCATGGGCATCGTGTGGCACAGGTTGTTTCACGCTGGCCAGCAAGCCCCAGCATACGAGGAGGCCTTATGGACGACCGCGCGGTTGCGACCCTCGCCGAATTACAGATCCGTCTTCAGACCCTCAAGCTCCTGCCGCGCACGGGCTGGTTGCAACGCGGGTTGGGCGATGTCGAGAGCGTCGCCGAGCATAGTTTTGGCGTGGCGGTTCTGGCGCTGATCATTGGCGATCAGCACCCCGAACTGGATCGGGAACGTCTCCTTGCCACGGCGTTGATCCACGACATGGCCGAGGCGCTGATCGGCGATCTCCCGGCTTCGGCCCGGCGGCTCTTTGGGGCGGCGGCCAAGCAGGAAGCGGAACGCAAGGCGCTGCTTGAACTGCTCAGCGGCCTGCCGCACGCCGAACGCTATCTGGCGCTCTGGGAAGATTACAGCCAGGGGACCACGCCCGAGGCCCGGCTGGTGAAGGCGCTTGATCGGTTGGAGATGCTTGGTCAGGCGCTGGTGTACGAGCGGGCCGGCGCGCGCACGCTCGATGAGTTCTGGGAGGAGCGCAACGGCTGGTTCGACGAGTTTCCCCTGGTGCGCGCCCTGGCCGACCGCCTGTACGCTGAACACGACCGCCACGCCGGGTGTTGAGGCAACCAGGGAGGTGATGGTTCCTGGCTATGCGCTCCCCAGCGCCGCGACGAACTGACCGCGTAGCGGTATTCAATCAGGCTTGAGGCTGACACAGATCGTTCTCAAAGAACTGATCGCGCCGGTAACCGTGCTCACACCTGTTCCCTCATCGGCCAGCGCCCCACACCTGTACCAATTCTCCTCAAAGAGAGGGTCGAACCGCGAATAATCCGACCGCCAGGAAACTTCCCGCTTGTGCGCAGCACGTAATGTATTGTCTTCGATGCGGTGTGGCCCGCTGCGCTCGCGCCACCGTCATTCCAGGTCAATCTTTTCGAGAAACGCTACAGATAGTGCGATAACAAAGTAGACCGTGATCGGAATGATCGCTGTGCCAACCACGAGGATTGAGGAGATTCGCCGCAGTAGGGTCATACAGGGGGTAATTGACACGTCGGGCAAAAAAACGTGCTGCGCTGGCCCACCACGATGCGCTCGATCGGCGTGCCGCAGCGCTGGCAGGGATGCCCATCGCGGTCGTAGGCCAGGAAGTGTTCCTGGTTCTGGCCGCGCAGGCCGTAGCCATTGCGGTAGTTGCGCAACGTACTGCCCTCGTGCTCGATGGCGCTGGTCAGCGCCTGGCGAATGGCGGTGTGTAGCGCGGTCACGCCGTCCGCCTCGATGGCGCAGGCCGGTATCAGCGGGTGGATACGCGCCAGCCAGAGGGCTTCGCTGGCGTAGATGTTGCCCATGCCGGCGATCACGCGCTGGTCGAGCAGCAGTGGCTTGATGCGGGTGCGCCGCCCCCGCAGGATGCGCCCCAGTTCGGCGGCAGTGAAGCGGTCGTCGAGCGGCTCGGGGCCATGGGCCGCGTCAAGGGCGGCCAGACCCGCGGCGTCGAGGAGCCGCACCCGCCCGAACTTGCGCTCGTCGTCGAAGAACAGGCGGCGCTGATCGTCCAGGCGGATGATCAGATGCACGTGAGCGCGGGCTTCATCATCGGGGGGATGGACCTCCAGGCGCCCCGACATGCGCAGGTGTAGCGCCAGGGTCCAGCCACGGTCAAGGGCGAGCAGCAGCCATTTGGCGCGCCGCCGCGCGGCGACGATGCGCTGACCGGCGATCTCGCGGCGAAAGGCGCCCACCGCGGGGGTCTCGACCATGCGCTCCCAGTCGAGGCGCTCGACGTCCAGGATGGTGCGTCCAACCAGTTGCGGGGCCAGCGAACGGGCAATGATTTCGACTTCGGGTAGCTCGGGCATAGGAGGGGGCGCTTACTCGCGCCACTCGGCTGCGCCGTCGGCCCAGTGCTCTTTCTTCCAGATCGGGGCGATTTCTTTGATCCGATCCATGATGTAGGCGGCGGCCTGGAAGGCTTCCTGGCGGTGCGGCGCGGCAACGACCACGAGCACGGCGGTCTCGCCGATCTCCAGCGTCCCGATGCGGTGGTGCACCGCCACCCGGCCGATCGGCCAGCGGGCGCGGGCCTCTTCGGCGATCTGGGCCAGCACCGGTGTGGCCATCTCGGTGTAGGCTTCGTAGCTGAGGAACGCCGTGGGACGGCCACCGAAGTGGTTGCGCGCCACGCCGGCGAAGGTCACGACCGCGCCATCATCCGGCATCTGCACATAGGCGACCAGGGGCGCCGGGTCGAGCGGCGCCTCGGTGATCACAAAGGGTTCAATGGGTTGCATAGCTGACCAGCGTGCATGCGATGCAGAGGCTTGTTTCGGACGCGCTTGGCCATCTGAAGTCACTCCCGCACCTCCACACCTCCACACCTCCACACACTGCCGATATGGGGCTACCGAGCAACACGCACCCCGGGACCATTCTGGTAGGAGCGATGCCGATCCAACCCGCCGCTCACGGGCGGTATGATCGCCACTTCGTCGCCATCCCGGAGGACGGCGCCTGGCTCGGCAAACTGCTGGTTGACGGCGTAGAGGAGCCGGCCGGTGTACCGGCCCAGGGGCGGATACTCGGCGACCAGGTGTTCCCAGACCGCGCCAACCGTTGCGCCTGGATCCGTCTGTACGGTCACTTCTGGCCGGCCAACGATGTCGCGGTGAGCCGCAAACAGTCTGACGTGTATGGTAATCATTGGCTTCCAGCGCCAGGCCATGTGGCTACAAACCTGCCTGTGGACCCGCGACCGGAGCAAGGGCGACGCGCAGCCGCGCCCTTGCTGCTGCGGGATCACTACCGTTCCCCGCTACACCGAGCGGGCCATGTCGCGCGGCTGATCGGCGGCGACCTGTCTACGCGCTTTGCGCTCCAGCCACCACCAGCGCAGGCGGCGGTGCTGGCGCGAGATCTGTTGCGCTGAACGCCGGGCCAGACGGCCAGCGCCACCGATCAGCGGAAAGGGGTGAGCGGCCCACTCCTTGAGAAACAGCTTCAGATGCACCCGGCTCCAGCGGATCAGCCGGTTGCGCGGCCCAACGAGCGCCAGCCCGATCAACAGAAAGATCAGGCCGTTGACGATCGGCATGGGCATGCCGATCAACCCGATGACAATAAAGAACCAGCCCAACACCGGCTTCAGCACGAGCCAGGTGGCAAGCAGTGCGGCGCGCAGCAACGTCATCATCAGTGCAAGGCCCATCATCATCCTGGTACAATACGCTTCTCAGCAGACAGGTCGCGCTGACTATGTGGACCCCGGATGGGGCCCTGAATGGAGTATACCATGTTCCCGGCACGTTACCAGGGAAATGCATCACGATATTTCCACACGAACGGGAGGGCAGGGAACGGGACCTTCCTCGGGGCCAGGGCAACGTCTTTGCGGTGTGCCCCAAACCCCGGGTCTGGCGCTGGTTGTGGAGGCTGCGTCGCCAGGGCCAACGCGGAACGATCCTCTCGGGCGGCGTAACCGCCCCGGATCCCGCCACCGGAGGCGGACATTGCATCGGCCCCCGGGGCGTTCCTACATCTGGTCGCACCACGGTTGATCTTATGTGTATAATGGCTATGCCCACCGCCTCGCTCAGGGCGAAGCGTGTCGCAAGGAGAGCATCACAGATGAGCGGCAAGTTGCAAAACCTGTTGGGTCGCTTCCGCAGCGTTGAAAGCGTGGAACTGGCCGCGGTGGTTGCCACCGATGGGTTGCTGATCGAGAGTGTTGCCAGCCCCGACGTGGACGTGGACGCCGTGTGCGCGGTGGCCTCGAATGGCCTGGCAATGGCCGAGGCGCTCGGGCGCGAGATTGACAAGGGTGACGCCATCCAGACCTTACTGGAGTACGAGAACGGGATCGTGTTAATCGAACCGATCAGCGGGGACGCCATGCTGCTGTTACTTGCCAGCGCCCGCGAAGATCTCGGTTACGTGCGCTTTCTGGTGGCGAAGCACCGTGATGACGTGCTCGATGCGCTGAGCGCCATCTGAAGCCGATCTGGCGCGGAGAACCGTCACAGCCAGTTTCTGGTCGTTCCCGGGTTGTTACCGTCTCTGTGCTATAATTTTGGGGAGCAAGCGTCTGGCGGTTCCCCGCACTAGCTCTCAATAAGGTAGGCCGCGATGGATCCACAGCTGACAAGTATCATCGTTCCTTCAGAGGAGTTGGTCCAGATAGAGGAGTGCCTCGGCCGACTGGTCGAAGATACGTCCAGCGATTATGCCCTGCTCCTCGATAAGAGTGGCCAGGTAATCTCCTCCAAGGGCGACGCTGATCGGCAGGATATCACCGCTCTGGGTGCGCTGATCGCGGGCGTCTTTGCTTCATCCCGGGAGGTGGCCAAGCTGCTGCGCGAGCGGGATTTTCGGAACACCTTTCAACAGGGTGTGCGCGAGAACATTTTTATTGCTCTGATTGAAGAGCAGTGGATCCTGTGCATCATTTTCAATAAAGGCACCCATATTGGTCTGGTCAAGGTGTTGACGAAAAAAGCCACCGATGAACTGGCCGCGGTGCTTGAGCGCGTTCGGCAACAGCATAAGGCCCGTGACGAGGTGCTCGGTTCATCCTTCCGCACCTCGATGGAAGATACGATCGACCTGCTGTTCCGCGATTAACTGGCGGCGGTCTTCGGCGACCGCTCGGCGCCGCCCTGTGCGGCGGGTGGCGCGGTTGCGGGTCGAGCCGCCGTACTCCCAATCAACAGGCATGCGAGCGAACCTATGGCGCTAATCAATGTTGCGGCACGCGAAATTCACTGCAAGATCGTCTACTATGGACCCGGTATGTGCGGGAAGACGACGAACCTGCAGTACATTCACAGCCAGGTGCCAAAAGAGATCAAGGGAGACCTGCTGTCAATCGCCACGGAGACCGAACGGACCCTGTTCTTCGACTTCTTGCCCCTTGATCTCGGGAAGGTCCGAGGGTTTCAGACCCGCTTCCATCTGTATACGGTGCCGGGTCAGGTGTTGTACGAACGCACCCGCGTAGCCGTGCTCAACGGCGCCGATGGGGTGGTCTTCGTCGCCGACTCGCATAAGAAGAAGATGCAAGAGAACGTCAATAGTCTCCGCGAACTGGCGCAGAATGTGACGCGGCAGAACAAGAAGTTTTCTGAATTTCCGATTGTGGTGCAATACAATAAGCGTGATCTGCCCGAGGATGTGCTGGTCTCGGTGCAGACGATGGACCATTACCTGGGCGTAACCCGAATGAACTGGCCGCGCATTGAAGCCGTTGCGACGACGGGCGCAGGGGTGTTTGAGACGCTGCGGGCCATCAGCCGGGCGGTGATTAGCAAACTCTAGGCGAGTGTCGGTTCGCAGGAGCGACGGCTGGCGCCGCGCGGCGCGCCTCTGGCCGCGCGGCTCCCATGCCTGCGGTGAAGCCATGGCCCTCTCCGGCGATTTGAGCGAGTTTCCGCTGACGGACATCATTCAACTCGTTGCCCTGAGCAAGAAGACCGGCGGGGTGCATATCCGCGGGCAACGCGCCGGGCAGACGCTCGAGGGCTGGTTGTATTTCCGCGATGGCCAGATCATCGGCGCAACCGTGCCCGGCATGCGCCCGCTCGATGCCGTCTTTACGTTCTTTACCCTCGCTTCCGGCCCCTTCCGCTTCTACGACGATCGGCGCCTCGATACGCCCACAATTACCCTCTCCAATGAGGCGATCATCATGGAGGGGATCATGCGTCAGGAGAGCTGGGCCGCCCTCCAACAGCACGTTCCGTCGTTGACGCTGGTGCCGCGCCTGGTGCCGAACCCGGCTACTGGCTCGGGGGAGATCAATCTGGAGGCGGAGGAGTGGCGCGTGCTGACGATGGTCAACGGTAAGAATACCGTCGCCCAGATCGCGCAGCGCAGTGGCCTTGGCGAGTTTCGCACCTGCGAGATTGTCGGGCAACTGCTGCAGAACGGCCTGGTTGAGCTGCGTGAGCCGAGTCCCGGCGAGATCCTTGCTCCTGAACTTGAACGCATCGCGGCCATGTTTGTCGGCGCGGGGGCCTCGGCGTTGCTCGAAGCAGCCTACCGGCACGCCGGCATTGCTGATGTGAGCCGTGCCACTGTGGCACAGATGCTCGCCGCCATCGACCGCTTTGAACTGAGCGCCACCCGGGTGATCGGGTCCGAACGCGCCCGCGCCGCTACTTCCGCGCTCCGCGCCCGCGTCGAAGAATTGCGCGCCGCCACGACGTTGCGCGAGTCTCCCCCAGGTGTGATAGAATAGGCACCGGCTGCGACCCTGCCCGTCGCCCGGGGAGGGCTTCTTCGTCGTGAGGCCCGGTTCGCGGTTCTCTGAACCTTGTCTACGCGCGGTCCGGCCGTCCTGGCGCTGTCTCGGGTCGCGGCAGAGGGGGTGCACGTGCGCGCATTGCTCAGTGTGTACGATAAGTCGGGCGTGCTTGACCTGGCGCGCGAGTTGCTGGGCCTCGGCTTTACGCTGATTTCCACCGGCAATACTCAGCGCCTCCTGGTTGAAGCCGGGCTTCCCGCTCTGCCGGTCAGCGAGGTCACCGGTTTTCCCGAGATTCTCGATGGTCGCGTCAAGACCCTGCATCCGGCCATCCACGCCGGTCTGCTCGCCCGCCGCGATCGGCCCGCCCATATGGCCCAGCTCGCCGAGTATGGCCTCGCGCCGATTGACCTCCTGGTCGTTAATCTGTACCCCTTCCAGCAAACCATCGCTCGCCCCGAGACGACGCTCGACGAGGCCATCGAGCAGATCGATATCGGCGGCGTGGCCCTGCTCCGCGCCGCCGCCAAGAACTTCGCCCACGTCGTGTCCCTGATCGATCCGGCCGATTACCCCACGACCCTCGCCGAGTTGCGCGCGGGCGCGGTGAGCCTGGAGACGCGCCGGCGCCTGGCCGCGAAGACCTTTGCCCATACCGCCGCCTACGATGCCGCCATCGCCGCCTACCTGGCCGCTGATCCCTTCCCCGAGACGCTCGTCGCGGCCTGGCCCCGCGTTCAGTCGCTGCGCTACGGCGAGAACCCCCACCAGCGCGCCGCCCTCTATGGCGAGTTTGGGCGCCTGTTCGAGCAGTTGCACGGCAAAGAGCTTTCGTACAATAACATCCTCGACACCGGCGCCGCCGCGGAGTTGATTGGCGAGTTCCCCGCCGCCGAGGGCGCCACCCTTGCGATTATCAAGCATACCAATCCCTGCGGCGTTGGCGTCGCGCCCACCCTGCTGGAGGCATGGGAGAAGGCCTTTGCTACCGACCGCGAGGCCCCTTTTGGCGGGATCATCGCCGTCAATCAGCCCCTCGACCTGGCCCTGGCCCGGGCGATCGGCGAGATTTTCACCGAGATTATTATCGCTCCTGAGTTCGCTCCCGATGCCCTGGAGCATCTGCGAAAAAAGAAGAACCTGCGCCTGCTCCGGGCGCTGCAACCGGTCGGCGCGACCCCCGAAATCGTGCTGCGGAGCGTGCCTGGCGGCGTGCTGGCCCAGGAGGCCGACCGCGCCCCCCTGGCCGGCGAGGAGTGGCGCGTGGTGACGCGGCGCGCCCCGACCCCCGATGAGGAACGCGCCCTGCGCTTCGCCTGGCGCGTGGTCAAGCACGTGAAGTCCAACGCGATTGTCTATGCCGGCCCCGATCGCACCCTCGGCATTGGCGCCGGGCAGATGAGCCGGGTGGACAGTTCGCGCCTGGCCGTCTGGAAGGCCCAGCAGGCGGGTCTGTCGCTCGCGGGCAGCGTAGTGGCCAGCGATGCGCTGTTTCCCTTCGCCGATGGCGTGGAGACGGCCCTGCGCGCTGGCGCCATGGCGGTGATCCAGCCCGGAGGCTCGGTGCGCGATGCGGAGGTGATCGCCGCCGCCGACGCCGCCGGCGCCGCAATGGTCTTTACCGGTCGCCGGCATTTTCGGCATTGAGAGCCTGTATGGAGATCCATTTCGACCAGCAGGGCCTGGCGCCTGCGATTGTGCAGCACGCACGCACCGGCGAAGTGCTCATGCTGGGCTACATGAACGCCGAGGCCCTGGAGTTGACCCGCGCCACCGGCCTGGTGACGTTCTGGAGCCGTTCCCGGCAGGCCCTCTGGCGCAAAGGCGAGACGAGCGGCAATCTGTTGCGCCTGGTTGACCTGCGGGTTGACTGCGATGGCGATGCCTTGCTGGTGCTGGCCGAACCCGCCGGGCCCACCTGCCACACCGGTGAGCGTAGTTGCTTCCACTACGATGCCGCGGGAACGCTGACCCGCCGTTCCACCCCGCCCGGCGCCGTGCTCGGCCGGCTGGCCGATGGTGTGCGCGAACGGCGTGCCGCAGCGCCCGAAACGTCCTACACCGCGCGCCTGCTCCAGGATGGTGTGGATCGGATCGCCAAGAAAGTTGGCGAGGAAGCGGTGGAAGTGGTTATCGCAGCGAAGAATGCCTCCCACGCCGAACTGGCCTATGAACTGGCCGACCTGCTGTACCACATCGTGGTCCTGCTCGAGGAGCAAGGCCTGCCCCTCGAGGCCGTCTGGCAGGAACTTGAACGGCGGATGAAGTCGTGAGCGTCATAGCGGGTGCGCCCCTATCACGCTTGCCGTACCCTATGAGTCACCATTCTGGGCACGCTCTGGTGATCGATAGCGACCCGATCACCCGTGAAGTCTGTGCGGCGACGCTGCGAGAGGCCGGCTTTGTCGTCCGGACGATGGACGCGCCCGCCGCCGCCTCCGAGGCCCTGCTTGCTTCTTCCTATGACCTGGTGCTGCTCGATGGCGCCGCTCCCAATGGTGATGGCCTGGCCCTGCTGCGGCAGTTGCGCGAGCAACAGGTGCAGGTGCCGATCCTCCTGATGTGCAGCGGCGCTTCGGTTGAGTTTATCGCCCAGGCGATGCGCCTGGGGGC
Organism: Chloroflexaceae bacterium; assembly: GCA_034431835.1. GTDB lineage: Bacteria > Chloroflexota > Chloroflexia > Chloroflexales > Chloroflexaceae > JACAEO01. Next base: position 23,134 of record DAOUDA010000088.1, on the reverse strand, counting down.
GCGGGGGTTGTTGCTCAAGCCCTTCAACGCCGACGACCTGCGCGCCACGGCCCTCGAGATCGCCAGCGAGCGCCGCGCGGCCCGCTCGCGCGATCGGGTGGCCGCCCTGCGTCCGGTGGTGCGCATCGGCCAGCGCCTGCTCGGTGAACTCGATCTGCAACGTCTGCAAGACTTGATCATCGAGACGGTGCGCACCGAGCTTGATGCCGACCGCGCCTCGCTCATGCTGTTCGAGGACGATGGGCAGTGGCTGCGCATCGTGGCCTGTTCCGGCCTTCCCGCCCAGGTGCGCGTGGGCCACCGTGTGGCGGCCGAGCGTAGTCTGGCGGGTTGGGTGGCGATGCGTCGCCAGCCGGTGCGCCTTGACTTCAGCGGTGATCTGACGCTCCCCGTGGATGAACTGCGCGGCGTGTTTTTGACCGAAGAGATCGGCTCGGCCCTGTCGGTGCCGGTGCTGGCTGGCGAGCGCGTCCTGGGAGTGCTCAATGCGGCGAAGGCCCACGCGCGGCAGCCCTTCACCGAGGATGACCAGGAACTGTTGATGCTGCTGGCGGCCCAGGCCGCGATCGCCATCGAGAATGCGCGCCTCTACACCCGCGTCGCCTCCTCCGAGGGCCGCTATCGCGCCCTGCTCCAGCATGCCAGCGATGCGGTGCTGCTGGTTGATGCCACCGGACGAACGATACTCGATGCCAATCTGGCCCTGGAACAGTTGAGCGGCTATAGCCACGCCGAACTCCTGTCCATGCCCCTTGACCAGCTCTTGCCGGCCCTGGCCGAACTGGTGCGGAGGACCGCTGAGGGCCACAATGGCGTAGCAGCGCGTGAAGGACCGGAAATCGAGATGGATCTGCACACCCGGCAGGAGCAGACGACGCCGGTTGCGGTCAGTCTCAGCGCCGTATCCCACGCCGGCGAGCGCATGATCCTGGTGATCGCCCGCGATGTGAGCGAGCGCCAGCGCATTGCCAAGCAGTTGGTGCAGGCGGAGAAACTCGCGGCTCTGGGTCGTCTGTCGGCCTCGCTGGCCCATGAGATCAACAACCCCCTCCAGGCCATTCACAACTCGGTGTATTTGCTGTTGACCCGGTCGCTGGCGGAGGAGAAGCGGCAACGCTACCTGAAAATGACCCAGGAGGAGATCGAGCGGCTGATCAGTATCGTGCAGCGCATGCTTGACTTCTACCGCCCCAGCCGGGAGGGGATGCGCCCGGCGGACGTCGATGAGATCCTCGACGCTGTGCTGAACCTGACCGAGACGCAGATGGCCGAGCAGGGGGTGCGCCTGGTTCGCCAGCGCGCAGGTCAACCGCCCCGCGTGTTCGCCATCAGCAACCATCTCAAACAGGTGTGTTTCAACCTGATCTTTAACGCGCTCGAGGCCATGCCCGACGGTGGCGAACTCCGCGTAAAAACCGCCGTGCTCGAAGAGGGCGCGGAGCCTGATACCGAGGGCTTCGTCACCGTTTTGGCGGGAGGGACGGCGGAGCGGGCGGGCCGGGCGATGGTGCTGATCGAGATCAGCGATACCGGCGGCGGCATCTCGACCCAGGATCTGCCGAAGATCTTTGAACCCTTTTTCACCACGCGCACCAAGGGCACCGGGCTGGGTCTGGCGGTGAGTTACACCATTATCGAGCAGCACCACGGCGATCTGGCGGTGCGCTCGGTGATCGGTGAAGGGACCACTTTCCGGATTGCGCTGCCTGTGGCGCAGTGATGCGAGGGGAATGGGGCAACCTCTGCCCCGGATGGCGAATGCAGCACGAGGATGTGCCGGACAACCCTACACCTGAGAAGATGGGGCAACACGGTTGCCCCATCCCCCTGCCGAATCCGAGGGTAGAGGCTTAGAGGAGGCCCTCGATCGGGCGAATGATGATGCACCCATTGGCAATATCGAGGGTGTGGATAAAGTCGCGGACCATGGGTACCAGCGCGTCGGTATGGCCGGGGCGGGCGATGACCAGCACCTGCCCGGCGCCGGTTTCGAGCACTTCGCGCACCTGGCCAATTGGCTGGCCATCCTCGGTGCTGGCGCGCAAGCCGATCAACTGGTGAAGGAAATACTCATCTTCGCCCAGCGGGGCCGCCTCGCTGGCTCGAATGTAGATCTCGACGCCGCGCAGCGTCTCGGCGGCCTCGCGGCTGGTGATTTCGCGCAGGGTCACGACAAGAATGCCGGGTTTGTGTTCAATCACCCCGGTCAACGTCAGGGGCGTGTGCTGATCACCCACATAGACCGTGCGCACGTTGCGGCTGAGATGGTCGGGCCGATCGGTATAGGATTTTACCTTGATCTGACCGCGCACCCCGAAGGGCGCGGCGATCTGGCCGATCAGCAGAAATTCGTCTGGTGAAAGATCGGTCATGGTAACAACGGAGGGGTTGCATCCCTCCAGGTCTCTCCTCACGGAGAGGTTATGGGAGGGCGCGGCCCTCTCAAGAACGAATGCGACAACGAGACCTCGTCTCGGCGGAGGTTGCGGGCGGCCGCGGGCCCCCACAGGATTTCTCTGTCCGGTGCGGTAGAGCCAGGTTCCACCGCACCGGACAGAGACGTTCGGAGGGGCGTAGCCCCTCCGAACCGCCCCGCTGAATAGAGGTCTCGTTGTTGTACCAGGATGCGGTGGGATGCGGCGCGGCCGCTACTCAATATCCACGTGGACCCGCTTGTTCTGGCGTGCGGCGGCGACGCCCATCAGGTCACGGATGGCCTTGGCCACGCGCCCGCTGCGCCCGATCACCTTCCCCGTCTCGTCCGGGGCGACGGAGAGTTCATAGGTCACGGTGAAGCGACCCACCCGTTCCTTGATCTGCACGGCCTCGTGGTTGTCCACGAGGTTCAGGGCGATGTACTCGAGCAACGCTTTCATAAGGTACCGCAGACACAGAGGCCCGGAACGAGGCGCGCCGGTCAAACCTCCGCCGGGGCGGGAGTCGGGCGGCCTTGCTCATCGAGCACGTTGACGCGCTGGAGCAGTTTGACCACGGTTTCCGTGGGTTGGGCGCCGACGCTGAGCCAGTAACGGGCGCGATCGGCCTTGATTTCCAGCACCTTGGGCTGGCGGATCGGGTTATAGTGACCAATAATCTCGATAAACTTGCCATCGCGGGGCGAGCGCGAGTCGGCGACCACCACGCGGTAGCTGGGCTGTTTGGTCTTGCCGGTGCGGCGAAGACGGATCTTTACCATACGCGTATTTTACCTCCGGTAACCACAAACACCTGAAGAACGGGGCAACGCGGTTTCCCTGGCGCCTGCCGGGCGGGCGCCGGCGGCTCCAACGCCGGTTGTGGAGAGATGGGGAAACCGGGCTTGCTCGGGCCACTGCCTGACAGACGGGCAGAGCCGCGTAAGACATCTAAGCGATGATTATACCACACTTGCGAGCGCCAGGTGGAAACGCCGGGGGATGCGCGGGGCTGACGCAACGTCTTTGGGGCAAACCAGAACACCTCGTTTTGCTGGCCCGAACCCCATCGCTGGAGCTGAACGGCGCCTCGACCCTGGAAAGGGCCAGGCGCGCCGCAGTCACTTCAGCATGCGCATCAACTCGTTGATATCCATGCCCCCGGGGCCGCCACGCCCGCCACGCCCGCCACGCCCGCCACGGCGGCCACCGCGACCCTGATCGCTGGCAATCTGTTTCATCATACGCTGCATCTGCTGGAACTGCTTGACCAGCGCGGCCACGTCTCGCTCGGAAGTGCCGCTGCCGCGGGCAATACGCGCGCGACGGCTGCCCTTGATCACCTCGGGGTTGCGGCGTTCATAGGGCGTCATCGAGAAGATCATGGCCTCGATGCGCTTGAGCTGGCGCTCATCGACCAGTTCCTCGTTGCGGGCAAGCTGGCCCATGCCGGGGATGAGCTTGAGTAGTTCCTGCAGCGGGCCGAGCTTGCGCATTTGCTGCATGGACGTCAGGAAGTCCTCGAAATCGAACTTGCCCTTGCGCAGCTTTTTCTCCATCGCGCGGGCCTGCTCGGCGTCGTACATCTGCTCGGCCTTCTCGATGAGCGAGAGCACATCGCCCATGCCGAGAATGCGCGAGGCCAGACGGTCGGGGTAGAACGGCTCAAGGGTGTGGGTGTCCACCTTTTCGCCGGTGGACAGAAACTTGATCGGCACGCCGGTGACGGCGCGCACCGAGAGGGCCGCGCCGCCGCGGGCATCGCCATCCATCTTCGTCATCACCAGGCCGGTGAGGTTGACACGGGCGTTAAAGGCCTCGGCAACGCGCACGGCTTCCTGGCCGGTCATCGCGTCCACAACGAGCAGGCGCTCGGTAGGATGCACCCGCGCGTCAATTTCGGCGAGTTCCTGCATCAGCGGCTCGTCGATCTGCAGGCGGCCCGCGGTGTCGATGATCACCACATTGACCAGATCGCGCCGGGCCTGTTCCACGGCATTGGCGGCGATGTCCGGCGGGCGAGCGGACGTGCCCTCACTGTAGACCGGCACGTTCAACTGCTTGCCGAGGGTTTGCAACTGGGTAATGGCGGCGGGGCGGTACACGTCGCAGGCGGCGAGCATCACGCGGCGCCCCTTCTTGCGCAGGTGCAGGGCCAGCTTGGCGGCAAGGGTCGTCTTACCGGTGCCCTGGAGCCCGACGAGCATAATCACCGTCGGGCCGGGCCGGGCCTCCTGCAGCGGCGCATTCTCAACGCCCAGCAGGTTGATCAGTTCGTTGTGAACGATCTTCACCACCTGCTGGTGGGGCGTCAGGCTCTTGGTGACCTCTTCGCCGATGGCCTGCTCGGTTACGCGGGCAACAAAATCTTTAACAACCTTGAAGTTCACATCGGCTTCAAGCAGGGCCAGGCGAACCGCCTTCATCGCCTCGCGGACGTCATTCTCGTCGAGGCGGCCCTTGCTGCCGAGTTTTTGAAACACCGCCTGGAGGCGGTCGGAAAGACTCTCAAACATTGGCGCTCACTTGGTGTTGGCGGGTTGGACCCCACGCGGCTTGGCCGCACAAGTATAGGAGGTTCATTGGGAGGGTTACGCCCTCCCGGACCCTTCCATTGGGCAGTCGCGCAACAACGGGAATGCAAAAGAGTTCTCTCAGGAGGGCGTAACCCTCCCAAATCCTCCGATAAGCTGGAGGATGATCACCAGGACATTGTAGCCGCTCGAAGGGAGGGAGTCAACTCAGGCAGTGGCAGCCTCGGCGCGCACCAGGGCGATCGCCTGCTCGCGCGAGTGGAGCAGCGACTCCAGTTCCTTCAGGAGATTGGCGAGGAGGTGGTAGTCGCGCCGGAGGGCCTGTTCCTCGGCCTGGTCGAAGGGTGGGGTCGTGACCGGACCGAGCCAGTCTTCGAAACAGGCGCCGCCAATGAACGTCTCCAGGGAGTGGATGGCGCTCAGGCGCCGCCAGACGTGGGCCGCGCTATCGGTGAGCAGTCGAACGCTGTCGATGGCCATAGGCCCCTGCTAGATGCTGATCGTGCGGTACCGGTAAACCCTGTCCTATGGTACCGCGGGCCCGCGGATCGCGGCATCGGTCGGAAGGTTTACATGTGTCTCCTTCAAGCGATGGGCGGGGCATGGGGGGACCAGGTTGCCCCATGCCCGCGCCTGAGGAGCAGGCGGCCGTCTCCTACGGCGGGCTGGGGGGACCCGGAGCATTTGCACGAGCCTCGTATTCTCGGGTCGTCGCCGGAACGAGGTTTCTGGTATAATCCTGAGGAGAACCAGCGAACCAACGGCAAATATGACGCAAGATACACAGTTTTCCGGCGTGGCTGCAACAATTACCGATCAGACCGGCGTGCCCCGCCCCAGCGTGGCGCCCCGGTTTCACCCGCGCCAGCGGTTTCTGCGCGTTTCCGCATACATGCTCCGGGTCGTTATTCACATCTTTGTCTGGGACATATTTATGTTCCGGATCGGCATGCTGCGCTGGCTGGTGCGGCGCAGCGCCAATCGCCGCTGGCAGCGCCTGGCCCGCGATTTCCGCAAGCTGGCCATTGATCTGGGCGGCATGCAGATCAAGCTCGGCCAGTTCCTCTCCTCGCGCGCCGATGTGGTGCCCGACGTGGTGCGCCGCGAGCTGGCCGGGCTGCAAGATGAGGTGCCGCCGGCCCCGGCGAGCCACGTGCTCGAGGTCATCATCGAAGAGTTGGGCGCCCCGCCCAGCGAGTTGTTCCTGCGCTTCGAGCAGGAAGCGGTCGCGGCCGCCTCGCTCGGCCAGGTACACTTCGCGACGCTCCACGACGGGCGCGATGTGGCCATCAAGGTGCAACGCCCCTACATCGAAGAGATCATCGAGGTGGATCTGAGCGCGGTCTCCTGGGTGATCCGTCTGGTGAAGAACTACCCGCCGATCCGGCGCCGGGCCGACCTGGAGGCCCTGCTGGCCGAGTTCGCCAGGGTCCTGATGCAAGAACTGGACTACGTGGAAGAGGGGCGCAATGCCGCGACCTTCCGCAAGAACTTCGTCGGGGTCCAGGGCGTTTATTTTCCCGAGCCGATCCTGGAATTGACGACCAGGCGCGTGCTGGTGATGGAGCGCATCAGCGGGATCAAGATCAGCGATCTGCGAACGCTGGAGGCGCTGGGGGTCAGCCGGGTGGAACTGGCGGCGCGGCTGAACAACTGCTATCTGAAGCAGTTTTTCATTGATGGCTTCTTCCATGCCGATCCGCATCCGGGGAACCTGTTCGTGCGGGTTGACCCCGAACTGCCGGTAAACTACGGCGTCTCGTCCAATGGCAAGGCCCCCGTGGGCAGCCCCAACGGAAACGGCGTGCTCCCCGATGGGCACCTCTTCGGTGACGCCGAGGCTCATGCTGTGGCGCCAGGACGGCCATTCACCCTGATCTTCGTGGATTTTGGCATGGTCGGCGCCCTGCCGCCGCAGACGATGGATGTCGTGCGCGGTGGCGTACTGGGCCTGGCGACAAATGATGCCGAGCGGATCGTCGACGCGCTGGATCGCTTGAACATGATCCTGCCCGGCGCCGACCGCCGCCCGATCATCCAGGCGGTGCAGATTATGCTGCGTCACTCGTTCAACCGCACCATGCGCGAGATGACCAGCATTGACGTCGAGGCGATCTTCGAGGAAACCAAGGATATTGTCTACGATCTGCCCTTCCAGATCCCCCAGGATCTGCTCTACTTCGGGCGGGCCCTGAGCATGGTCGCTGGTCTCGCCACTGAGATCTGCCCGGATATCAATCTGTTCCACGAACTGCGTCCCTTCGCGCAGATGCTGCTGGAGCGGGAGCGTAACGGCATCAACTGGGCCGAGCGGGCGCAGAAGGAGTTGCGCGATCTGGGGCAGTTGCTCTTCTCGCTGCCCCGCCAGATGGAGGCCTACTACCGTTCGGCCAACCGCGGGGAGATCCAGATGCGTTCCGACCTGTCGCGCCTGGAGCGCGGCATCCGCCGCGTCGAGCGTTCGAGCGACCGGCTCGCCGGTGGGGTGCTGGCGACGGGCCTGTTCCTCGGCGGTGTGCAGTTGCGCACCCGCGGCTTCGAGAAGGAGGCGAGCCGGGCGTGGATGGCGGCGGCGGCGGCGATTGTCTGGGCGCTGTGGCCCCGCGGGGAGAAGTGATACGATTTTGGATTTTGGGTTTTCGATTGACAGGTGGTTGAAGAAAGGTGCGGGGGCGACCAGGCTTCCCTCCACCCTTGCCCGATGGGACGGAAGCGCCCTCCGAAGCAAAGCCCTTTGCATTCCGAAAGCAGCAGGATGCACATCCTCGCACGATTGCCCCGGGGCTGGCGGACGGCGTCTGGGCTGCTCGGCTGGCTGGCCCTGCTGCTTGGCGCGGCGCTGGCGCTCTCCCTCGCGCTGCGTCCCGATCGCCGCGACGCATTGCGTTCCGCTGACCGGCTCTTCGGTGCGGGGCGCTACCACGAGGCGCTGGCGATCCTGACGCCGCTCGCGCCAGCGTTCCCTGAGGCCCAGGCGCGCCTGGGCATGCTGCGCGCGCTGCGCGGCGAACATGCCGCAGCCGAGCACCAGTTGCGCGCGGCGATGCTCCGTGGCCTCGGGCCGGTCGATTACCAGCGGGCGCTGCTCTACCTGGGGCGCACGCTGGCCGACTCGGGGCGGCGCGACCTGGCGGCGCGCACGTGGGCGCTGGCGGAGGATTGCCGCTCCGCCGAGGCGTGCGCCTATCGCGGCCCGGCGCGCCTTCTGGCCGCCGACGAGGCCCTGCGGCGGGGCGAGTACCTGCTGGCCAGCGCCGGGTTGCAGGCGGCCCTGGCCGAGCCATTGCCTGCGCCCTGGGCCGAATCCGCCCGTTATCGTCTGGCCCTGCTGCGCGCCAACAGCGCCCCCGATGCCGCTCGCCGGGATCTGACCCTCGCGGTCGCAGCGGAACGCACCGATCCGCTGCTCGCCCCGCTCCTGCCCGTGGTGGGCGATGGTCCGCTCCGCCTCCGGGCCGCGCTTGACGCTTCACCCGCCGAGCGTCCGCAGATCCTGGGCGTGTTCTACCTGAGCCTGGGTCTCTACGGCCTGGCCGAGGAGCAGTTTACGCGGGTTGACCCCCACGGTCCGGATGCCCTCGGTGCCGCGGCCTATGCGGCCTACACCCGCTGGCGCTCCGGGGATGCCAGCGGCGGTCTTCAGCGACTGCAGGCCCTGGTCCAGGCGCACCCCGACGATCCGCGGGCGCGCACGCTCCTGGCGCTTACCTATCTCACGACCGATGCCGGCGATGCCGCGCAGGATGAACTCGACACTGTCGCGCGGTTGCGGCCCGATGATCCGGGCGTGGCCCTGGCCTGGGCCAGTTGGCACGCCGCGCGTCGAGAGTACGACCAGGCCAGCCGGGCCTATGTGCGCGCGCTGGCCCTCGCCCCCGAGGCCGAGCGGGGCCGGTACGCGCTGCTGGCGGCGAAGTTTCACCTCGCCACTACTTTTGAACTCTGTGAAACGGGGTTGTCATTTGCCGAGGCAGCCGTGGCGGCGGCGCCCGGCGATCCGGAGGCCCTGACGTCGCTGGCCGCCCATCGCTACCACTGCGGCCAGTTTGCGGGCGCGGCGGAGGCAGCCCGCGCGGCCCAGCGGACCGGCGGCGGCCCCGATGCGTTGTATTACCTTGGGGCGGCATTGGCGGCCCTCGGCGACGCGGAGAACGCGCGCAGCGCCCTCATCCGCGCCGCCGACCTGGCGCCCGCCTCCGACTGGCGCCGGAGGGCGGAACTGGTCCTGGGTATGCTGCCGCTCTATGCCTCTTCGAAGTAACCGTGCAGCCGGCGCCCCAGCAGCGGGTCGCGCAGCTTCTTGAGGGCCTCGCTCTCGAGTTGCCGCACCCGCTCGCGGGTCAGGTTGAGGCGCTGGCCGATCTGCTCAAGGGTCAGCGCGGTTTCGCTGTGCAGCCCGTAGCGCAGGCAGAGGATGTGGCGCTCCCGGGGCGTCAGGTGCGACATCGCCTCGCTCAGATCGTCGCGCAGCAAAGCGTGCGAAACCTCATCCAGCGGCGAAGGTTGCAGCGGGTCGGAGATGACCTCGGCCAGTGTGCCGGTGCCATCCTCGGTGTGCGCCTCGTCGAGCGAGGCGGGGGTCAGCGCGGCCTGCTCGGCGCGCGTCACCTGCTCCGGCGTCAGCCCGGCTTCGCTGGCAACCTCTTCGGGCGTCGGTTCGCGGTCGAGGCGCTGGATCAACTGCTGACGCACCCGCGCGAGCCGCGAGAGTCGCTCACCCAGATGCACCGGCAGGCGCACCGTGCGCCCGTGATCGGCAATCGCCCGGCCGACACTCTGGCGGATCCAGTAGGTGGCGTAGGTCGAGAACTTCAGGCCCCGCCCGGGATCGAACTTATCCACCGCGCGCATCAGACCCAGGCTGCCCTCCTGGATGAGATCCAGCAGGCTCAGGCCGTGGCCCTGGTAGCGGCGCGCGATGCTCACCACCAGACGCAGATTGGAATTGATCAACTGGGCCCGCGCCCGTTCACCTGCAGCGACCTGCTGCTCCAGGCGCTGGCGCTCGCTGAGAGGCGGCTGCGGCTCGGCAGCGAGACGGTTGGCCGCTTCCAGACCCTCCGCCATGGCGCGCGCAAGGGCCTGTTCCTGATCAAAGGTCAAGAGTGGCTCATCACCGATCTCATTCAAATATAGAATGATAGTGTCTGCAGCACCGGGGCTGATAACCGCCGGATTGGTCATGGGTCGCTCCCCTTTCAGGTTCGTTGTCCGGGCTGCGACCGAAGCAAACGAACGTGTTGGTTGTCCCGTTCAGCAGGGGTAAGCCGCGTGGGGACGAGAGCCAGCGGGAGTCGGGGCGCTCCCGGGGGACGTCAAGGGAGAAGTATAGACCAGAGGCTTAAGAATGGGCTTAGCTCTGGATGAGAGGAGGATGAGAGAAGGGGCGATCGGGGATTGTGGATTTCGGATTTCGGATTTTGGATTGGCGATTGCGGATTGCGAACCGCCCCTACCGGCCCGCCGCTGGTCCGCCGGTAGGGGCGGTTCGCAATGCGCCCCCAACCACTCAGGCCAGCGAGAGGTCGCGTTTCTTCTTCTCGCGGCGCCGTTCATCGGCGCTGAGCAACTTTTTCCGCAGGCGCCAGCCCTTCGGGGTGACCTCGACCAGTTCGTCGTCGCCGATGTACTCGATGGCATCATCGAGCGAGAGGGTGCGTGGGGCCTCAAGGCGAATGGTTTCGGCGCCCTTGTTGTTGCGGATGTTGGTCAGGTGCTTCTCCTTACAGACGTTCACCTCAAGGTCCACGTCACGGATGTGCTGGCCAACAACCATACCGGCATAGACCTCCTGGCCGGGGGTGACGAAGAAGACCCCGCGATCCTGCACCTGGTTGATGCCGTAGGTGGTGACCACGCCGCTTTCGGAGGCGATCAGCGAGCCATTCTCACGGGCGGTGATTTCACCGGTGAAAGGCGCGTAGTTGTAGAACAGACTATTGAGCACCCCGGTGCCGCGTGTGGCGGTCAGGAAAAGTTGGCGGAAGCCGAGCAAGCCGCGTGTCGGCACCAGATAGACATAATGGACGCTGCCATCATCGCGGACGTGCATATCACGCATCTCGCCCTGGCGTTTGCCGAGCAGTTCCACCACCACGCCCTGGTAATCGGCGGCCACCTCGATCTCGACCAGTTCGATCGGTTCGAGACGGGCGCCGTGCACATCCTCGTGAAAAATCACCTCGGGACGGGAGACCTGGAACTCGTAGCCTTCGCGGCGCATGGTTTCGATCAGAATGCCGAGGTGCAGTTCGCCGCGCCCGGAGACCAGGAAGACATCGGGGCTATCGGTATCTTCGACGCGCAGGGCCACGTCGCGTTCGGTCTCCTGGTAGAGGCGTTCGCGGAGCTTGCGCGAGGTCACGAAGGTCCCTTCGCGACCCGCGAAGGGGCTGGTGTTGACGCCAAAGGTCATCCGCACCGTCGGCTCTTCGACCTTAATCAGGGGGAGAGCCTCGGGCTGGAGCGCATCGGCGATGGTATCGCCGATGCTGGCGTCGCCGATGCCGGCGAGGGCGATAATATCGCCGGCTCGGGCCGAGTCGACCTCCTGGCGCTGCAGGCCATTGTAGACAAAGAGCTGGGTAAGGCGCGCGGGATGGATGGCGCCATGGCGATCGATGCGCACGAGGGCCTGCCCCTTGCTGATCGTGCCGCGACTGAGCCGGCCCGTAACAATTTTGCCCTTGTAATCGTCGTAGAGACTGGTGGTGACCAGGAACTGGGCCGGGGCCTCCACATCAACGTCGGGTGGCGGGATGCGGTCGAGGATCGCCTCAAAGAGCGGTTCGAGCGAGTCGTGCAGTTTGAGCGGCGAGCGGCCAGCGTGGCCGGCCAGGGCGTTGGTGAAAATGGTGGCGAACTCGGCCTGTTCGTCGCTGGCGCCGAGATCCACGAACAGGTCGAAGGTCTCGTTAACGACCCAGTTGGGGCGGGCCTGGGGCCGGTCAATTTTATTGACCACCACAATGGCGCGGTGGCCGGCCTGCAGGGCCTTGCGCAGGACGAACTTTGTCTGGGGCATGGGGCCATCAACGGCATCAACCAGGAGCAGGACGCCGTCGACCATGTTCATCACCCGTTCCACCTCGCCGCCAAAATCGGCGTGGCCGGGCGTATCCACGATGTTGATCTTCGTGCCGCGGTAGCTAATGGCAGTCGTTTTCGAGAGAATGGTGATCCCCCGCTCACGTTCGAGCGCGTTGGAGTCGAGCACCCGTTCCTCGACGGCCTGGTTCTCACGAAAGACGCGGCTCTGCTTGAGCATCGCGTCCACCAGAGTGGTTTTGCCGTGATCAACGTGAGCGATAATGGCAATGTTTCGAATATCTTGACGAAGCATAAACCCTCAGCGCCCGCCGGGCGCGTTTGTAGCCACACACAGAGACGCTCAGGCGCCTGACGCTGCGGGCCTGAGCGTTTGCTCACGTGTATTGTACCACAGCCACGGACGGGAGGGCGGCGCGCTCCCAGGAAGATCCCTATCACCCTCGTGGGAGGGCGTTGCCCTCCGGTGGGGAGGGTCCAGGAGGGTGGGGCGCGCTCCCAGGAAGACCCTTTTGCGCCCCGCTGGAGCGCAGCGCAGCCGCAGGGAACGCAGACGAGTATGCTACACTATAAACCATGAAGGCAAAGGCCTCGGCCCAACGAAGGATTATTCCCACTATGGCCCTGCCCTACCCGTTTGCGGTGCAGAGCGTGGTGACGCTGGCGCTGCTCGGCGCGCCGTTGAGCGCCCTGGGGCAGAGTTATGCCGTCTGGCGCCTGGTGGTGCTGGCGGGGTTGTGTGGCGCTCTCCTGATCGCCGTTACCTTTGTTCCGGCGCGACGTCTGCCCCGCTGGGGCCAGGCGCTGTTTTTGCTCGGGCAGGTGGCCCTCACGGCCCTGGCCCAGGCGCTCGCTCCCGCGCCGCTGCTCGATTACGTGTACCTGGCGCTGGTGCTCCAGGCCATCGCGCTGTTTTTACCGTGGTTGTGGATCCCCTTTGCGGTGGGGGTTTACGCCGTCTGGAGCGGGATGTTGCTGGTGGCGACGGCGAACCTGATCGACTGGTTGCAGGGCAACCTGATGCTGGCCTTTCCGGCCACCTGCGCGATCATCGCCGCGATCTTCTACCTGCGCCAGCAGCGCCGGAGCGAGCAGGTGCAGCACATGTTGCAGCAGGTACAGCAGCGTTACGACGCGCTGGCCGCGGGTGTGCGCGAGGTGCAGCAGCGCATCATGCTCGAGGAGCGCCACCGGCTCGGGCAGACGATCATCGGCGACGTGCAGACGGCTCTGAGCCGCACTGAGCAGAGTGTGGCGGCGGCGCTGGCGCAGGCCCAGAGCAACCTCTCACGGGTTGAGGCGGCGGTGAGCCAGACGCGGGCCGCTGCTGCCAGCGCGGTGGAACGCCTGCGGGCCACGGTGGCGACGTTGCGCCAGGGTACCGTCGAGCCGCCTGTCGGCGACTCGCCTCTGGCAACCGTGACCCCATCCGATGAGCCGGTGATCGCCCGCCCATTGAACCGGGTGCTGACGTGGGTGTTGCCGGCGGTCTTTCTGGCCCTGACGATCAGTTCGGCCGCATTGGAGCGCCCGCTGGTGTCGGGAGCCTTCGGGATGTTGCTGGTATGGGCCGCGGTGTTGCTGCTGGCCTACGTGACCACCCAGCGCATCAGCCAGCCGTTGCTGATCCAGGTGGGTCTGGCGGCGCAGTCGGTGGCGATCCTGGCCCTGGCGCAACTTGCCCACACCCTTACGCCGCTACTGGGGCTGTTGCTGGTACTCTGGCAGGTAGCAGTGCGGCTCCCGCCGCGCCAGATTGTGCTGCACCTGGCGGGGTTGCTGGTTGGGATCACCGTGCTTGCGGCGTACTGGGGGCCGGAGCGGTTCGACCACAACGCCCTGCTGATCGGTACGGTGACGGCGGCGGCGGTTGGCGGGCCGTTGCTGCTGGCGCGCCGGCAGCTCGAGCGGCGCAAGCAGACAGAGTTGCGTCTGGCACTGTTGAACGCGGAGATCGAGCAGCAGATGGCCGAGGTGCGCATGCTGGCCGTGGCAGCCGAGCGGGCGCGGCTGGCCCGTGAGGTGCACGATGATCTGGGGGCGCGGCTGGTGCTGGTGCATCTGCAACTGCAACTGGCCGAGGATCTGGCGTCTGAGGACGCCGAGGCGGCCCTGGAACAGGTGCGCGAGAGCCGCGAACAGTTGCACCTGGCCTGGCGCAGCATGCTGGCAGTGGCCGATGCCGAGTTGCCGGTGCGCGGCGCGGAACTGCGTCGCGCGCTGGAGGAACTGGCGGCGGCGGCGGTTGCGCCGCCGCGCGTAACCTTGATCCTCGATGGAGAGTTTGAGGACCTCTCCGACGCACTGGCATGCACCATCTACCGCACGGTGCAAGAAGGCGTGACCAACGCGCGCAAACACAGCCGCGCGACCCGGGTCGAGGCGCGGGTGGTGACCCTGGGGGGCTATGTCACGGTCACGGTCACGAATGACGACCCCGGAGGACCGGAACCCGCGGCGTCCCGGCCAGGGGCAGGCGAGAGTTTCGGGCTGGTGGGCCTGCGTGAGCGGGCCGAGGCGCTCAACGGCGGCATGGAAGCCGGCCCGTTGCCCGGTGGCGGCTGGCGGCTACGGGTGGTGTTGCCGACCGAAGGCGTATGAGCGTTGCCCCGCAGGGCCACAACAGGGTGCCAACGATGAGCGAGAAGATCCGTGTGTTGATCGTGGACGACCAGGCCCTGATCCGCACCGGAATCGCCACGCTGCTGGCGCGCAAACCCGGCATCGAGGTGGTGGGCCAGGCGAGCAATGGGCAGGAAGCCCTCGACCTCGTGGCCGCACTCGACCCCGATGTGGTCCTGATGGATGTGCTGATGCCGGTGATGGACGGAGTGGAGGCCACCCGGCGGCTGGCGGAGCGAGGGCCGCGCCCGGCGGTGATCATTTTGACGACCTTTCGCGACGATGCGTATGTTTTTCGGGGCCTCGCGGCGGGCGCGCGGGGCTACCTGTTGAAGGATGTGGACCATAAGGCCCTTGCCGGGGCGGTGCGCACCGTGGCCGCCGGCGGGGCGCTGCTGGGGCCGGAGATTACGGCTCAGATGCTGCCCCATCTGGGGCGACTGGCAGGCGAAGTTGAAGCGAGCAAGCCCGCTGCGACCCCGGCGCCCGCCGAGCGCCTCGCCTTCCTCACCGAACGCGAACGGGCCATTCTGGTGCTGCTGGCGCGGGGGCGCACCAACCAGGAGATCAGCGAGGCCCTGCTGATCAGCGTTGGCACGGTGAAGAACCACATCAGCAACATCCTCAGCAAACTCGGTGTCCGCGATCGGACCCAGGCGGCCCTCTGGGCGCAGCAGCAGGGGTTGGGGTGAGCCGGGTTCAAACGCGCCTGACAGCGGGGTGAAGGGGCGCGGGGAAACCAGGTTTCCCCGCGCCCCTGCTCGATCTCGCCCCGTGACCATGGTCATAGGCCCCTGGTTATGTGTGCACGCTGTCACAAATTAGATCAGGGGTGACAAATGACTGGACCGGGCGCACTTACGCGGAGCGACGGCGCGGGCTACACTGGGGTGCAGTGGCCGTGGAAGGATGCGCGGCCAGGCACCTATGAGGAGAATGAAGATGGCTCGTGTTGTACCCTCCGCCCCCGTCGAACCCCAGCTTGAGAAGAGCCTCGGCGAGAAGATCGGCGTGTTGATCATCGTCGCGCTGCCGTTTCTGGCGACGATCTACGCCATGGTGATGCTGTGGAACCGCGCCGTTGACTGGCTGGACGTGACCCTGATGCTGGTCTTCTACGCGATCTCCGGCCTGGGGATCACGGTCGGTTACCACCGCATGCTGACCCACAAGAGTTTCGAGACCCACTCGTGGCTGAAGCGCCTGTTCCTGATCATGGGCAGCATGGCCTTCGAGGGCAGCCCGATCGCCTGGGCCTCGACGCACATTCAGCATCATGCCCACTCCGATGGCGAGGACGACCCCCACAGCCCGCTGGAGGGGCTGTGGCATTCCCACATGGGCTGGCTGTTCCACCACAAAGAGAACGTGGACGTGTACGGCACCTGGTTGAAGCGTGACCCGGACGTCGTGTGGGCCTCACGCACCTGGCTGTTATGGGCCGGGTTGGGGCTGCTGATCCCCTTCCTGATCGCCGGCTGGAGCGGGTTGATCTGGGGCGGGTTGGTGCGGGTCTTTCTTACCCACCACGTCACCTGGAGCGTCAACTCGATCTGCCACACCTTCGGCGGGCGCGACTACCAGACGCGCGACGCGAGCCGCAACAACTTCATCGTTGGTCTGCTGGCGTTTGGCGAGGGCTGGCACAACAACCACCACGCCTTCCCCCGGTCGGCCTTTCACGGCCTGCGCTGGTGGCAGATCGACATCTCGGCCTACGTGATCCGCGGGCTGGAGGCGACCGGTCTGGTCTGGAACGTGTACCGGGTGAAAGAGACCGATCTGCAGAAGCGGGTGATCCCGGCAAGCGCGGAGGGGATGGGCGATTAGGGCCGGCCCGAAGCCTGCCCCGCAGGGTCGAAGTCGTGGTACGGCCACGGCTTCGACCCTGCGTGTTCAGATGTACCGCAGAGCACGCAGAGGAACGTAGAGGGTGAACGTTTTGAAGCCCTCCGCGCCCGCTGCGGTGCGAACCGGTTCGGTAGATGTGAACACCATCCTGCGATTCCGGTTGACGCCAGCCGAGAAAGGCGGTATTATAACCGATAATCCCGAGAGAAGAACCGCAGTAGCCGTGGCAGCGCCGCCCGCTCAGCTCTCTCCGATCCTGGTTTCAGATTCGGCAGAAAGCCTTATTCTCGCACATCTATGCTCACCGAGCACCGCGCGCGCGCCAACGGCCATTCGCTCTTTGCCACGTACGACCTCGGCGCCATCTACGACGAGATGTTCGACGAGGCGGGCGAACCGCGGCCCCACTACCGGCTCCTGTACCAGCGCCTGCAGGAACTCTCCGCACGCGACCTCCAGCAGCGGCAGAGTTACGCCGACCTCACCTTTCTCAATCAGGGCATCACCTTCACCGTCTACGGTGACGACCAGGGCACCGAGCGCATCTTCCCCTACGATCTGCTGCCGCGGATCGTGACCCACGACGAATGGGCGGTGATCGAGGCAGGCCTGAAGCAGCGCATTCACGCGCTGAACCTCTTTCTGCACGACATATACCACCAGGCGCGCATCCTGGCCGATCGGGTCATTCCGCGCGAGCTGGTGTACACCTGCCCGCACTTCCGCCGCGAGATGCGGAACGTCGCGGTGCCGCAGCGGGTCTATGTTTCGATCACCGGAACGGACCTGCTGCGCATGCCCTCGGGCGAGTTTGTGGTGCTGGAGGATAACCTGCGGGTGCCCAGCGGGGTGAGCTACATGCTCACCAATCGCGCGGTGATGAAACGGGCCTTTCCGGGGCTGTTCGCCAATTACGGCGTGCGCCCGGTTGACCACTACGGGCACGCGCTGCTCACGACCCTGCGCGCGCTGGCGCCGGCCCACCGGCCCGAGCCGACCATTGTGGTGCTGACGCCGGGGGTGTACAACTCGGCCTACTTTGAGCACACCTTTCTCGCCCGGCTCATGGGGGTGGAGCTGGTCGAGGGCCGTGACCTGCTGGTGCACGACAACATCGTGTATATGCGCACCACGGCCGGCCTGCGACGGGTGGACGTGATCTACCGGCGGGTGGACGACGATTTTATTGATCCGCTGGCTTTTCGCGCGGACTCGATCCTTGGCGCGGCCGGATTGTTCAATGCCTTCCGCGCGGGGAACGTGAGTCTGGCGAACGTGGTTGGCACCGGCGTAGCCGACGATAAGGCGATCTACGCCTACGTGCCGAAGATCATCAAATACTACCTCGGTGAAGATCCGATCCTGTCGAACGTGGAGACCTACCTCTGCGATGATCCGCTTGAGCGGGCCTACGTGCTCGAACACCTGGATGAACTGGTGGTGAAGGCGGTGGGTGAGTCGGGTGGCTATGGGATGCTGATCGGACCGCACAGCACCGCGGAGGAGCGTGAACGCTTCCGGCGCCTGATCGAGGCCCATCCGCGGAATTACATCGCCCAGCCAACGCTGCAATTCTCGCGCGCCCCGTGCTTCGTTGACGGCCGGGTTGAGCCACGCCACATCGATCTCCGCCCGTACATCCTCAACAGTGGCGATCAGATCACCATCGTACCGGGGGGCCTCACCCGCGTGGCGTTACGCAAAGGCTCGCTGGTGGTCAACTCGTCCCAGGGCGGAGGCAGCAAGGACACGTGGGTGCTGTTCGAGTGACGGGCCGTTCCTGGATTGGCTGGAGAGTCAGCTATCGTTCACACCTGCTTGCCCTGCGCGCTTCACGCTACACGGTGATTGTAGAGGTGTAGAGGTGTGGAGAAACCGCAATCCTGAACGGCTGACTCTTCACCCTGTTACGTTAGCACGATATGCTCTCACGCGTAGCCGATGGGCTCTACTGGATGAGCCGCTACCTGGAACGGGCCGAACACACGGCGCGACTGATCGGCGTCGGGTTGAACCTGATGCTGGATCAAACCCCCGAGTCGGTGGAGGTGCGCTGGAAACGCCTGCTGGGGGCCCTGCGCACGCCGCTGCCCCCCGAAGGGGGCGCTGACGCCTACGCCATTACCCGCGCGTTGACCTTCGATCCCGCCAATCCGAACGCGATCGTCAGTTGCATTGGCCTGGCTCGAGAGAATGCCCGGCAGGTGCGCCAGCAGATCAGTTCGGAGATGTGGGAGCAGGTTAACCGGCTGTACCTGTTTATGCGCTCGGCAAGCCCGGAGCGCATCTGGCAGGGAGAGCCAATCGAGTTCTATCAGGCAATCAAAGAAGGCGCGCATCTCTTCCAGGGCATTACCGACACCACTATGACCCATGGCGAGGGCTGGTACTTCATCCAGGTGGGTCGCTACCTGGAACGGGCCAGCGCTACTGCTCTGCTCCTCGATGTGCACTTTCGCCCCTACCTTGAGGCGCCCGACGATCTGGCGCTGATGCTGGAGTACAACGACTGGGTCGGGTTGCTCAAGTGCGCCACCGCGTTCGAGGCCTACTGCAAGGTGTACACCGCTGACGTGCAACCCCAGACGGTCGCGGAGTTTTTGCTGCTCGATGGCGAGTTTCCCCACTCGGTACGCTTCGCCGCCGATCGCATCCAGCGCGGTCTGCAGGCGATTGCGCAGAGCACCGGCGTTCGCAGCGGCGGGCGGGCCGAACGCCTGGCCGGACGGTTACGCGCCTCGCTCGACTATGGACAGGTGGAAGAGATCCTGGCCGACAATATGCACGCCTACCTCGATGGCATCCAGCGCCAGTGCATGGCCATCCACGGCGCGATCTATCAGACCTACGTGACCTACCCCGTAGAGAAGGCCCTTGATAGCTAGTACTGCGTCCGAGCATGCTTGAAGGGTGGTTGGGCCGAAGCATTGGCGCAGCCCGCGCTTCGGTCTTGCCGGGCGAGGAACGACCCATCCTATGTGCTCGGACAGGTTCCCCGGAGTTGCACCAGTCATATGTATTATTCCATTCTGCACAAGACCCGTTTTCGCTACAGCGCCCCGGTGAGCGAGAGCATCACCGAGGTGCGTAAGCAACCCCGCTCGGAAGGTTCACAGCACTGCCTGAGTTTTCGCCTGGTCACGAGCCCCATGGCTCGTGTGCAACACTACACCGATTGCTACGGCAACACCGTTCACCACTTCAGCATTCCCGCGCCGCACCGCGTCACGACCATCACTGCCGAGGCGGTAGTCATTTTGCAGCCGCCGCCGCCGCTCCCCGACCGGCTCGACCCCGATGCCTGGTCAGCCCTCGACGCGCTGATCGAGCGTGAGGATCACTGGGATTTTCTTGCGCCCAGTTTTTTCGCCCATCCGACGGCGCTGCTGGAAGATCTGGCCCGCGAGCTCGAGGTATGTCGCCGTGACGACCCGCTCTCCCTGCTACGTGAGTTGAACGCGCGGCTCTACGATGCGTTCGCCTACGATCCCGAGCACACCGAGGTTGACTCGTCGATCGACGTGGCCCTGGCCGCCCGGCGGGGGGTGTGCCAGGATAATGCCCACATTATGATTGCCCTGCTGCGCCCCCTCGGTATCCCCTGTCGCTACGTGAGCGGCTATCTCTTTCACCGGGTGGAGGATCATGACCGCTCCGCGCAAGATGCGACCCACGCCTGGGTCGAGGCGTTGTTGCCGGAACTGGGCTGGGTGGGCTTCGACCCGACAAACAACCTGATCGCCGGGGAGCGGCACATTCGCACGGCGGTGGGGCGCGACTACGCCGACGTGCCGCCGACGAAGGGGGTCTTCAAGGGCCAGGCCATGAGTACGCTGGAAGTCGGGGTTAAGGTGGCGGCGACCGAGGCGCCGATCGCCGATGAGGAGGTGCTGCCGGTTCTGGCGGGGCAGCCGGCGGCGGTCGAGGCGGATGAGCCGTTTGAGGCGCAGCAGCAACAGCAACAGCAGTGACCGATAGATCTGGCGGGACCGGGTTTCCCCCGCCCGATGGCCGGGGTTGGGCAGCCCCAGGGCCGCCTGGCGGGGTATGGGTAAATCCGGTTTCCTCACGCCCCTGCCGGAGGCGCTAGCGGGTGTTGAGCGACCAGTCGTAGGGCTTGAATGCCAGGGCCACCTCGTCGTGAGCGTCGATCCAGCGCCGGCGCTCGTCGTCGGGGGGCAGGTGGGCGCGGATGAAGCGCAGCACGCCCTCCAGCCCCCCGAAGTCGTTCTGGTACCACTTGAAGATCGACGAGACGAGGAGCGTGCCGGTCCCGGGGTCGAGGTCGGTGTCGGCGCCGACGAACGCGCGAGCGGCCAGGTCAAGCTGGGCCTCGATCCGCGCGCCGTCGTAGACGGCGATGGGCGGGCAGGAGCGGCTGGCGCAGTTGAGGGCGAAGTGGATGCGCGGTTCGAGCGGGCTGATGGCCCAGGCCATGCGTGGGTCGTCGTCAGCGAACTGTGGGCCGGGGAGAAAAGGGTTGCCGGCATTGGCGCGCAGGATGCCGTGCTCGATGTCGTCGGCGCAGAGGCGGTAGCCGCCCACGATGTAGGCGATACGGCGGAAGAAGCCCAACCCGCCAGGGCCCGCGCGCACGCTGCCCCGCACGCTGTACGCCACCACGCCGTCGAGAACCATCCCGTTGTAGAGGTTGATCCAGAAGGCCATCCGCGCGCCCCGGTCGGGCAATACCGACGGGTCGAAGGTGACCAGGAGGGGCGTTACCTGCTCGATATAGTCGGTGTAGGCCGGGCTGTCGCGCAGGGCGGCGTAGTCCACGGCGACGCCATCGTCGCTGGCGGCGGCGATCTTGAGCGCGCGCACGGCGGCGGCCAGCCGGTCGGCCAGTTCGGGGCCGGCGGGGGGGTGGCCGGCGGAGGGCGGTACGTTGAGGGCCTCGCCGGCGCGAACGCCGATGACGAGGCTCAGCGCCGCCTCGCGAAGGGCAAGCAGTTCGTTCATGTATACCTCGGTGGCGCGATGAGGCGCGCGCAGTTCATGCCGCTCATGGTGACGCTCACGACCCCGATGCCCGGGTGCGTGTCGGCGCCAACCAGAAGCAGGCCGTCCACATCGGTTTTGTGCTGAAAGCGCCGGAAGGCGAACTGATCCACGGTCATGTGCGCGCCCCAGCCGCCGCCCCACTTCGCCAGGTAGTCGGCGTAGGTCAGCGGCGTGCCGACCTCAAGGTGATCGAGCGCGGCGGTGAAGCCCGGAAAGACCTCTTCGGCCATGGTCAGCGCGCGGCGGCAGGCGGCCTCTTTGCGCGCTGCGTAGCCCTCGTCGCGCCGCCAGCTCTCGAAGGCGCCAAACTCGGGGTCGAAGTAGACCACCTGCACGGCGTGCTTGCCTGGCGGGGCCAGCCCCGGGTCCTTAAAGGACGAGTTGCAGAAGCAGATCATGCGCATATCACCCACGCTCGAATAGTAGCGGTCAAGGTACAGCGTGTGCGGATCGGCGCCGGGGGGGAAGACACGGGCATCCACGCCGGCGAAGAGGGTAATGAACGAGCCGGTGTGCTTGAGGCGATCGACGCGGGCCAGGGTCTCAGGGCGCAGCCAGCGCCGCTCCACCAGTGGCTCCACCGGTGTGCCGGCGCGTCCAAAGGTGTTGATCACCCCGGCATTGCTGATCACCCAGCGGGCGGCGATGCGGGCGCCATTGTCGAGTTCAACGCCGCAGGCGCGCCCGTGCTCAACGATCACGCGGCGCACGCGACTGCGGTAGGCGATGCGCCCGCCGTGCTTTTCCAGGCCGCGAATGAGCACGTGGGCC
Source organism: Chloroflexaceae bacterium (assembly GCA_034431835.1). Taxonomy (GTDB): domain Bacteria; phylum Chloroflexota; class Chloroflexia; order Chloroflexales; family Chloroflexaceae; genus JACAEO01. Next base: position 891 of record DAOUDA010000088.1, on the reverse strand, counting down.
AGTTCGCCGCTGCCGCCCCTGGTGAACGCGCCGCCGCCCTTGTGGCGCTCGATCAGCACCAGGGCGCCCAGCACGGCGGGCGCGACGTCAATGTCGGCGTAGCAGAAGGCGACAAACTCGGCGTTGATGAGCGCCCGCAGTTCGGGCGAGGCGATGTAGCGGTCGAAGAGTTCGCCGAGGGTGACGCGGCTCCAGTGGCCCAGGTCGAGCAGACGGTCGAGGGGCACGCGCCAGATCAGGCGGGCCAGGGACCAGGGATCGTCGAGGGGTAAGTTGGGAACGCCCACAAACAGGCCGTGGAGGGTCTCCAGGCGGCGGTAGAAGGCGCGGATGCCCGCGGCCTCTTCGGGAAACGCGGCGCTGAGTTGCGCGATGTACTCCTCAACCGAGCCGGCGACCCGCAGGGCGCCACGGGGATGTTTGAGGGTGTAGTAACTGTCGTAGTGGATCAGGTCGGGCCATTCGTCGAGTTCGGCGAACACCTCGGTGTGGAAGCGCATGTTCCCGCGAGCCGGATCCATGCCGAAAAACAGCTTGGGCCCGACGTCGAAACGGTACTTGCCGCTGGGAAAGGTCTGGGCCGAACCGCCGGGGAGGTAGTGCTGTTCGAGCACCAGCACGTCCTTGCCGCGAGCGGCGAGCAAGGCTGCCGCGGTCAGGCCGCCAATGCCGGCGCCGATTACGATCACTTCGTAGGCGGCTTTCAGGGGGCTGCGGTCGCGTTTCATTGCTACAGGCCGGTTCTTGATAGGATTTACGATGGCGCATTGCCGATTGGCGTTCAGCGAGAGGGCGTCTGATTGGTGTTCTACCTCATCCGTGTTGATGGCTATCACGCCAGTTTGCGATGACGTCCTGACGCCTCAGCGCGTCGGCCAATGGCCCGCGATC
>DAOUDA010000087.1:0-30533 GCA_034431835.1 Chloroflexaceae bacterium | reverse complement strand
GTTTCCCCACGCCCCGCCGCTCAGGGAGGGGCTGGAAGGGCGTAGCCCTCCCAGACAAGGAATCGGACAACCAGGTTATCCGGATAGGCTCTTAGTGGCGCATAAGGCAGGTTTCTTCGCTCGAATGAGAAGCGGGTTTCAGGGAGGGCTTTGCCCTCCCCGACTCTCCCGTTCAAGAACCTGGGGGAAACCAGGTTTCCCCGCGCCCCTTCCCGCTGGGAGGAACGGGGAGGAGCGTATCCCCCCGGAAACTCCCTCCAACGTTGACGGGGCGGCGAGGGAACGCTCTCCCGGCGCCCCTCTTCCGCCAGGCTCGGGCGAGATCGGGAGGGCCGCGCCTTCCCGGAAAATCTCCTCTCAGGGCGAGCGAACGTGCCAGACGCACCATAATGAAGTATATGACAATTATACCTGAAATAGCCCGGAACGTGGTGCAGCGCGTCACAGCGCACAGGGATATGGTACAATAGGGGTGCTGTGCACTTCTAGCACCAGGAACCCTGGAGGACCTATGAAGCAGGTAGTTGGCGCCCTGACGTTTGTGCTCGGGCTGATCTTCGGTTTGATCGGCGGCGCAGCGTTGCTGGCCTATGCCTACCAGGCAGCAGGGCTCTACCCACCGGATGATGCGACGATCAAGTTCATTGCCCGTGAGCGGGGATGGCTTCGCGACGATGTGTAGCCGTCGGGGGAAATGTCGCCCGGCGCCGGAGCTTGCCGCGCACAGGCGCGTTTCCCCGCTTCATAAGCGCATGCTAGCACGAGGAGGTGCCTGATGGAGAAGCCCTGGCTTTCGTCCTACGAGAACGACGTACCCCCGACGCTCACCTATCCGAACCAGACCCTCAGCGAAATGCTGCTCACCGCGGCGCGGACCTACCCCGACAAAACCGCCACCAACTTTGTGCTCAAGTATATGCTCGGCGGTCGCTATACCGTTGGCGGGCGGTTGACCTACAAGCAACTGAATGAACTGGTCGATCGCCTGGCGACGGCCCTCTACCAGCTCGGGGTGCGCAAAGGCGAACGGGTGGCGATTATGCTGCCAAACTCGCCCCAGTACATTATCGCCTTCTTCGCCGCCATGCGCATCGGCGCGATTGTGGTCAATGTCAACCCCACCTACACCAGCCGCGAGTTGCAGTTCCAACTGAGCGATGCCGGCGCCGAGACGATCATTCTGCTCAATCTGTTCTGGCCGCGCTTGCGCGAGGTGCGCCCCGAGACGCCGTTGAAGCGCGTCATTGTGGCCTATATTTTCGACACCCTGGGTTTCCCCTCGAACTTCCTGGTGCGCAGCGCGCAAAAGCGCACCCCTGAATGGGTGGACGTGCTGCCCGAGCAGGATACGTTCTTCTTCCAGCATCTTCTGGAGAAGTATGGCCCCACCCCGCCCAAAGTGACGGTGGATCCCGGCGATACCGCCCTCTTCCAGTACACCGGCGGCACCACCGGCGTGCCCAAGGCGGCTATGCTCACCCATCGCAATCTGATCGCCAATGTGCTCCAGGTCAATGCCTGGCTGCCCAGCGGGCGCCCCGGCGGCGAGAAGATGATGGCCGCTATTCCGTTTTTCCACGTCTACGGCATGACCGTGGCGATGCTCTACTCGATCTACCTGGGGGCGGAGATCATTATTGTACCCAACCCGCGCCCGATCGACAATGTGATGACCGTGATGCAGAAGGAACGGGCCTCGCTCTACCCCGGCGTGCCGGCGATGTACATTGGCATTGTCAATCACAAGGATGTCGCCAGATACGATTTGCACAGCATCAAAGCCTGCATCTCCGGCTCCGCGCCGCTGCCCATGGAAATCCAGGAGCGCTTCGGCCAGATTACCGGCGGGCGCCTGGTGGAGGGCTTCGGTATGACCGAAGCCAGCCCGGTCACCCACTGCAACCCCGTCTTCGGCAAGCGCAAGTCGGGCAGCATCGGCGTGCCCCTGCCCGATACCGAGGCCAAGATCGTCGATCTGGAGACCGGCGAGTCCCTGCCCTTCGATGGCGAAACCCAGGGCGAGTTGTGCGTTCGCGGGCCGCAGGTGATGAAGGGCTACTGGAACCGCCCCGATGAGACGGCGGCGACCATCGACGCCGAGGGCTGGCTGCATACCGGCGATATTTGCAAGGTCGATCCCGAAGGCTACTTCTACGTCGTGGACCGCAAGAAGGATATGATCAATGTCTCGGGCTTGAAGGTGCTGCCCCGCGACGTGGAAGAGGTTTTGTTCATGCACCCCAAGGTGCTCGAGGCGGTGGTCGCGGGTATTCCCCACCCGACCCGCGGCGATGATACCGTGAAGGCCTACATCGTGCCCAGGCCCGGCGAAAGCCCCACCGTCGAGGAGATCAAGGAGTTCTGCAAGCTGCACCTGGCACCCTACAAGGTGCCGCGTGAGGTGGAGTTCCGCACCGAATTGCCCAAGACCATGGTCGGCAAGGTGCTGCGACGCCAACTGGTGGAAGAAGAGAAGGCCAGGCAGGCCGCCGGTACCACCGCTACTGCTACCGTCTAACGACAACGGTGGGGCCGGGGAGAGGCGCTCTGGTTTGCGCCTCTCCCCGGCCCTCCGCTATGTTTTATCCCAATTTCTGTTGAACGGACTGCATGCCCATCATCGCCAGTTCTCATCGGAACGCCGTATACGGCAATCCAACCTCCACGATCCGAAATGCTACTACAGGTCGTTGCTCTCTCGCCGGATCGTTACCACGCGCACGTTGGTGTCGCCAGCCAGCAGGCTGAGCACGGTGGTCACGAACGAGATCACCAGACCGCCCCAGAATGCGTCCCAGAAGCTGTCGATGTGGAAGGCAATGTTGAACTGATCGGCCAGCGTCGAGGTGAGGCTCAGCAGGATCGCGTTGATGACCAGCCCGAAGAGGCCCAGGGTGAGGATCACCAGCGGGCAGGTCAGGAGGTAGAGCAGCGGGCGCAGCAGGGCGTTGAGCAGCCCGAAGAGCAGGGCGATTATTCCGATGTGCCAGCCGGGACCGCTGAAGTGGATCCCTGGCACGATCCAGATGGCGACGAAGATTGCCAGAGAACTGATGAGCCAGCGTAGAATGAGGCGCTGCCATTCCGGCCGCGCCGGCGCCGGGATCTGTTGATGGTTCATGAATTCAGGCTCCTGTGGGCCCCCAATGCGGCGTGTCGGGGCGCGTGCGCCCTGCGGCCCGACCATATGATACTATAACACGCTGAACAGGGGTGTTCCTGGGAAGGGCGCGGCCCTCCCAGACGCTCCCACAGGCATGGGGGATGGGGCAACCAGGTCGCCCCATTCCCCTCTATCCCGCAGTTGTCACGTCAGTGCACCACCCATGACCACCGATCTCCTCTCAACCCCGCTGTTCAACGCGGTGCAACGGAGCGCCGAAGCCGATGGCAAGGCCGCCTACTTCCGCCTGCATCGCCACCGCTTCGCGGCGATGCTGCGGGCAATGGGCGACATCGCCGGCGCGGAGGTGCTGGAAGTTGGCGTCACCCCCGGTCATTTCACCGAGTTGCTCGCCGGCGCCGGCGCCCGCGTTCGCGGCGTCGATCTCGATCCCGAACGGAGACACGCGCTCTGGCAACGGCTCGGCGTCGAGGTGCGCCGGGCCAATCTGGAACGCGAACCGCTGCCTTTCGATGACGCCTGTGTTGATTGGGTCGTCTTCTCCGAAGTAATTGAGCACCTGCTCTACTCGCCGCTGCCGGCGCTGCGCGAGTTCCGGCGCGTGCTCCGTCCCGGCGGGCGCCTGCTGATCACCACACCCAATGAACTGTACCTCAAAAGCCGCCTGCGCACCATTCTGCGCGCGGCCCTCTGGATGAGCCTGAGCACCCGCGCCGAGTTCCGCCATCAGATGCTGCTGGAGGGCGAGGCTCGCTACACCACGCATGCCCGCACCTACACCATGGGTGAATTGACCTGGCTGGTGCAGCGGGCCGGCTTTCGAGTGATCCAGCGCCGCTTCGAGGCGCCCTGGGAGCGGGTGGGTCTCGAAGCGGCGCGCCTGCGCACCGCCCCCCTCCGCGTGCTGGCCAAGGGTCTCTTCGCCGCCGCCACTGCCGCCGTGCCGCCGACCCGTTCGATGTTGCTGGTGGTCGGGCAGAAGTCGTAGGCGGTTGACCTACCCCGCCGGGACGGCATATAATACAGGCGATGGGCGGGCCGCTAGCTCAACGGCAGAGCAATCGGCTCATAACCGACAGGTTCTGGGTTCGAATCCCGGGCGGCCCACCAGATGAGCGGTGACCGGGTGAGGGCGTGCTCCGGCGTGCCTGTTCATCCGGTCATTATGCATTGGCATGGCAGACCGACCTTCGCTCTCCGCGATCATCCCCACCTGGAACGGCCTGCGCTACCTCCCGGCCTGCCTGAGCGCCCTGCGGGCGCAACTGACCCCCGATGACGAGATTGTCCTGGTGGACAACTGTTCCCGCGACGGCGCGGGGGCCTGGGCGCGCCGCCACGCCCCCGATGTGCGCGTGCTCGAACTTGCGGAGAACCGCGGCTTCGCCGGGGGCACGGCTGCCGGCATCGCGGCGGCGCGAGGCGCCCTGTTGCTGTTGATCAACGATGATGCCCTGGCCGAGCCGGGCTGTGTGGCCGCGCTCTGGGAAGCCCTGCGCGACGCTCCGGCTGCGGGCGCGGCAGCGGGGGTGCTCACCTTCAGCCGGCAACCTGATACGGTGGCCTCGGCCGGCATTCGTTTTCAGCGCGATGGAGTGGCAAGCGACCATCTGCAGGGCCTGCCGGTGACGGCGCTCCCTCCTGGCCCCGAGCCGGTGTTCGGGGCCAGCGGCGGGTTGGCCCTGCTCCGCCACGAGTTGATCGCCGATGTGGGCAGCTTCGAGCCGGCCTTCTTCAACTACCTGGAAGACGCCGACCTGGCCTGGCGCGCCCGCCTGCGCGGCTGGGGGTGCGTGCTGGCCCCGCGGGCGCGGGCGCGGCACGTGTACTCGGCCAGCGGCGTCGAGGGCAGCCCCTTCAAGCAACGCCTGCTGGCGCGCAACCGGCTGCGGGTCATCGTCCGCTGTCTGCCCGGGCCGCTGCTCCGCGCCTGCTGGCCGGCCATCCTCCGCTATGACCTGCTGGCCCTCGCCTACGGCCTGCTGCGGCGGCAACCGGCGATCCTTCGCGGCCGGTTCGAGGCGCTGCGCGAATTTCCCGCCCTGGCGGCCCAACGCCGCGCCATCCAGGCCGGCCGCACCGCCGGTCTGTCCGATCTGGAGCCCTGGATCGCCCCCCCGCTCCCGCCCCTGGCAGTGTTGCGCGCCCGCCGCCGCCTGAACGACATCCTTGCCCGCGAATAGCATCCGTGCCCGTGGGCGTGCGGCGGAACCAGGGGCCCGTCTGGATACCTTCAGAGGGTCCGGGAGGGTGCCTGTTCAGATGTACCGCAGAGGGCGCAGAGGAACGTAGAGGGTGAACGTTTTGAAGCCCTCCGCGCCCTCTGCGGTGCGAACGTGTTCGGTAGATGTGAACACGATCGGTCCGGAAGGGCCTGACCCTCCCGAAGGCAGGGGCCCTTAGCAGTCCTCGTCGGGTTGTGAACCCCGGAGTATCAGACGTACCCGTCGGGACGGCGCGGGCTGCGTGCGTCGGGACGCCGCGCGCGCCGTCCCGACGCACGGCCGCTGTTTAGAGATGGCGTAGGACTGCTATACGATCACCTCAGCGAGGTGCGGCACGGCGCCGGCGTGGTTACATGCTCGTACGCCGAACCGGCTATACTACACCCCGTCGCATTCCTGGCGCCGCTTTGCGCTGCCCTGCGGAGGCAGCGCCCTGGTTCAGGTCTTCCACCCTATGGCATACCCCTTCTCCACGATGAGCAAACCGGAGCCACCTGTCGCTCCGCCCCTCAACCATGCCTCTGTCAACGCTTCCCGTCCCGACAGGTTTGCCGAACTCGCCGCGCACCTCCTGCGCGCGCCGTTGGCGTTCCTGATCCTGCCCGAGACCTGCGGGCAGTGGTGCTGCCCTTCGCTTGAGCTCCCGCCCGATGCCGTGAACCGGGCCCTGGTGGCCTGCATCTACGCGTCCCACAGGGAGCAACCCCTGGTGGTCGCCGATCTTGGCCGCGATCCCCGCTTCGTCACCAGCCCTTTGCTCCAGGCGCCTCTCAGGATGCGCTTTTTGAGCATCTGGCCCGTGCGCGACAGCCATGCGCATCCTGCGGGAGCCTTCTGTGTGCTCGACCGCCAGCCACGGGGCCTCGGCGACCAGGAGCGCGCCATCCTCGACGGCCTGGCCGCGTTCGCAAGTGGCGAGTTCCTCTCCGATCATGTATGGGCGAATGAGGAGCTGTGCCGCCATTTTGCCGCCGAGGTCCACGATGGCGTCGCACAACTGGTGCACAGCCTCTACCACCATCTGCAGGCCCTCGAACAGGCTCAGCGCTTCGGCGGGCCGCACCACCGCGCCGGCCTGCGCCGCCTGGTCAGGCTGGCGCGGCAGGCGCTCGTCGAGACGCGCCGGTTGATCGAGGGCCTGCGCCCGACGGCCCTGGAAACCATGGGGTTGGCGGGCGCGTTGCGCCTCCTGGCCGACGCGCTGCGCCAGGATGGCTGGACCATTGTGCTTGACGAGCGGCTTGGCCCCGAGCGATTGCCGCCCGCGGTGGAACTGGCGCTCTTCCGCGTGGCCCACGAGGCGCTGACGAATGCGGCGAAGCACGCTGGCGAACGCCGGGCGGCCCTGACACTCGCCCGGGTCGGCGAAGCGGTGTGTCTGGAGGTGCGCGACTGGGGGCCGGGCTTCGATACCGCCCGTCTCGCCAGGATCACGCGCCTGGGAGAATGCCTGGGTCTGCGGGTGATGGGTGAGCGGCTGGCCGAGCTGGGCGGTGACCTGCGGGTGGAGAGTGCTCCCGGCGCCGGGACGCTGGTCGTGGCCCGCGTCCCGGCGCCACACGGGCCACGGCCGGCAAACGCGGAGGAGCCGGGTGCGGTTCCAACGACGCCCTCCCGGGAACTTCCCTGATATCCCTCCAGGGCTCATGCAACGTCTTCGGGGCGGCTACGCCGCCCCACCCCTCCTGCTGGAGAAGGACTTTGCTCAAGCCCCGGGATACGCCTGAAGTCGCTTGTCTCACGGCACCGCAAGCGTTATAATCACAGCAATTAGCGATGAAGCAGAACGTTCGTGGGATGGCCGCGCTATCCCGCACCTCCATCGGCGGACCCTGGCACAAGGAGGCAGCCATCGAAGATCTACGAACCCAGGACGGCAAGCGTCTGTACCCAACCGCGGCGCCCCGTATACGCGCGCTGCTGGTCGGCGCCGAGGTGGCCAGTTTCCATAGCCCCTGGAGCGCCGAGGACTCCCTGCGTGAACTGGCCATGCTGGCCGAAACCGCCGGCCTCGAAGTGGTCGGCCAGGCCCACCAGCGGCTCGATCAGCCCTACCCCAAGTTCTTCATCGGCCCCGGCAAGGTCAAAGAGGTCGCGGCCCTGCGCGAGCAACTCGGCGCCGGGCTGGTGATCTTCGACGATGAACTGAGCCCCGCCCAGGCGCGCAATCTCGAAGAGGTGCTCCAGGTAGGAGTGCTCGACCGGACGGCGCTGATCCTCGATATTTTCGCCCAGCATGCCCGGACCCACGAAGGCCGTCTGCAGGTCGAACTGGCCCAGTACCAGTATTTGCTCCCGCGCCTGCGGCGCCAGTGGACGCACCTGGAACGGCAGGCGGGGACCAGCGGCGGCACCTCGGCGGGTGGCGTGGTTGGTCTGCGCGGCCCCGGTGAAACGCAGTTGGAAATTGACCGCCGCCTGATCGATCGGCGCATCGCCTGGCTCAAGGCCCAGCTGGCCGATGTCCACCGTCACCGCGAACTGTACCGCAAGCGCCGGCGCCAGAGCGGCATCCCGGTGGTGGCCCTGGTGGGCTACACCAATGCCGGGAAGAGCACCCTGCTCAACGCGCTCTCGGGCGCTGATGTGTACACGGCGAACCAGCTCTTCGCCACTCTCGACCCGACGACGCGCCAGATCATCCTGCCGGGCGGCCAGGAGATCCTGCTCACCGATACGGTCGGCTTTATTCAAAAACTGCCCACCCAGCTCATCGCCGCCTTCCGCGCCACGCTGGAAGAGATCAACGAGGCCGATCTGCTGCTCCACGTGGTGGATCTGACCCACCCCAACGCCCAGGAACACGCCCAGACCGTCGAGGCGACCCTGCGCGATCTGGGTGTGGCCGATCGCCCGATGCTGACCGTGCTCAACAAAGTTGACCTGATGCAGGGATTGCAGGCCCCTGACGTAGCCACCCTGGTGTCGGAGATGGGGCTGCCGAGCGATTTCGTCGCCGTGTCGGCGCTGAAGGGCTGGGGCCTCGACGCGCTGCGGGCGCGCATCGAGACGGCCCTGGGCGAGGCGATGGTCACCCTCGACGTGCGCATCCCCTACCAGCGCAATGACCTGGTGTCGCTCTGGCACCGGCGCGGGGTGGTGGAACGTGAGGAGTACGACAACGCCGGCACCCATATTCTCGGGCGCATCCCCCGCGAACTGGCGCGAGAGTTTATGCCCTATCAGAACCGCCCGGATGTCGTGAGGCGTTAAGGGGTGTGACGAAACATTTTGCAGGATCGGGGTGCAGGCGCCCGGCGCCCCGTAACCTGGCAAGCGTCCCGCCGGTTCGCGCGCGGCGCTGGTTGCCGGATTGCCCCGCGGCGCGCGGCGCAGCGCCTCGGGACGCCCCCCTCCCGGCCTCCCCCCGCTGGGGGAGGAGCGTGGGTCCCTCCCCCAGCAGGGGAGGGTCAGGGAGGGGGCGGGGCAGTGTCCGCCGCGAACGGACGCCGCTTCGCGCGCCGGGGAGCATGCAAAACGTTTCGTCGCACCCGGCGTTAAGCGCCTCCCTGGATAATCAGTTTATCCGCTTACGATCCGGGAGGGCCGTGCCCTCCCAGATCTTCCCGGCAGGCAGGGGGGGAAACCGGCTTTCCCACCCCTCCTCCAACCGAGGAGCAACGAGGTTTTCTGGGAGGGCCGTGCCCTCCCAGATCCTCCCGGCAGGCAGAGGGGTGGGGAACCCTGGGTTCCCCACCCCTCTGCATAATTTCCGTCCGCCGTGGGCGGAAAAGTAGTTGTCGTGAGGCATAGCCTTCGCGCGCCCCCCAACCCTCACGTAGGGGTGAACCTTGTCTTACGGCAGATGGGCCGCCACCATCCACTGAAAGCCCTCCAGGGTCAGGTCGCCGGAGATGCGCAGGCGCGGCAAGGTGAAGGGGTCGCTCTGCGGGCCGTCCTGGATGGTGGTTGTCGCCGAGGTGTAGCCGGCCTCGCGGGTAACGGCCACGACCGTGTCGCTGAAGCGCCCCCCGGGGTAGCAAAAACTGACCACCGGCTGGCCGATTTGGGCGGCGATCAGCGCCCCCGACTGCCCGACCTGTGCCCGCAGTTCCTCCAGCCCCAACCCGGTCAGGTCAGGGTGTGAGATGCTGTGCGCCCCGATCTCCATCCCCGCGTCGCGCAGGGCGAGGATCTCCTCCCACCCCATATAGCCCGGTTGCCCGACAAAACCGCTCACGATGTAGAAGGTGGCCACGAAACCGTGGCGCCGCAGAATGGGCAGCGCCGTGGTGAAAGCGTCGGCGTAGCCGTCGTCGAAGGTGAGCGCCACCGCCCGCAGGGGACAGGGACCCGCGCCGCGCATACAGGACGCCAGGGCGTCCATCCGCACCGTTTCGTAGCCCGCGGCCCTGAGCCAGCCGAGCTGCGCGTCGAGTTGTTCGGGCGTCACCGAGAGCCTGAAGCCGAGGGGGTCCGCGGCGCGGTCCACATGGCGCACGTAGTGGTACATCAGGATAGGTACGTAGGGGCGCGCACCCGGCGGCGCGGGGGTGAAGCGCTGAGCCACCGGCATCAGGGTCGGCAGGGGCAGGGCAACCGGAGGGGCAAGCGGCTCGCGCGCGCCGGCGGAAAGGCGCTGGCCCTCGACGCCGCCTACCGCCCCCGCCGGGGCGATGCGCCGTTCCGGAGCGCGCTGGGAGAGCAGCACCAGCGCCGCGGCGAGAATGATGCCCAGCATCAGCGGCAGGAAAAGCTTCATGATGACGAGAGACTACGGCGCGACCCCGCGAGAAAAACACATGTTGCCCACGCCTCTGCTGCCCGGATGCCTGTGAACACATGTTCCACGGACTCCTTACAATCATACCATACTATCAAACGGGATTGGCCATCAATGGTCTGTGAACGAAGTTTTTCGGCCACCACCTGCCCCCTCCCCAACCCTCCTCCGCTGGGGGAGGGAGGCTGGGAGGGGGGCAAATGCAAGGAAGCTTCGTTCACCTACCACTAAGTTTTTCGGCCACCACCTGCCCCTCCCCAACCCTCCACTGACGGGCGAGGGTTGGAGAGCAGGCGGAGGTTTAGCAAAAAACGTATGTCATAGACGAATCAATCCGCCACCGCCAAACCCAGGGCCTCGCGCGCTTCGGCGGCCACAAAGAGCGAGCCAGTGACGCAGATCAGGTCGCGGGGGCCGGCGAACTGGCGGGCCATGGCGAGGGCCGCGGGCAGGTCGGGGGCCAGCACGAGGGGGCCGCGCAGGTGCGCGCGCACCTCGGCGGCGATCCGGTCAATGTCCATGGCCCGGTTGTGGTGCGAGCGGGTGATCACCACCGCGGCGGCGGGCGGTGCCAGGGCGGCGGCAATGGCCCCGATGTCCTTGTCGCGCGAGGTTCCGAGGACGACGATAAGTTGATCGTAGGGTATCTCGGCCTGGATGGCGGCAACGAGTTTTCGGGCCGAGTCGCCGTTGTGCGCGCCGTCGATCAACACCGGCGGCGCCCCCGGCACGAGTTCGAAGCGTCCGGGCCAGTTGACGCCGGCCAGGCCCGCGGCGAGGGCGGCGTCGGGCAGTTCCAGCCCGCGGTCGCGCAGCAGCATGGCCGCGCCCAGGGCCAGGCGGGCGTTCTCGACCTGGAACGCGCCGCGCAGGGCCGGCGCCGGTAGCACGGGGTAGGAGCGCAGCGCCGGGCCGTGCCCGTGCGCGGAGGCGAGACCGTCCGGCCCGGCGATGAACAGGTCGGCGCCAACGCGGCGCGCCTCCTCCAGCACCACAGCGGCGGCCTCGGGCGGATGGGGCGCGGTAACGGCGGGCACGCCCGGCTTGAGGACGCCGGCCTTGTTCCAGGCGATCTCGCGCAGGGTGCGCCCGAGGATGGCCATGTGGTCGTAGCTGATCGAACTGATCACCGCCACCAGCGGGGTGAGCACATTGACGCTGTCGAAGCGGCCGCCCAGGCCGATCTCCATGACGGCCAGATCGACCTGGCGAGCGGCGAAGTAGCGCAGCGCGAGAAGCAGGCCGACATCGAAGACGCTGGGCCGGCCGAGGGGGGCGGGATCGAAGGCCTCGAGCACGGGCCGGGTGAGGTTCGTCAGGGCGATCAGTTTGGACCGGTCGATCAACACGCGGTTGACCTGGATACGCTCGCGGTAGGAGTTGAGGTGCGGCGAAGTGAAGAGGCCGACGCGCATCCCCGCGGCGCGGGCGATGGCCTCGATCATCGCCGCGGTGCTGCCCTTGCCCTTGGTGCCTGCCACCACCACCGCGCGCAGGCCGTGCTGGGGGTTGCCGGCGGCCGCCAGCAGCCCGCGCATGCGCTCCAGGTTGAGCGCCGCAGCCTCCGGGCTGCTCGCCGCCTTCCGCGCCGGATCGACAAAGCCATAGATGTAATCGAGGGCGTCCTGATAGGTGCGAATGGCGGCCATGCAAGCCTCGTTGGTATGCGATGCTTCGCATCATACCATGCCGATGGCATAGCGGCTGCCGCGCGGGCCGCCAGAAGGAGTTTTCCTGGGCGGGCGCAGCCTCGCAGAACAAAAAAGGTTCAGGGAGGGAAAACCCTCCCTGAACCTCAACCGTTGACGCGGAGCGGATAGCCCGTCCGGCGCTTCTGGCCGCGATACCCGCCCTCAGAGCCGGATGGTCTCATTCGTGGCGGGGCGCTCGCTCTCGTCGATGACCGTCACGGGGGCGGGCGGGGCGCTTTGCGGCGCCTTCATCGCCGGGGCGCGGCGAAAGCGCGCGACCAGGGCCTGCAGGCGCCCGTCAATGCCGGCCTCGCGGCCCCGCAGCAGCAGGCTCGCGCCGCCCAGGATCAGCACGCCCGGGAAGATGAAATCGGCGAGCAGCAACACGGCCAGGCCCGCGCCCCAGAGCAGTGCCTGCACCGCTTCACCCACGCGCCCGATGGCCCGTTGGCGCTGGTAGATCACCACGCCGCCAAGGGCCAGCAGCGCCGCCGGCACGAGCCACCACAGCTTGAATACCGCCACGATCCCAAGAACTATCAAAACGATCCCGGTGATCCGGGCCTGCCTGGCTTGCATTGGATCTCTCCCTCCGCCATTCGCGCTGGCCGGCGCCCACCGCGCCGGCCGTCTGATCTTCTGGCAGTGAGACGCCTGTGGAGGCGCGAATGTTGCAGGGGGACCCTGTGCCCAACCCGGAGGGTTGGATCTACATAACAGACTCCCACTCACTCCTCTGTGAACGGGGTTTTTTCGGTAACTCCGCCCCCTCCCCAACCCCCGCCGGGGGAGGGCGTCCGGCGCCTCCCCCAGGGGGGAGGTTGGGAGGGGGGCGGAAATGCCAGGAAACTGCGTTCACGGACTACTCACCCCTTGAGGCGGGCGGCGAACTGCTTGCGAAACTTCGCCACTTTCGGCGCCACGACAAACTGGCAGTAGGGTTGCCCGCCGTGATTGACGAAGTACTCCTGGTGGTACTCCTCCGCCGGGTAGAACGTGCTGAAGGGCGCCACCTCGGTCACGATCGGGCGCGGCCAGATCTGTTCGGCGTTCAACTCGGCGATCAGTTGGCGGGCAATCTGCTCCTGCTCCGGCGAGTGGTAGAAGATCACCGAGCGGTACTGCGGCCCCACGTCGTTGCCCTGGCGGTTCAGGGTGGTCGGATCGTGGATGCTAAAAAACACCTCCAGGATCTCGCGGTAGCTGATCTGGCGCGGGTCGAAGCGCACCTGCACCACTTCGGCGTGGCCGGTCCTGCCGCCGCAGACCTGCTCGTAGGTCGGGTTGGGCACGTGGCCCCCCGAATAGCCCGAGACCACGTCGGTAACGCCCTGCAACTGGTCGTACACCGCCTCAAGGCACCAGAAACACCCTCCGCCGAGGGTGGCGATGCCCTGCGTCGTTGATGGATCGCTCATCGGAACTACCTCCGGTATAGGCGCCATACGGTTGCGCCCTGAACGTTGGGAACCAGGAAGGGGCGCTCCTGGGATGGACATGCCCGCTCACGGCGCAGCCCGCCAGGGGCATGATGTAGTCTACCCCATTCCCAGGGGCGGGGCAACGAACGACCAGGTCAGGGCCGTTGCACGACAGTGTTCACATCTACCGAACACGTTCGCACCGCAGAGGGCGCGGAGGGCTTCAAAACGTTCACCCTCTCTGTTCCGCTGCGCGCTCTGCGGTAGATCTGAACAGGTACTGTTGCAAAGGCTTCGGGGCAAGCCCCAAAGCCCGGGGGTAGATCCTGTCGAACGGCTGCGCCGCCCCACACCCCGCCGTCGGAGACGGGCTGTGCAGAAGCCCTGCAGGTCAGGGCTGGTATAATGACCCTCAGCGGGCGCGCGCGCCCGTCTCCGCGAAGCCCTATCCTGGAGCACTGACCGGAATGCTTGATCCACCGAGGCCACTGAGCAGCGTGGCTCGCGGCACTCGCGCCACTGTCATTGCAGGTCAATCTTTTCGAGAAACGCCATAGCGCAGGAGCAACTATGCCCACCCAGGCCGAATGGCGCTCGGTCATTGAACGCCAGCTTCCCCCGCCGGAGCGCTTTTGTGATCGCAACCGGGCCATTACCGCCGCCTACGCCGGCTGGTACCGGCAAGAACCCTGGCTCTTCAAGTGGGCCGGGATGGCCGCCTTCGCCTCCGACCAGGTGGGGGTCGCCCTCGCCACCGCTGAGATGCTCATGGCGCCCCACCGGGCGCTACGGGAAGATGGCATGCCGCACCCCGACGCGGCGCTGCCCGATCTGCTGCGCGACCTGTACGGCCGCGGGGTCACTGTGGCGCTGTTCGTGCCCATCGCGCTGCACGAGGGGGCGACCGCGCAACTGCTGGAGGATCTGCGGGTGATCAAGCAGGCCAACGACGCCATTTTCAACGACACCGGCTGGGCCCACCTGGCCTACATCCACGGGGGCCTGGAGGTGCTCGAGGCGTGCCTGACCGCAGACGAAGAACGCCCGCTGCTCGAGGCGTTTCGCATGCTCGACGAGGGCGCCCACCGGCTGTGCGATCCCTCCACCTTCGAGGAGGGGCGCGCGCTGATCGATCGGGCCGCGGTGGCCATGCTGCGCCACGAACAGATGACCATTCTCCCGCCGTATATGGAGCGCCTGTCCGATCTGGGCCGGCGCCTGGCTTCTCTGGGCACCTGGCTCGACTTCGAGGGCGCGCCCGGGCTGATGGGCCAGCCGTCCTTCAGCGGCTACTTCGGCCTCCCGGCCGTGCTGCTGGGCACGCGCAGCATCGCCAATACCCAGGACCGCTGGACGTGGATCGAAAACGACCTGTTGCCCAGGTGGTTCGCCCTGAGCGCGGTCTACCACGAAGGATACCCGGTTGACCGCCGGCTGGCCGCGTTCGCCGAGCGCCAGCCCACCGTGCTGCAACGCACCGCCGGGGCGATGAATGCAGTGTACCGGGCCATTGCGCTGCAATAAGCTGTAGCGCGCAGAGAGGGAACCAGATGTCCTGATCTTTGCCGGTCAGAAAACCAGCGGGTGCTACCCGGAGGGTTGCACCCGCTGTGGTTTTTTCACGACTCTGCAATCGCCCTGGTGGTACGACAAACTGGTTGTGATAGATAGTGTTTTGCGGGGAGGGCTTCGCCCTCCCGCGCCCCCTCCTGCCGCATCCATCACGATCGTTGTGACAGCCCGCTAGTCATCCACCAGTGGGAGATAGGTCGTCTGCCCCTGGTACTGCAAGGCCATTCCCTGGATGACCATATTGCCAGTGCAGGTATCTTCAGGTGCGGCCCCGGCACGGAACATGCTGAACATAATCACATCACCCGCCTGCAGGGGTGTACCACTAACCGGCGAGACGATCTGGATCTGGGTTGCCTGCGAACTGTTGGCCGTGGCCGGGGCGTTCAGGGTCGTGCCGCCAACGACGGATAGCCCCTCCGAAGCTCCCGACCCTTGAATATGGTTCCGGCCAGGGCGGGCTATGGCGATAGAGTTCGGCCGGAAGACGATGGCGCAACCGGTTGAGGGGGTGTGCCAGACCATGCGTATCGTCAGCGGCGTACCACTGGCGTAGTCGGGGGGCAGCGTGAAACCCAGGCTAAAGCTGGCATTGGCGCCATCTGGCAGCCGCAGGCCACTGTTGGGCCCGAATCCATCAGAAAAGGTCGCCGGACCATCCTCATACGCCCCATACGGGTCCAGACTGATAAAGCGCGGGATCAGGCCGCTCGAAACCGGCGTCGGCTGTGCGAGCGGCGCCGCGACAGCCCCTCCCAGGTGGTTGACCTGCAACAAGAAACCGAGCCCCAGACCCAACACTGCCGTCACCAGCGCCATCCCGAAAGCGCCCATTTGATGCTTCCTCATCGCTTCCCCCTGTTACCCTATGCGTTGGCATCAACGGTTATTTATTATAGCAGTGATTGGCTTATATTCAATGACAGGAAGTAGGCGCCGGAGAGGTGCGGGGAGGCGCCACCTCCCCGCATTGCCCTGTTCCCCGACGGTGGCAAGGGTGCTGGCGGCGGTTCGTATCTCCCTTCAACCGCCGTCAAGCGTCCTGAGAGAGTCTCTTATGGCCAGACGCTTCTGGGGACGCCGAGCTGCTTCAGCACGTCCAGGAAGCCGACATCGAAATTCGTCCCTCCCGTGACCCACGTCCAGACGCCCCGTTCGCGTTTGTAGATCCCCATTTCTGGCGGGTCGCCATTGAGAGGGATGCTCCAGAGGCGCGCATAGGTGTAGGTTTCATCAATCGCTTCGACCTGCACGCCGTTGTAAAGACTGCCCACGGCGCGGACCAGTTCACTGATCGTATCGCCAACCTGGCCACACTGCCTGGGAGCGCAGACATGGCCGATCGGCGCGATTTCGCTGATCGGCGTAAAGTCGCGCCCATTCTGCGCGCCGGGCGCCGTCGTTTCCAGTACCATGACCTCTACGTAGGAAGTGACTGTCGGTTCGAAGCGAACTATCTGAAACTCCGGTTGCTCGGCGAGACGAGCTTCCACCGAGCGACCGCCGCTGAAGCTCAGCTGCACCTTGCGCACGCGCCGATTCTGCCAGAAACGGTCCTCGCCGCTGACCGGATCGACCCTGGCATACCCGGGCACGATCCAGACTTCGCTCAGACGCACGGCCTGGTCGAAAAACACCAGGATACGTTCACCGACCCCATTTCCGGGCGTCCGCCAGGCGGTATCCAGATAGCCGTCAATCGTATTGTTGGCGTGGTAATAGACAATGTTCCCGGCAGCGTCGCGTCCGGGCGGAGCTTCGTTAAAGGCAAAGGCAGCGAAGGGAGCAAGCGCGGCCAGGGTCGGCATCCCTGCCGAGGCGGGAGTTGCCGAGGCAGCCTTTGCGTGCTCCGCCGGAACCGACGTGCGCACCTTGTCGGCGGGCGCAGGCTGGGCGGTTGACCGCGCAACCGCTGTTACCGGCAATCTCACCGGGGGTTGCGTAGGCGGCAACCGCTCGATCATAGGGGTCGGGGCCGTGCCAGGTGTTGGCTGAACATCCGCATCCAGAGGCGCCGTCGGGCGCGGTTCGTTCGACCGCAGGGTCTCAAGCGCCTGGGACGTTGCCGCACTACCACAGGCGGTCAGGAGAGAAGCAACCAGGACGAAGGCCAGGAGGGGACGGACAAATGTTTGGGGCGATGACCGGCACATGTTTCCCTCCATGCGGTAGCGAATCGAACACGTCAGTGTCATCATCCAGTGTACAGTGCCGGTGCTACCACATTCAACGGGAACGAATCGAGCCGTGCTGGCGTGTGCGATGTGTTCCCGACGAATATTCTGGCGATTCGCGGGGGCCGCCACAAATGGGGCCGCAGACCCCTGGACCGCATTGTCGCCAGTATCAGAGGAGACGCCACCGTCGCGCAGCTACCTGCCCCTGATCCGCCGTCCCGCCACGTTTACTGCGTGGCATACAAATTTGTCATAGAACTTCATTGACTCAGCGACCCGGATCATGATACACTCAATGCCACTGACGTCGTGTTGTGATTAATCGCATAGAGATCGAAGGTGAATTTATGTCCGGATTTGCCGCTCTTTTCTCGGGTGCGAATTTTCAGGGAACGATTCGTCGTTTTGCGTCAGAAAATGGCTGGACGGTCAGCGACATCAACAACAAACAGGCTGTTCTTCGCTTCACGGCGCGCTCAGGAAACGCCCAGATTCTCTACATCGTGCGCTACGATACAACCCTCGAATTCTCCGTGCCCAGCGCCATCATGTTCGACGTGGAAGATCAGATTCCCCACTACCTCTCCACCATTCTGCTTAAGCGCAATGCTCAGCGAAAGGTCGGTTTCTGGTGCATTGAGGAGATTCGGGATCGCCAGGTTTTCTCCTGTATGCATAACGCCGAGTTGCAACTTATTGACAGTAAGTATTTTCGCACCCTGGTCGTCGCTCTGATCGAGGAGTGTGATGAGTTCGAACAGATCATTGCCAGAATGCTTTCTTGATTCGGTATCCGGCGCCTTGTTTCCCCTTCTGACATAGCAGTCCTACGCCCTCTCTCAACAACGACCGTGCGTAGGGACGCAGCTCTCTCAACAGCGATCGTGCGTCCCTACAGAATAAACGGGGCGTGCAGCTTTTCTCGGCCTCTGTCCCCCGAGGCGACGCCGCAGCGCATCCGCGGGTTACGCGGAGCGGAAAAATCCCGTTTCCCCATACCCTATAATGAACATAAAGACATATAAACCGGTAGTCGCCGTGTAGTCCGGCGGCCAGAGCCGCAGGCTGCAAATGCGAAGCTCGCCTTCGCCGGTTATACCGGGTCTAGTTCGGAAGGAACCTCGAGTGACCGAAGCTGTCTGGACCGCGGTTGATCGCTATTTCGAGGGTCTGGTTGCTCCACCCGACGCCGCGCTGGAGGAGGCGCTGAGGGCAAGCGTCGCTGCGGGGATGCCGGCGATCCAGGTCTCGCCGCTGCTGGGTAAGTTGTTGCATCTGCTGGCCCTGAGCGTACAGGCGCGGACGATCCTGGAACTGGGCACACTGGGGGGCTACAGCAGCATCTGGCTGGCGCGGGCGCTGCCGCCAGGGGGGCAGTTGATCACCCTGGAGGTTGAACCGCATCATGCCGAGGTCGCCCGGGCGAACCTGGCCCGCGCCGGCCTCGCCGGCAGCGTCGAGGTGCGCGTCGGGCCGGCGCTGGAGACGCTGCCCGCCCTGGCCGCCGAGGGGAGGCGCTTCGATCTGGTGTTCATCGACGCCGATAAAGAGCAACTCGCGGTCTACTTCCGCTGGGCGCGCAGCCTCACCCGGCGCGGCGGCCTGATCATCGTTGACAATGTGGTGCGGCGGGGCGAGGTCATCAATGCCGATAGCGCCGATCCGCGGGTACAGGGGGTGCGGGCCTTTCACGCCGCCGTGGCCGGCGACCCCGGCGTCACCGCCACGGCCCTGCAGACCACGGGGGTCAAGGGCTATGACGGCATCACCATTGCTCTGGTGACCGGCGAGCCGCTGCCGCCGCCCGAAGGTCAAACCGGGTAGAGCCGGTCCGGCGGGAACGTCGTTACGGGCATCGGCGGGGTAAACCCCTGCCGTGAGTGGCAAACCCGTCCGGTGGCGGCGCAGAGACGGCCCGCCGGGCTGCGCGACCCCTACGGCGGGAACGTCGTTACGGGCGTCGGAGGGCATCGAGGGTCATGTGCTCGTTGAGACGCCACAACCCCCGTGTCCCGCGCCACAACCCCCCGGACATGCGTGTATACTACATGGCAGCCCCCTGCGAAGAAGGAGCACGCTATGCCTGAGTTGTTTCAGGTCGTGACGATAGCCGAGGCCAACGCGCGCCTGGCGCACCACCTGGCACCGCTGGCGCGGGTGGAGACGCTGGCCCTCCACGACGCCCTCGACCGCGTGCTGGCCGAGGACCTGCACTCCCCGGTTGATCTGCCCGCCTTCCCGCGCTCCACCGTTGATGGCTTTGCCGTGCGCGCCGCCGATACCTACGGGGCCAGCGAGGGCCTGCCCGCCTACCTGACGCTCTGCGGCGAGGCGCCCATGGGCCGCGCCCCGACCATCACCGTCGGCGCGGGCCAGGCCGCGCTGATCTACACCGGGGGGATGCTCCCCGACGGCAGCGATAGCGTGGTGATGGTGGAGTATACCCAGCGCCTCGATGCGACGACCATCGAAGTGGTGCGCCCGGTGGCCGTGGGCGAGAATGTCATCCCCGTCGGCGAAGATGTGCGCCAGGGGGACCTGCTCTTCCCCCGCGGGCACCGCCTGCGCCCCCAGGATCTGGGCGGCCTGGCCGGGGTGGGGATCACCCGCGTGCCGGTGGTGGCGCGCCCGCGGGTGGCCATCCTCGCCTCGGGCGATGAGGTCGTGCCCCCCGAGGCGCCGGTTGCGCCGGGGCAGGTGCGCGACGTGAATACGTACACCATCGCCGCGCTGGTGCGCCGCGCGGGCGGCGAACCGATGCCCCGCGGCATCGCCCCCGATGACGCCGCCACCCTGGAGGCGATGGCCCGTGCCGCCCTGGAAGACGCCGATGCCCTGGTCATCGCCGCCGGGAGTTCGGTAAGCGCCCGCGATATGACCGTGGCGGTGATCGGCGCGCTCGGCGCGCCGGGGGTGCTGGTGCACGGCGTGGCCATCCAGCCCGGCAAGCCTACCATTCTGGCCGCCGCGGGCAATCGCCCGGTGTTTGGTCTGCCCGGCAACCCCGTCTCGGCGATGATTGCCTTTGGCCTGTTCGTCGCCCCGGCCATCCGCCAGTTGCTGGATGCCGCCGCGCCGCCCGCGCTGACGCGCCTGGCGCGCCTGGCGCGCAACATCCCCTCGCGCACCGGGCGCGAGGATTTTGTGCCGGTGCGCCTGGAGGCGCGCGATGGGGAGCTGTGGGCCGATCCCGTCTTCGGCAAGTCGAACCTGATCTACACCCTGGCCCGCGCCCACGGCCTGGTACATGTGCCCCTGGATCTCAGCGGCCTGTACGCCGGTGATCAGGTCGAGGTGAAGCTGTTTTTTTGATTGTCATCTCGGGACGGTAGGAGGGGCCGGGAGGGCGCAGCCCTCCCGGGAACGTGCTGACGTGAGCACAGGCGGGTGGAGGAGTGCGGGGCAACCGGGTTACCCCGCGCCCCTGGAGAGGGGCGGGGCGGGTGTGGCCCTCCCGGGAACGTGCTGACGTGATCACAGGTGGGTGGAGGAGTGCGGGGCAACCGGGTTGCCCCGCGCCGTGGGGAAGAGGCTGGCGATGACCAGACGACGTTACTACCTCGAGGATCGCGCCCTCGACGAGGCCATTGCCCGCTTCGAGGCGGCCCTGGCCCGCGCCGGGGGATTGCCGGTGCTGGAGGGCGAGGCCGTTCCGCTGGCTGAGGCCCGCGACCGGGTGACAGACGCCCCGGTCTGGGCCACGCGCTCGGTGCCCCATTACCACGCCGCGGCAATGGACGGGATCGCCGTGCGCGCCGCCGATACCGCCGGGGCCACCGAAACCGCGCCCCGCGCCCTCGCCCTGGATACGCAGGCGATCTGGGTGGATACCGGCGATCCCCTGCCGCCCCATACCGATGCTGTGGTAATGGCCGAACACGTGCAGACCCTCGATGAGGCCACCGTCGCCATCACCGCCGCTGTGGCCCCCTGGCAGCACGTGCGCCCCCTGGGCGAGGACATTGTCGCCACGGAACTGATCATCCCCGAAGGGACGCGCCTGCGGCCGGTGGATCTCGGGGCCGCCGCCGCCGCCGGACATACGACGCTCCCGGTGCGCCGGCGCCCGCGGGTGGCGATCGTTCCCACCGGAACGGAACTGATCACCGCCGAGGAGGCCGCGGCCCGCGAGACACGCGGCGAGGCCGTGCCCCCCGGCGCGATTGTCGAGTTCAACTCGCTGATCCTGGCCGGCATGGTCGAAGAGTGGGGCGGGCGCGCCACCCGTCTCCCGCCCGTACCCGACCGGCGCGACCTGCTCCGCGCCACGGTCGAGGAGGCCCTGGCCGACCATGACGTGGTGGTGATCAACGCCGGCTCGTCCGCCGGTTCGGAGGATTTTACCGCGGCGGTGCTGGCCGAACTAGGGGAAGTGGCCGTCCACGGGGTGGCCATCCGCCCCGGCCACCCGGTGATCCTCGCCGTCGCCGCGGGCAAGCCCGCCCTGGGTCTGCCTGGCTATCCCGTTTCGGCGGCCCTCACCGCCGAGTTGTTCCTGCGCCCGCTGGTGTACCGGCTTCAGGGGTTGACCCCGCCGCCGCGACCCGCCGTCACCGCCACTATGAGCCGCAAGCTGCTCTCGCCGCTCGGCGAAGATGAGTTCGTGCGCGTGACCCTGGGGCGGGTGGACGGGCGCCTGATCGCTACCCCGCTGAGCCGCGGCGCCGGGGTGGTGATGTCGCTGGTCAGGGCCGATGGCATCGCCCGTATCCCGCGCTTCTCCGAGGGGGTGCACGCCGGGGCCGAGGTGACGGTTGAACTCCTGCGCGACCCGGAGGAGATCGAGCGCACCCTGGTAGCCATCGGCAGCCACGACCTGGCGCTGGATCTGCTGGCCAGTTACCTGCACCGCGCCGGGGCGCAGCGACGCCTCAGTTCGGCCAACGTGGGCAGCCTGGGCGGCCTGATGGCCCTCAAGCGCCGCGACGCCCACCTGGCCGGCACGCATTTGCTCGATGAGGAGACCGGCGAGTACAACCGGCCATTCGTGCGCCGCCTGCTGCCCGACGAGGAGATCATCCTGGTCCACCTGGCCTGGCGCGAGCAGGGCTTTCTGGTGGCGCCGGGCAATCCCCTGGGCCTGGGCGAACTGCGCGATCTGGCGCGTCCGGGGGTGCGCTTCGTCAACCGGCAGCGCGGTTCGGGCACGCGGGTGCTGCTTGACTACCACCTGAAGCAGGCTGGAATTGCCCCCGGCGCGATTGCCGGCTACGAGCGCGAGGAGTTCACCCACATGGCCGTGGCGGCGGCGGTGCTGAGTGGCGCGGCCGACGTGGGCCTGGGCATTCGCGCCGCGGCGCGGGCCCTGGGACTGGAGTTCGTGCCCCTGTTCAGCGAATGCTACGAACTGGCCGTGCCGCGCCGCCACTGGGAGAGCGAATTGCTTGAACCGCTGCGCCGGGCCCTGGGCGACCCGGCCTACCGCGCCGCGGTCGAGGCCCTGGGCGGGTACGATGCGCGCAGCATGGGCGAGGTGCGGGAGTAAGTGTCATTCACCGTAGTTGACGCCCTCCCGACCCATCGGGTACAATCAGGCGATTTTTCCGCCTCCCAGTGGTGGGCGACAACGCGCCCCCATAGCGAGATCTATGAGCAAGGTGTCATCCGAAAGCGCGATCAGCGCCGCGACCGTGACCAACGTCGGGATGCTGCGCGAGTTGGCGCGCGCGATGCGCCCCCGCCAGTGGGTCAAGAACGTTTTCGTCTTCGCGGCCCTGGCCTTTTCCGAAGAACGGCTGTGGCGCTTCTGGGACGCCAGCGTGGGTCCAGGGCCCCTGCTGCGGGTGTTCGGCGCCTTCGTCGCTTTCTGTCTGGCCGCGAGCGCGATCTATCTGGTCAACGATCTGGTTGACATCGAGAAGGACCGCGCCCATCCAAAGAAGCGCCACCGGCCCTTCGCCTCGGGGCGCCTCAGCCCTGCGGTTGGCATTGTCGCCGCCACGGTCCTGATTGCGGTCGCAATACCCCTGGCCTATGTCGTTGGTGAGGGTATGGCCTTCCTCGGGGTGCTGGCGGCCTATGTGGCGATCCAGGGCTTCCTCTACTCCTACTGGCTCAAGAACGTGGTCATTCTGGATATTCTTGTGCTGGCCGCGGGCTTCGTCTTGCGGGCGGTGGGCGGTGCGGTAGTGATCAACGTGCTGATCACCCCCTGGCTGCTGCTCTGCATGCTGCTCCTGGCGCTCTTCCTGGGCATCGGCAAGCGCCGCCACGAGTTGCTCCTCCTGGAGAACGGCGCGGGCGAGCACCGGCGCATCCTTGCCGAGTACTCCGTGCCCATGCTCGACCAGATGATGGCCATCGTCACCGCCAGCATCATCATGGCCTACAGCGTCACGGCTTTCCTTGCGCCCGTCGCGCCGCAGGAGCCGTACCCGATGTTGATGCTGACCATCCCGTTCGTGATCTACGCGATCTTTCGCTACCTCTACCTGATCTACATCCGCGGGGAGGGCGGCGCGCCCGACGAACTGATCCTCAAGGATCCGCCGCTGGCCGGCAGCGTGGTGCTCTGGGGGTTGACCGTGCTGGGGGTGTTGCTGCTCTTTCCGACGTGATGTGAACGTGGAGGGGTCCGGGGGGGCGCGGCCCTGCCAGGGTTTATTCACGGAGAAACCGGGTTTCCCCGCCCCGCCCGTGAGGGGGGGCCGGGAGGGCGCAGCCCTCTCAGGTAGCGAAGTATGTACACCTTCGTAAAACTCGGCGGCTCCGTCATCACCGACAAGGCGGGGCGCGAGGCCGCCGACCGCCCCGTAATTGCCCGGCTGGCCGCCGAACTGGCCGCGGCCCTCGGCGCCCGCCCTGATCTGCGGCTGATCCTCGGTCACGGCAGTGGCTCGTTTGGCCACCACTACGCCGCGCAGTACGGCGTCCATCGCGGCCTGGCCCCCGGCAGCGATTACACCGGCTTTGCCCTGACCGCCGCCGCCGCGCTGCGGCTCAATCGCATCGTGGTTGACGCGCTGCTCGAGGCAGGTGTGCCGGCCCTCTCCCTGCAACCCTCGGCCGCCCTGCAGGCCGCCGGCGGGCGTATCGCCGCCTGGGAGACCACGCCGATCGCCGAGGCCCTCGACCGTGGTCTGGTCCCCGTGGTGCACGGGGACGTGGCCTTCGATCGCCTGCAGGGCAGCGCAATCATTTCCACCGAGGCCCTGCTGGCCCATCTGGCCCTGGCGACCCCGCTGCGCCCGGCGCGCATCGTGCTCGTTGGCGAGGCCGCGGTCTACACCGCCGATCCCCGCGCCAATCCCGCCGCCGAACGGGTGCCGCTGATTACCGCCGCCAATCTCGACGCGGTGCTGCACGGCGCCGGCGGTTCCCATGCCGTGGATGTCACCGGCGGGATGCGCAGCAAGCTCGAGTTGATGTGGCGCCTGATCGAGGCCATTCCGGGGTTAGAGGTGCGCCTGATCGGGCCGGACCCGGGCAACCTCGCCGCCGTGCTCCGTGGCGAGCCGCTTGATGCCGGCACGACGATTCGGTCAGGCTAAGCTGGACGTAGCCTTTGTTTTACGACAACGACGCTTCGCCCCTCCAGACCTCCCCTCAAACGATGCGCCCCGACGATTTCATCACTCGCCGACGTGACCGCTGGGAGCGCCTCGAGGCGCTCCTCGATCGCGCTGGCGCCGGTCTGGACGGGCTTTCCGCTGGCGAGTTGCGCGACCTTGGCCGTCTCTACCGCCAGGCTGCCGCCGACCTGGCCCTGGCCCGCCGCGATCTGCCCGAACACCCCGTCGCTCGCTATTTGAACGCGCTGGTGGCCCGCGGGCACGGGGCGATTTACCGCGAAAGCGGCGCGGGCGGCGCGGCCCGTGTGCGCGCCTTCTTCGCCGCAGGGTTCCCTCGCGCCTTCCGCGAGACCTGGCCGGCCACCCTCGCCGCCTGTTTGATGTTTCTGGTTCCGGCGCTCATCGCCTTCGTAACGACCTACAACGACCCGGCCCTGGCCGGCGCGCTCGTGCCCGGGGCCGAGGCGGTGGTGGAGCAGGTGCGGGCCGGTGAGGAGTGGTGGCAGCGTATCAACGAACAGGGCGCCAGCGTCGCCTCGGCCGAGATTATGACCAACAACATCGGCGTGGCCTTTCGCGCCTTCGCCGGCGGGGTGACCCTGGGGATCTACACCCTCTTTGTGCTCGTGAGCAACGGGATCTTCCTGGGAGTGGTGGCGGGCGCGGCGCAACGCTTCGACTTCGCCGACAATCTCTGGGGTTTCGTGGCCGCCCACGGGGCAATCGAGTTCAGTGTGATTTTCCTCGCCGGGGGCGCCGGCCTGCAACTGGGCTGGGCCATCCTCCGCCCCGGTCTGCTCAGTCGCCGCGCGGCGCTGGTGGTCGCCGCCCGGCGCGCCCTGCTGATCATCCTTGGATGCGTGCCGCTGCTGGTCATCGCCGGGCTGATCGAGGGCTTTATCTCGCCCTCGGCGCTTCCGCTGGAGACCAAGTTCGCCGTCTCGGCGATCTCGGGCGCGGCGCTGTGGACGTACCTGCTGGGCGTGGGCCGGCGATAGCGTGACAGGAACACGCACTCCGAAGGCGCTAAGACGGGGAGGGTGTGGGAGGGCTGCGCCCTGCCATTTTTCCTACGGCGCCAGGCGCAGCCATTCCACCACCACCGTTCCGCCGTCGCCAACGCTGACCGGGTCGAGCCGCAGGCCGGTAATCACGCCTTCCCAACCGGGGGCGGCGCGCAGATCGAGGCGGTAGGTATGCGCCGCGGGGCCGGGTTCGAGCGTCCAGCGCAGGGAGCGGGCCTCGTCGGCCCGGCCGTTGCCGTCCAGGAAGAAGAGTTGCGCGTCACGGGCGGCGGTATCGGCGGCCAGGCGCACCTCCAGGGCCGCAAAACGCGCCGGGTCCAGCCGCAGCGGTGGGCTGGTCAGCGCCGGGTCGCGCTCCGGGCGCAGCGCCCACCCGGGCAGCGCGCCGGTGGCCGGGGCCGCGCCGCTGGCGCGCCAGCCCCAGCGCCCCCGGGTGAAGTCCCAGCCGGGGCCTTCGGCCAGTTCCTGGGCCGCGGGGAGACGGTAGTAGGCGGGCAGGTCCGCACCCAGGTCCAGCGGCGCCAGCGCCGGTTGCAGCGGCGCGTAGCACGCCGCCACCGTCTCCGGGTCGAGGCCCAGGCGCTCGGCGGGGGTGGGCGGTTCGCCCGGCGGGGCGGGCGGGGGCCGGATGGCATCGGCGGCGATCAGCACGGCATACCCGGCGCCCAGGGTGGTCTCGATGCGGGCGTGGAGCCAGGCGCAGGCAGCGGGCCAGGCGCCGGTGGCGGTCATGGCCTGGTTCAGCGAGATAGCCTGCGGGCGCTCGACGTAGAAGGGCAGGTACAGCTCCAGCACGCCATCGGGGACGATCAGCAGGTCGCCCGGCGCGCTGTGAGCCGCCAGGGCCTCCGCCGTCACCCGTTGCAGGTCGCGACCGGCATCGCCACGACGGGTAATGGCCATGCCGTTGAGCGGCAGCAGCGCCAGCCCGAACACCAGCAGCAGCGCCGGCCAGAAACGGGGCCGGGGCTGGTCCGCGACGGGCAGGCAGGCCGCCAGGACGACCAGCAGGTAGAACGGCGGCAGGCTGGCGATCCAGAACTCGATATTCTCAGGCTCCCACCAGACGAAGAAGGCCCCGTAGACCGCCAGCCAGGTCAGGGTGATCGCCAGCGCCCCCCGTGGCGCGCGGGCCAGGCGGCGGGCGTTCAGCGCCAGCGTCGCCAGCAAAGCCAGGCCGATCAGCGCGCCGCCGTCATCGGCGATGGTACGCGCCAGACCCTGCCCCAGCAGGGCGAGCCGCGCCCCGTCCACTGCGCCGCCCCAGTAGCCCGTGGTCGTGTAGCCCGTCGCCCAGCGGAAGAGCGCCTCCCAGGAGCGAAAGCCGCTCACCCCCAGTCCGACCCAGAGGTACGCGCCGCCTACCAGCAGCGCCAGCGGCGCCGCGTATGCCAGCAGCAGCGCCAGGCCGGTCCGCGGGCGCGCGCCCGTAGCAGGAGTGGCGCGGAGACCCATCCCCAGGGCCGCCAGCGCCGGGAGGCTCAACAGCACATTGGTCTGGTGGAACAACACCGCCAGGCCCTGGATCGCACCCAGGCCCAGCGCGAGGCACGGCGCGGGCCGTTGCGCCAGTTCCAGCATGAGCCACAGCGCGGCGATGAGGAACAGCGCCGCGATGGTGTAGACCTCGACCTCTACGGCGTAGTACCAGTAGGCATAGCTCGCGCCGAGCAACAGCGCGCCCGGGGCCGCCGCCTGCCAGCGCCCGGTGAGGCGCGCCAGGAGCGCCGCGAACAGGCCCGCGCCGAGGCCGCCGGCCAGGGCGTTGGCGGCCTGCAACAGCCGTTCCGCGCTCCCCTCCCACCCCAGGCTCGAGGCCGCCAGGCGAATCCCCGCTCCCAACGGCCCATAGGCCAGGTGATGCGGGTGAAACAACTCGCGCCAGGGCTTGCGATCAACGTCGAGGATGTACGAGAGCGCGTCGAAGGTATGGACACTGGTGAGCGTGAGCAGGTAGAGGGCGGCAAAGAGCAGCGCGGGGATCAGCAGAATGGTTGCGTAGCGGCGCATAACGCCGGTAGTGTACCATGGTTCCGCCTGTCCGGGCATGCACAAAAGCCGGCGTCGTCCCGACGCGCCCAATCCAAAATCCAAAATCCAAAATCCAAAATCGCCCTACCCTCCGTGGGCAATCGCCGCCTCGACCAGATCCACCGTCACCTCGGGGGCGCCACGGGCGCGGGCGGCCTGCTCGGCGGCCAGGCGCAGCGAACGGCTGGCGCTGATACGCGCCAGGTAGGGCACCTGCTCCAGCGCGGCATTGAGGCGCTCGGTGGCCTCCTTCGTCCAGGGCATGGTCTCAGCCGAGGGCGGCGCGGGCGGCCCGGCTACAGTGGCCCGGGGCGGGCCGCCGGGACCGGCGGGGGCCTTCACCTGCTCGACCGGCAGGAAGTTGAAGACCATCTCGTAGAACCGGTTGACCAGTTCCTGAATGATGTTCGCCGCCCCGGCGTAGCCCATAAACGGCGTGCCGGTGGTTCGGCGCACCACCGGACCGGGGAAAGTGGCGGGGATGTAGTGGGTGGCGCGGGCATTGGCCTCGGCCAGGTAGATCTTTTCATTAATGCTGCCGAAGACAAAGGCGGGGGCCTTCGCGTGGATGCGGCGGCGGATCTCGATATTGTCCGGCTCCTCGGGCCTGCGGGGGCGCCCGGAGGTCCAGGCGATCTTCATACCCAGTTCGTCGCGCAGCAGGGCGATCAGACCCTCGACATAGCTCCGCCCGGCGACGATGGCGCAGTCCACCGTGGCGAACCAGTCGCTCTGCGGGCCGCGCCACAGATCCCAGACCGGCTGGAGGGTGGTGCGCTTCTCGCGGGCGATGAAGGCCTCGACCCGCGCCGGGTCGGCGCCGATCAGGCGCCCCAGGTCGCGCAGAAAGGCGGTCGTGCCAAAGACGCCGAAAGGCGCGAAGAGGAAGGGGCGCCCCAGGGCCTCGGCGAGGGGCGCGCCGAACTCGCGGTACAGCACCACGTTCACCGCGGCATCGGCCAGGCGGGGAGTGCTGGCGACGCTGCCTTCGTAGGGATAGACCAGGTTCACCACCCCGCCGATGCCCTCGATCAGGCGGCGCACTTCGAAGAGATCGGCCGGGGCGTTGAAGCAGCCCAGCGAGGGGCCGATGATGTTCACCAGGTTGGGCGCCTTCGGCGCGGCGGCGGGATCGGCGAAGGGCCGGCCATACTCCTCCCAGGCAAACAGCAGCGCCCGGTCGCGCCCGGTCCACTCGTCCTGCTCCAGCGAGCGGCTCCAGAAGAAGCGCGCCTGCGGATCGATCTGGGCCACCAGGCGGGTGTGATCGGCGCTGATCATCTCGCTCTCGGCGGTGGAGATCACCAGCAGTCGCTTGCCCTCCAGACTGCCGAGGCTGCGCAGGTCGTCAATCGTGCGCGCGAGGGCGCCGGCGGTGCCGTTGATCACATCCTCCTCGCGGATGGCCGTGGGTGTCAGATTGGCCATCTGCGGCAGCGCGTCGGTGTAGTCCGTCACCGCCATGCCCAGGAGGTTGTAGCAGCCAATCGGCGCGTCACAGACGATGTGCAGATCGGGGAAGCAGCCAAAGACCCACGACGCGCCCCAGAAGGAACTCGTATCCGAAATGTCGCGAATAAGCTGGATGGTCATGGCGTCCCCCTATTCCCCGCCATCGGCGGTGAAGAACTCGACCATACGCTCGTAGAGCGGGCGGCGGTTCATCAACTCGCGCACGAAGCTGAGCGAGGCGATCATCCCCCCGGCGAGGAACAGGGGGCGCACGCTGAGGATGTTGGTGTAGTAGACCGAGGGAATGCCGCGCTCCTTGGCATGGGCCGCCAGGGTGGTGGTGCCGATCACCAGGTCGAAGCTCCAGTGCCGCATAGCCGCCTGATCGTCCTCGATCGCCTTGCGGTAGATCACCGCCTCGGTACCATGGGCCTTCAGCCAGGCCTCATCGGCGGCGGTGAGGGCGCTCTGCCCGATGCTGGTGCTCACGTAGGGCACGTGGGCCCCGCCTTCGATGAGCAGGCGGGCGTAGAGCATCTCATTGCCCTCGTACCCCGAGACCAGGATGGTCGCGCCCTTGAGCGGCTGGGCGGCGAGGAAACCGCGCGCGGTCTCTTCCTCCTCGGCGGCGACGCGCTCGACCACCTCCTCATCGAGGTCGAGCGCCGCGCCCACGGCCCGCAGCCAGGCCGCGCTGCCCGCCGCGCCGATGGGCGCCCCGGTAACCACGCCGACGCCCCGTTCGCGCAGCACGTTCACCGTCTCGCGGTAGAAGGGGTGCAGGGCGGCCACGGCGGCGCCGCGCCCGGCCAGCCGCAACTCGTCCACGTGGCGCCCGGGCAGGGTGGTGAGCACCCGCGCCCCCATCTTGCGCAGCACCCCGTCGATCAGTAACGGGTCGGCGGGAAAGACCTCGCCCACCAGCACCAGGCCGCCCGGCTCGTGGTCGCTCTGGCGATCGACGAAGCGGCGCAGCACCGCCGCCAGGGCGATGTCCTTGGCTTCAGGATGCGAGTGGATGGCATAGGCCGGCACGCGCACCAGCACCACCGGCTTGCCGTCAACCTCGGTGGGCAGCAACTCCTCCGCCAGGCCGGCCGTCTCGGCCACGCAGAGCGAGATCACCGGGATCACCGAGACGTTCTGTTCCCTGGCCGCTTCGGCGATGGCCGCGTTGGCCGCCTCCTGCACCTTCCCGCCGGACAACTCGGCGGTGCCCAGAGCCGGCGCGACGATGCTCTTGCGCGCGGCGTAGAAGTGGGTCACGAACGTCAATCCATAGAGGCAGCCCGTATCGGTGACCATGGCGGGCTGCGCCCCTTCGATGCGTGCGAGCACGCGCAGGGCGCCAAAGGCCGGACACATCGTCTGGGGGTGCAGCTTGCAGGCCCCGGGCTTGAACGGCTCCTGCGGGGCGCTGGCCTCGCCGGGCGTCAGGGGAATAATCTCGGCCATGGGTGGTAACCTTTCCGCTCACGTGGGTAGCGGTATTATACGACAGTTTGTTGTGTTTTTGCGTAAGAAATGGTTTCACACCTACGTTGCGGTTTGGAGAGCGCCGAGGGCGAAACCCTCCCCACC
>DAOUDA010000086.1:0-34505 GCA_034431835.1 Chloroflexaceae bacterium | reverse complement strand
CCCCCCCCCCCCCGCCCCTCCAGACTGTACAAACACCTCTCTGGTGGTTTGCCACCAGCATAACAGAGGCATTATAGTCTAGCCGCGAGTCGGGCGTCAACACGAGTCTGTTGGGAAATTGAAATCGCGCCTGCACAGGCTGAAGCCGGCCATGCGGGTAATGGGCTGGGGGGATGTGGTTCCAGTGTCCATGGCGATCGTGCATCAGCCCTGGACGGGAAGCGTCCCGTCTGCCGGAGGGGGGCGACGCGGAGGGACCGCGAAGGATCGCGGTCCCTCCGAGGGGGGGGGCCATCACACCACTTCGACACGGCTCAGGGGCCGGCGGAGCAGGCGGAGGATCAATGTAAGCAGCACGAGGAAGCCAACGATGCCGTACTCGAGAATGGGGATACGCAGCACATCGGGCAGGCGGCGCCATTCGCGGCGACTGCCGTACCAGGCGAGGGCCGCAGCAGCGTAGCTCGCCCCAAGCCCCAGACGGGCGCGCCGCGAGAGGCCCAACCCGTGCATCTGGGTAAGCACGAAGATGCCCAGGAAGCCAAAGGTGAACATACGCTGCAGGCCGCTGCGCTTCTGCAAGGTAGTAATCACCGCGTGGGGCATGGCCAGCATCTCCAGGGCCAGCGTCCAGCGCGGGTCGCGGTGGGCGTTGGTGAAGAGCAGCGATGACTGAACGAAGAGCAGCAGCATGTGGTACAACCCGCCGAGGTGGGAGGGCAGCGGCTCCATCGGGTGGTACCAGAAGGTATAGACCGTGGCCCAGCTAAAGATGTAGCCGTGGTAGCGACGGACGAAGCGCACCAACTCGGGGGGCAGTTTCAACTGGCGCAGGCCCATCACCAGACCCCGGCGCGGCGCTTCGAGCACCAGGATCAGCATGAGCATGAACGAAACCGAGCCGAGGGAGGTGCCTTCGGGAACATCGAGGGCCAGCCCATCGTAGGAGTGGCGGGTTTGCAGGGCGTGCAGGAGCACACCGGCGGCATTAACGCCGAGGGCGATCCAGTTGACCGCGCGCATCCCGTCGGCGTAGGACAGGCGCACCCGTTGGGCCGCATAGACGCAGCCCCAGACGCCGAACTGGTGCAGCAGGTAGCCGGTCCACGCGCTGGGGCGCGCGGCGGGGTGCGGATCGGCCGAGATCCAGCGGTAATCGCCGGCTTTGCCGCTGTAGGGAGCGTATTCGGTGGCGTGGCGCCCCACCAGGGCCACTGCGCCCACGGCGGCGCCGCAGGCGGCAGCGGCGGGTACGAGCAGCGCCTGCGCCTCGGGGGGACGAGGCTCGGGATCGTGGCGTTCGATCCAGGCCACGTAGCGATCGAGGGCCAGCCCGGCGAGCGCGGCGCCCGCCGCAGCCACGGCCCCGGCGCCAATCGCCTGGCCAACCCTGCCCCGCGGCGCCGCCAGCGCCGCGCAGGCGGCCCCGGCGGCGCCGACGAGCGCCAGACCCACGGACGGTTTGCGACCCCGGACCACATCGAGCCAGAACATGGCCGCCATCGGATTGAACAGGGCGGCGCCGGCAAGTGCGTAGCTGGGTTTCGGGTGCATATGTTTGGTACGGCATGCCGCGGGTCCGCGACACCTCCGTTACTTCCAGCCGCCGACCGCGTCGAAGATCGCGCGATCATGGAGCGGATTGGGGACGGTTGCCTCAGGTTGGCCAAGCAGGTACTCGGCCATGTCGTTAAAGGGCTTGACACAGATGTCTTTGCCTTCGCCCTCCATCTCGAAGAGGGTCTTACCGGCAAGGCGCGAACGGCGGATCAGGTCGTGATAGGGCACACGACCGATGATCCTGGTGCCGACGGTTTCGACGAACTGCTCGAGCAACTCGGTGCCGCCGAACTCGGGATCAACGCGATTGGCGATCAGCCCGGCCATTTTCACCTTGTGGCGCTGGCTCTTCTGGGCGATCGCCAGGCAGAGGCGGTTGGCGGCGAAGATGCTGTCGAAGTCGTTGCAGGCGATGATCAGCCCGTAGTCGGCGTAGTTGAGCGGGGCGGAGAAGCCGCCGCAGACCACGTCGCCCAGCACGTCGAAAACGATCACGTCGTACTTGTGGTACAGGCCAAACTCCTTCAGCAGCTTCACCGTCTCGCCGACGACGTAGCCGCCGCAGCCCGAGCCGGCGGGCGGACCGCCGGACTCCAGCGTATCCACGCCGGCGAAGCCGGTGTGGATCACGTCCTCGCGGGCCACATCCTCCACGTGGAAGTCCACCTCTTCGAGCACATCGATCACGGTTGGCTGGAGCAACCCGGTGAGGGGGAAGGTGCTGTCGTGCTTCGGGTCGCAGCCGATCTGCAGCACTTTGGCGCCCTTGAGCGCCATGGCCGCGGACAGGTTGGCGCTGGTGGTCGATTTGCCGATACCGCCCTTGCCGTAGACCGCGAGGATCAGGCTCATTCGTGCTCTCCTTTTTCTCCCTGGTTGCTTTTCATTACGACGATACTTCGTCTCGACGGGGGTTTCGGGGCCTGCGGCCCCCGCAGGATTTCCCGTTCCGCTGCGGCGCGGCGCACCGGAAGGGGGCGGTTGGAGGGAGGCGGCCCCCGCGAGCCTCCCCCGGGGCCACGTCTCGCCGGCCCCTCCCGCGAGCGGGCCGGGAGCCATAGGCGCCGCTGCGCGAGCCCGGCGTATAGCCGGCCCCTCCCGCGAGCGGGCCGGGAGGGGTAACCTGGGTTTCCCCTCCCTCTGGCTCTATGGGGGAGTCAGGGGGCGACCGAACTCCTCCTCATAGACATCGGCGACGTCGGCCAGGGCGCGATAGACGTAGCCCGGAACGATACGACGCTCCAGCCGGGCATGCTGGTCCCGCACGTAGACCAGGTTACGCAGCAGTTTCATCTCGATCACCCCGCGGGCGAACTCCAGACCTCTGGTCCCTCTGGACCGCTGCATCCAGGCGACGAACTTGCGCACCGGCGCGGGCGGGCGCCGGGGCGGGCGGCGCAGCATGCGCACGTAGGCGCGCATCCCGGCGCGGCGGTTGCCGCCCTGAGTGGGCCGGCCAGGCTCCAGGTGGGGGCGGATCAGGTTGAAGAGTTCCTCGCCCCGCTCGGTGCGCACCAGGGTCCACTGCCAGCGTTCCTCGGGCGGGAGCGGCGCGCCCATGTAGCCGATGGTCAGATCCGACAGGCCGTTCTGGTAGTCGAAACAACTCAGACAGGCGGCAGGGAAGATGCCCCGCTCCCCGCCAAGCTTCGCCACGTCCAGGTCAACGAAATTGACCTTCTCGATATGCCCGTCCTCATGGCGCAGGTGGATGCGGAAATCCTGCATGAACTCGTGGTGGACGACCGTTTCGGGCGACTTCGAGACGAGCTTGAGGAAGCGCATGAGGTCAGGGTAGGCGGTGTTGTCGGTGCAGGGGATGCCAATGACGTAGAGCCGTTCGAGGCCCAGTTCCTCCTCCAGCGCCCGCAGGGCGTGCACCTGGCAGCCGGTGCCGATGAAGGCCAGGCGCTTGAGACCGCAGGCGCGCACCTCGTCGAGCACTTCCAGGTTCGGCGAAAGGCAGGGCTTGTTGCCAGCGGAGGCGATCACCTCGGCGGGGGTGCGGGCCAGGAAGGGCAAGGGCGCCCAGCGCGTGCCCGGCACGGCCCGGGTGGTGATCACGCCATCCACCAGGCCCCGCTCGAGCAGCAGCGCGCCCAGGGCGGTCACCACGCCGCTCCACTGGGCCTCGGGGTTGACCGGGCGCAGACGGATGACGTGGATGGCCCGGTAGATGCCGAACAGCAACTCGTCGCCATCGCGCCGGTTCCGACCGTGGAGGCGCAACTCGAGCGCCTCGTGCTGGTTATGGACAAAGACGCAGGAGCGCGCCATTGCCGGGCGCAACTCGCCGCCGCACACGCCACAGTCAGAGCAGAGCTTCGGGCGACCCTTGAAGCGCTCGGCCTGACTGAGCAGGGTGATTTCGTGCAACGGTCGTGCGGATGTGGTGGCCATATGTCTCTCTCTGTATTAACCGCTGGTCCGTGGAGCTGTGGAGATGTAGACTTGTGCATGGACGTCCCCACACCTCCACACCTCCACACCTCCACACCTCCACACTACCCGTCCACAGAACTGGAGGATCGGGGAGATGAGGACCGGGTTGTCAAACGGGTGTGAGACACGTTCTACGCTCCCAACGACTCCCTGGCGGAGAGCAGCACATCGGCGGTAATCTCGGCGTGACCGCGCTCGCGGGCGTACTTCTCGACATTGGCGCGCACCCGGCCCCGCACGAAGAAGGGCACCTTCTTCAGCATGGCCTCGGCCTCGTGGGTCCAGACCGGGGTCACGACGGTCTGGACGGGCGCGGGGGCGACGGCCACCGCGCCGCCGTTGGCGGCGACGAGGGCCGGCGCGGGCCGGGTCACGGGGTCGGCAACTTCGACGGGCGGCACCAGCGCGCCATTGCCGGCGGGGGCGGTCGCTTCATCCTCCAGGCCGGCGTCGCCGAAGAGATCGATCAGGTGCTTCTCCATGCCCAGGGTGCAGGTGGTGTAGACCTCATCGGCGATCACATCGGCGCCGTCGAAGCCGAGGAAGGGGCGGTAGGCCAGGAGGTGGTTCTCGATGTGCGTGGGTGGCGCGACCACCATACAGTTCAGGTCATAGCGGCGGGCGGTATGGCGCTCCATCTGCGTGCCGCAGACCAGCTCCGGGCGCAGTTCGGCCAGGCGGGCGGCCACCTGCTGGAACTCGTCAGTGGCCAGGAACTGCTCATCAGTGACGTAGCCCTGGAGCTGTTCGCGCACCCAGTCGGCCTCCTTGAGCAAATACGTGCCCGCGCCCACGATGGGCATGCCGAGTTCATCGGCCAGAAACTTGACCACGCCGACGGTATGGGTCGCGTCGCCGAAGACAAAGGCGGTCTTGCCGGAGAAGCTCTCCATATCAGCGGTGCGGGCGAACCAGGGCACGTTGGAAGGCGCGGACATGCCATCGAGGGAGAAGGCGGTGAGGGGCGGCAGCGTGACCGGCGCGAAGGCGGGCCCGGCGGCGCGGGAACCGACCTGATTGAGGTGCTCGACCAGGGCATTGAGCCAGCGCAGGGTGGGCTGCACGCCGATGGGCGCCTCGCACAGGGCAGGCACGCCAAACTGGGTCTGCAGATGTTCGGCGGCCAGGCGCCCCAGTTCGCGGTAGGGCGCGATGGTCACCCAGGCGGCGGGGAGGCGCCGCAGATCGTCAATCGAGGCGCCCCAGGGCGCGACGACATTGATGTCCACGCCGAGCACCCGCAGCATGCGCCGCAGGGCGATCAAGTCGTGACGGGCGTGGAAGCCGAGCGAAGAGGGGCCGAGGATATTGACGCTGGGGCGGGGCGTCGGCGCCTGGGGCGCAGCGTAGCGCCGCACCAGTTCGGTAAACAGCCCATCGGCGGCGCGGGTCTCGGCCATGCGGTAGGGATTGGCGTCGAAGACCATCACATCGCAGCCGACGCCCGAGGAGCGGGCCGCGATCTCCAGGTTCTCCTGGAGCAGAATGGTGGAGCAAGAGGCCACCACCACGATCAGGTCGGGGTGCTTGCTGGCCTCGACCTGCCGGAGGGTTTCGGGCAGGCGGATGGTGCCGCGGGCCAGGTCGGTGCCGCTCACCACGCTGGTGGTCATGGCGGGGAAGCCGGGGGTGCGCTCCAGCATGGTGAAAATCGTCGTCACATAATCATCGCCCTGAGGCGCGTGGAAGACGGCGTGGACGCCGCGCATCGAGTTGGCGATCCGGCCAACGCCGTGGTGGGCGGTGCCCTCGTACATCCAGTAGGCTAGTCGCATCGCTCGTCCTTTCAGCGCGATCAACTCCGCGTGAGCGGGATCACCTCGCCCGGGATGCTGGGCATCACCCCGGCGGTCCAGACCGGATCGAGGCCAAGGGGGTCGAGCTGGGCGTGGCGGCGCATGGCGCGGGTACAGAGGCTGGCGAGGGTATTGACGCCGGCCCAGCCGTGGATGGGCGAGAAGATGAACTCGGTGCCCCACTTGGCGACCACGCCGCGCCCGATCAACGGGTTGGCGGTGATAATGTTGGAGATCACCAGATCGGGCTGCTCCTCGGCGATGGAGCGGAGCTGGCGCTCGAAATTGGCCTGTTCAACGAGG
This sequence comes from Chloroflexaceae bacterium, assembly GCA_034431835.1. Lineage (GTDB taxonomy): Bacteria > Chloroflexota > Chloroflexia > Chloroflexales > Chloroflexaceae > JACAEO01. The sequence goes on along the minus strand of DAOUDA010000086.1, from coordinate 28,404 downwards.
CGCACCCCCTCCAGGGCCTGCAACTCGCGGCTGTGGAAGCGCCGGTTAATGTAGGGGGTCGAGCACTCCAGCACCTCGGCCCCTGCGGCGCGCAGAAAGCGCGCCAGGGGCAGTTCGAGGAGCGTATCGGCGGCGAAGAAGACCTTCTTGCCGCGCAGCAGGTCGGTATGGTGCTTGATGCGTTCCCAGGCCTGGGCCTCGCGCTCCGAGAGATCGACCTTGAGGCCGAACTCGGCGGCCAGATCCTCCCAGAAGGCGCGGCAGCCGTCGGGGCCGAAGGGGAAGAGCGAGGAGAGCATGGTACACTCGCGCTCGTTGACGAGCTGGTTGGCGACCTTGGGCAGGAAGGGCTGCAACGGGGCGATCACCGTGCCGGGGCCGATCGGCGGCAGTTCGTGGAAATGGTTGGCGGGCAGGAACCCGGCCACGGGAATGCCGAGACGGGCGGCCTCGAGGGCGAAATCGTCGGCGATGGCATCGTTGACCGAGCCAAGGAAGACCACGCGCCGGTCATCGGGCGGGGCCACCGGGCAGAAAGGCAGCAGCGCCTGCAGCACCGAGTCCTCGCTCTGGGCGAAGGTGTAATCCAGCCCCGAGGCCGGCACGAACAGCACCGGCACCTCCGGCGTGCTCACCGAATGGGCCAGACCCTCAAACTCCACCTTCATCACCTCGGGCGTGCAGGATGAGAGCAGAAAGATCACCGAGGGCCGATGTTCGCGTTTGATCTCCTCGATCTGGTCGGCGATGTGGGGCTGCGCCGAACTCAGATCGCCCTCCTCGAGCAGCGAGACGGCGAAGCGGGGCCGGGCGAAGATCATCACGCCGAGGGTGTTCTGGAGCAAATGGGCGCAGGTGTGGGTGCCGAGGATCAGGAAGAAGCTGTCCTTGATCTTCTGGTAGAGCCAGCCAACGCTCACCAGCCCGCAGAACGAATGGTACAGACCGTCTTCGCGCGTAAAGGATGCCTTCGGGGGCATAGCACTCTCCCTTGGGGAAGGCCGGTACGTTGCACACCGGGTCACGGCGTTTCCCGCATTATAACACTTTATGAAAGGTCGTGTTATATAAACATTTTTTGTGCATAAGGTGTGCACGGCTACGCGGCCCAGTCGCGGGGAACCAGGAAGCGGGCCATCTCGGCCTCGGGCGAGCCGGGTTCGGGCGCGTACTGGAACTCCCAGCGGGCCAGCGGCGGCAGCGACATGAGGATGGCCTCGATGTTGCCGTCGGTTTGCAGGCCAAAGCGGGTGCCGCGGTCGAGCACCAGGTTGAACTCGACGTAGCGACCGCGCCGGTAGAGTTGCCAGCGGCGTTCACGCTCGCCGTAGGGGGTGGCGAAGCGGCGGCGCACCAGGGGCAGGTAGGCGGCCAGGATAGTGGCGGCGCCCTCGCGGACGAAGGCCAGCGCCCGGTCGAAGCCCTCCTCGCCGGGGAGGCTCAGGTCGTCGAAGAAGATCCCGCCGATGCCGCGCATCTCTTTGCGATGGGGCAGGTAGAAGTAGCGGTCGCACCAGTCCTTCACCGTCGGGTAATCCACCACGCCGTGCCGCTCGACATAGGCCTTGAGGGTGGTGTGGAAGTGGCGCGCGTCCTCCTCGAAGCCGTAGGAGGGCGTCAGATCCATGCCGCCGCCGAACCAGCGCTCCGTCCCGGCCTCGAAGTAGCGAAAGTTGGCGTGGAAGGCGGGCACGTAGGGGTTGCGCGGGTGCAGCACCATCGAGACGCCGGTGGCGAAGTAGGGATGCCCCCGCGTGCCGGGCTTCTCCTGGTAGATGCTTGGCGGCGTCTCGGCCCCGTGGACGGCGGAGACGTTCACCCCGGCGCGCTCGAAGACCGCGCCCTCGGTGAGTACGCGGGCCGTGCCCCCACCCCCGCCGGGACGCTCCCAGGTCGCTCCATCGAAGCGGCCAGGCGGCAGGCCAGCGTGGGGCGCGCCCTCGCGCTCCACGTCTTCAAAGCCGGTGATCAGGGCCGCCTGCGCCTCGCGCATAATCTCGTGGACCAGTTCACGGGTGTCGGTCAGGGTCATTGGCGTTCCTCTCCGTTGCTCTGTCGTGCCGATAGGGTAGGGACAGCGGGTTTCCTCCAGCCGCTTCCGGCAGGAAGGTGGGGAAACCTGGTTTCCTCGATCCTTACCCCAGCGCCTCGCGCGCCTCGGCATAGTTGCGGTAGACCGGCTGCGGCATATCGATCCCCTCCAGTCGCGCGCCGAGCAGGCGCCGGAAAAAGGCATTGGTAGAGTAGCGGGTCGAAGAGAGAAAGTAACGTTCGGTATTGCGCCGGACCATGGCGTAAAAGGCGTCGGCGGCGGCGGGGTTGAGGTTGAAGTTGTCGTAGTTGACAATCACGTTGACGCGCCGGCCCAGGCTCTGGAAGAAACCGTCCAGGAACGCCGACAGCCTGGCCACATCATCTTCGGTCACCAGGTTAAGGCCCTCGAAGTTGGCGTAGCAGATGTTGGCCTCGGGATCGTAGTGGACGCGCTCTTCGAGCCGCAGCACCGCCTGCTGCGACAGCCCCATGGCGCGCTCGGCGAAGATACGCGGGTCCATCTGGCGCAGGTCGGGGCTGATGCGCGGATGAAACTCCATACGCGCGAGCACGTCGCGTTCGAGGTCGAGCCCCGGGGCAATTTCGAGCACCTCCAGGCCCTCGGCGGTCAGGCGGAAGAGGGCCCGTTCGGTGATGTAGTGCACCTGCTGGCCGCGCCGCGCGGCGAAGGGGCCGCTGAAGGTCACCTGTTCCACGCGGCGCACGAACTTGCGCTGCGCGCCTTCCTGGTGGATACGCACCTGCCCGCCCTCGATGGTCACGATGGCATCGCTGGTCAGCGTCCCGAGGAAGAACAGACTCCGGGCATTCTGGCTGATGTTGATGAAGCCGCCGGCCCCGGCGAGCCGCGAGCCGAAGCGGCTGACATTCACGTTGCCCGCCTCGTCCACCTGGGCCATGCCCAGGTAGGCCTGGTCCAACCCGCCGCCATCGTAGAAGTCGAACTGGTTGGGCTGGTCGATGATCGCCTGGGGGTTGGTGACGGCCCCGAAGCTCAACCCGCCGGCGGGAACGCCGCCCACGCCGCCTGGCTCGACCGTCAGGGTGATCAGGTCGAGGATGCCTTCCTCGTTGGCCACCGCGGCCACGCCTTCGGGCATGCCGATGCCAAGGTTGACCACGGCGTTGATGGAGAGGAACTGCGCGGCGCGGCGAGCGATGACCTTGCGCGGCGTGAGCGGCAGGGGCGGGATGCGCCCGCGGGGCGCGCGCACCTCGCCGGTGTAGGCCGGGTTGTAGGGTTCGCCGAAGGTCTGCGGGTGTAGTTCGGGCGGGGCGATCACCACGCAGTCCACCAGAATGCCGGGCACCTTCACCTCCTTGGGATTGCGCACGTGCTCGGTGGTCACCCGTTCGACCTGGGCGATGACGATGCCGCCGGAGTTTTTAACGGCCTGGGCGATCGCCAGGCTCTCCAGGGTCAGCGCCTCGCGTTCCATGGTGAGGTTGCCCTCCTCATCGGCGGTCGTGGCACGGATCATTCCAATGGAGATAGGAAAGGCGGGATAGAAGAGGTGTTCTTTACCGGCCAGTTCAACTACTTTTACGACCTCATCGGTGCTGATCGGGTTCAGTCTTCCGCCTTCGAGGCGCGGGTCAACGAAGGTGTGCAAGCCAACGTGGGTAATCACGCCGGGCTTGCGGCCGGCGATGGCCCGAAACAGGTGCGAAATGACCCCCTGGGGGAGACAGTAGGCGCGGATCTTGCCTTCGAGGGCCATGCGCCCCAGCGCCGGCGCCAGGCCCCAGTGCCCGCCGATGGCGCGGGCCACCAGGCCCTCGTGGGCCAGGTGGTTCAGGCCCCGCTGTCGCCCGTCACCCTGCCCGGCGGCGAAGACCAGGCTCAGATTGCGGGGCGAGCCGGTTTCGAAGAAGCGGCGCTCCAGGGCCACAGCGAGGGCCTCGGGGAAACCGATGCCCACGAACCCTCCCGTTGCCACGGTATCGCCGTCCATGATCACGCGCACTGCCTCTTCCGCGCTGATAACTTTGTTTCGCTTCATGGGTTTCCTTGCTGCTGCTCAGGGCCCGTCCGGACAACTTCGTAACCCTACGTTCTCCAATTGGAGGGTGTGGGGCAACCAGGTCGCCCCGCACCCCAGCCTGAGGGGGGAGTCAGGGAAGGCACGGCCCCCTCTACAACCGGAATTCTCCAGCATTGGGGAAGAGGCGCGCGCCTTCGGCGCCACGAAGTTGAACCGGCAACACTTCACGGCAACAAGGATACCGCAAGATTGTGAACGCGCGCTACTCCAGCGCCTCGCGCGCGGCGGCCAGGGTGCGCTCGACCTCATCGGGGCCATGGGCGGCGCTGAGAAAGCCGGCTTCAAACTGCGACGGCGCCAGGTAGACTCCCCGCTCGCACATGGCCCAGAAGAAGCGCCCGTAGCGTTGCGGGTCCACCAGGCGTTTAGCTTCGGCCCAGTTGGTGACGCGAGCGCCGGCCTCCTTCAAGAAGTAGAACCCGAACATCGTACCGACCTGGCCCACCTGGAGCGGAACGCCACGTTCCTCGGCCAGGCCGCGCAACCCGGTGGCCAGTTCGGCGGCGCAGGCCGCGGCCCGGTCGAAGGGTGTCACGCCCTGCTCCGGGGTGAAAGCGGTGGTGAGCGTTGCCAGGCCGGCGGCCATAGCCAGGGGGTTGCCCGAGAGGGTGCCGGCCTGGTACATCGGCCCGGCGGGGGCGACCATCTGCATGATCGGCGCCTTGCCGGCGTAGGCGCCCACGGGCAGGCCGCCCCCGATGACCTTGCCCAGGCAGGTCAGATCCGGGTCAAGGCCCCACAGGCCCTGGGCGCCGCCGGGGGCGACCCGGAAGCCGGTCATCACCTCATCGAGGATCAGCAAGGCCCCATGCTCGCGGGTCAGCGTCCGCAGCCCCTCGAGGAAACCGGGCTCGGGGAGCACAAAGCCCATATTGGCGGCGATGGGCTCGACGATCACCGCGGCGATCTGCGCGCCGTGGACGGCGAAGAGGTTCCGCACCGCCTCGAGGTCGTTGTACTCGGCGGTGAGGGTGTCAGCGGCGGTGCTGGCGGTGACGCCAGGGCTGTCGGGCAGGCCCAGGGTGGCCACGCCCGAGCCGGCCTGCACCAGCAGCATATCGGCATGACCATGGTAGCAGCCGGTGAACTTGACGATCTTGTCGCGGCCGGTGTAGGCCCGCGCCAGGCGCAGGGCGCTCATGGTCGCCTCGGTGCCCGAGTTGACGAAGCGCACCTGGTCGAGCCCGGGCATCAGTTCCAGCACGCGGCGGGCCAGGGCCGTCTCCAGTTCGGTGGGCGCGCCGAAGCTGGAGCCGCGCGCCACCTGGGCCTGTACGGCCTCGACCACCGCCGGGTGGGCGTGGCCGAGGAGCAGCGGCCCCCAGGAGAGCACGTAGTCAATATAGGCATTGCCATCGGCGTCCCAGATATAGGCGCCCTGGCCGCGTTCGATAAACAGCGGCGTGCCGCCGACGCCGCGAAAGGCGCGTACCGGCGAGTTGACCCCGCCGGGGATCAGCCGGACCGCCTCGGCGTAGAGTTCTTTCGAGCGGGCGTAGCGATCGCTCATGGTTCACTCCGTGGCTTTTCGAGCCTGTCCGCGTAACTCCTGCGGGAGGATGGGGCAACCGGCTTGCCCCACGCCCCTGCCCAAGGAGCGGTTCAGTGGGGCGAAGCGCCTCCGAACCTGCCCTGCCGGAAGAGGTCCAGGCTTCACAGGCGATACCCCTGGACGAACTCAGCCAGGCGGCGCACGTTGTCCTCGGGGGTTTCGGTGAGGATGCCGTGGCCGAGGTTGAAGATGTGGCCGGGGCGCCCCGCGGCCTGGTCGAGGATGGCCCGCGCGCGGCGCTCGATCTCGGGCCAGGGGCCGTGGAGCGCCAGGGGGTCCAGGTTCCCCTGCACGGCCACGCCGGGGCCGAGCCGGGCCCAGCCATCGTCGAGGCGGATGCGCCAGTCGAGGCCGATGACCTCGGCCCCGGTCTCGCGCAGCAGGGGCAGCATGCCATTCAGATCGGTGCCGAAGTAGACCACCGGGGGCGCCTGGCCAGGAGCAAAGGCGGCGCGGAACCGGCCAATGGCCCGCTGGAGGTGCGGCAGCACGTACTCGCGGAAATCATCGGGGGCCAGGGCGCCGGCCCAGGAGTCGAAGATCTGCACCACATCGGCGCCGGCGCGCACCTGGGCCACCAGGTAATCGGCCACCAGACGGGTCAGTTTCTCCATCAGCAGGTGCCAGCTCGCCGGGTCGTTGTACATCAGCACCTTGGTGCGGCGGTACTCGCGGCTGCCCCCGCCCTCGATGGCGTAACTGGCCAGGGTAAACGGCGCCCCGCTGAAACCGTAGAGGGCCGTATCGGGGGGCAAGGCCCGCTTCACCAGGCGCAGCGCCTCCAGGGTGTACCCCGAGGCCTCCTCGGCGACGTAGGGCCGCAGCGCCTCGATGTCGGCGCGGCTGCGGATGGGGTTGTGGATGACCGGCCCCTCGCCCTTCTCGAAGGTGAGCTGAATGCCGATGCCCTCCAGGGGCGGCAGAATATCGGCGAAGATAATCGCCGCGTCCATATGGAACGCCTCGATCGGCTGGAGGGTCACCTCGGCGGCCACCTCGGGCCGCTTGACCATTTCGAGGAACCCGTGGCGCTCCCGCACGGCCCGGTACACGGACATATAGCGACCCGCCTGGCGCATCAACCAGATGGGGGTGCGGTCGGTCGGTTCGCGCCGGCAGGCGGCCAGAATACGGTTGGTCATGGGGGTCTCCTTACCTGCGGAGCCAGCGCGCGGCATCTTTGGCCCAGTAGGTGATAATCAGGTCGGCCCCGGCGCGGGCGATCGCGGTCAGCGACTCCAGGGCCACGCGCCGCTCATCGATCCAGCCCTTCTCGGCGGCGGCCTTGACCATACTGTACTCGCCGCTCACCTGGTAGGCGGCCAGGGGCAACTCGAAGCGGTCACGCACCTGGCGGATGATGTCGAGATAGGCCAGGGCCGGTTTGACCATCAGCAGATCGGCGCCCTCTTCGACATCGAGGGTCACTTCGCGCAGGGCCTCGCGGCGGTTGGCCGGGTCCATCTGGTACTCGCTGCGATCGCCGAAGCCGGGAGGGCTTTCGGCGGCATCGCGGAAGGGGCCGTAGAAGCTCGAGGCGAACTTGGCGGCGTAACTCATGATCGCCGTCTCGTGCAGGCCGGCCAGATCCAGGGCGGTGCGAATGCGGGCCACCATGCCGTCAATCATGCCCGAGGGAGCGATGATGTCGGCCCCGGCCTGAGCATGCACCACCGCGGCCTGGCCCAGGATCTCCAGGGTCGGGTCGTTGAGCAGGTACCCTTCGGCCAGACGTTCGTTGTAATACTTGCTGCGAGGAACGTTGATGATCCCGCAGTGACCATGATCGGTATATTCACAGCAACACATATCTGAGATGACGATCAACTCCGGAACGGCGCGCTTGATCGCGGCGGCGGCCTGGGGCACGATGCCATCGGGGTCGAAGTTCTCGCTGCCCACGGCGTCTTTATGGGCGGGGATGCCGAAGAGCAGCACGGCGGGGACGCCCAGTTCGGCCAGCGCCTCGGCCTCGCGCACGGCCATATCTACCGAGAGTTGCGCATGGCCGGGCATGGAAGCTATAGGCCGCACAACACCGCTGCCATGGCGGATGAACAGCGGCGCGATCAACTGGTCAACGCGCGGGGCCGTCTCGCGCACCATGCGCCGCAGCGTGGCGGTGCGGCGCAACCGCCGCGGCCGAACGGTAGGAAACCCAGACATGCGCGTTCCTCCTTTGTGTCGTCGAGAGGCGCCTCCAGGGCGCCTCTCGACATCCCTCTACCTCATTCGGTAGGGGTGTGGGGAAACCGGGTTTCCCCACACCCCTGCAACCGGCTGAGGGGCTTGTGGGGAGGCCGGGCCTCCCCTCACCCTTCCAAACGGTAATGCGCCACCAGCGCCTCCAACAGACCGGCTTCGGTCGAGACGGCGGCAACCACGGCGGGCGGCAGGCCCAGTTCACGGCAGGTTTCGGCCGTCGAGGGGCCAATACAGGCCACCAGGCAGCGCCGGGCGGCCTCCAGGCCCGCGGCGCCCACCTGCTGCGCGAAGTAGCGCGCGGTGGAGCCGCTGGTGAAGAGCAGCACATCAATCGCGCCCTCGCGGAGCCAGGCCGCCAGTTCCTCGCCGCCGGGGGCCGGCACGGTGCGGTAGGCCACCACCCGGTCCACCAGGGCGCCGGCGGCGCGCAGGCGCTCCTCCAACTCCGGGCGGGCGATGTCGGCGTTGGGCAGCAGCACGCGCCGCCCCGCCGGGTCGCCCATGGCGGCGACAAGCTCCGGGCCCATGAAGCGCTCGGGCACGGCGGCGGGTTCGGCGCCCAGCAGTTCACGGCAGGCAGCGGCGGTGGCGGGGCCAACCGCGCCGATCTTCAGCGACACGCGATGGGCCAGCAGCGGCGCCCGCTCGCCCAGGGCCTCGGCCACCACTTCGACCGCGGTGACGCTCGTCAGCAGCAGCCACTCGTACATCCCCGCCTCCAGCCGGCTCATGGCCTCGGCCAGGGGCGCCGGGTCCTCGGGCGGGGCGTAGGCGATCGTCGGGCGCAGCAACGGCGTAGCGCCCAGGGCCGCCAGGCGCGCCGCCAGTTCATCGCCGCGCCCGGCGGCGCGCGGTACCAGCACCCGCAGCCCCGCCAGGGGCAGGTGGTCGGATTGTGGGCGTTGCGTGTCAGACATGGGTGGCTCCGCCGGGGGGTGGGGAGGTGTGCTTTTACACCTCCCTACTCCCCACTCCCTTACCTCCCGCTTCTCCCCGTCAACGCCGTCAGCACCTCGGCGGCGCCCTGCTCCAGCAAGGCTTCGGCGAGGGCCGTCCCCAGGCTATCGGCGGTCTCAACCGGGCCGGAGCGCTCGCCGCGAACGACTGTCGTTCCATCAAGGGAGCCGACGAGACCGCGCAGGCGCAGGCGATCCGGCGCGTCAAGGGTGGCATAGGCGGCAATGGGCACCTGGCAGCCGCCCTCCAGGCGCCGCAGGAAGGCCCGTTCGGCCAGGGCGGCGGCGCGGCTGGGCCCGTGATCGAGGGGCGCGAGCAGGGCCAGCGTCTCGGCATCGTTGGCGCGGCACTCGATGGCCAGGATGCCCTGGGCCACGGCGGGCAGCATGGTCTCGGCAGGGACCGGAGCGGCCACGAAGGCCGCGCCGTCGCTCTGCAGGCGCCCATCGGCGTCGAACAGGCCCAGCCGCTCCAGACCCGCCGTGGCCAGCACGAGGGCATCGTACTGCCCCTCGGCCAGCTTGCGCAGGCGGGTATCCACATTGCCCCGCACGTCGCGCAACTCCAGGTCGGGCCGCAGGGCGCGGATCTGGCAGGCGCGCCGCAGCGAACTGGTGCCCACCACCGCGCCGTGCGGCAGGGCCTGGAGGGTGGCCCGGCCCGCCGCGGATGTTTCCGCCCGCAGCACCAGCATGTCGCGCGGATCGACCCGCGCGGGGAACGCGGCGAGGGTCAGGCCTTCGGGAACGATCGAAGGCAGATCCTTGCAACTGTGGACGCAGAAGTCCACCTCTTCCGCCAGGAGTGCCTGCTCGAGCTCCTTCACGAACAGCCCCTTGTCACCAACGGCGGAGAGGGCGACATCGAGGATGCGGTCGCCGCGGGTAGTAATCACGCGCAACTCCACCTCAAGACCGGGGTGCGCGGCGCGCAGGGCATCGGCGATCAGGGTTGACTGGGCCAGGGCCAGACGTGAGCCCCGCGTCCCGAGGATGCGTTTGAGCATATACTCTCCACCGTAATTCGCATGGCCGCCGGAGCATGGCGCGTCGCCCGCCGGTCAGCGATCCGCCGTCGAAGGCTCCAGATTGAACAGATCACGCACCATGGCCGCGTAGCGCATCCCGTCACCCTCGGCGGCCGCGTCGCGCAGGCGGCGGGTGGGCATGTGCAGCAGTTTGTTCACGATGCTGCGGGTAAGGGCCTCGATCACCGTGCGTTGTTCGGGTGAGAGATCGGCCAGGCGACGCAGGGCCCGTTCCAACTCGGCATTGCGGAGCGACTCGGCGTGCTCGCGGAGCATCGTCAACGCAGGGACCGCCTCCTGGGTGCGGACCCAGGCCTGAAAGGCGCGCATCTCTTCGAGAATGATCTCCTCGGCCCGCTGGGCGGCCTGGGCGCGCTGGCCCAGAGTGGCCCGCACCACGTCCTGGAGGTCATCAACGGTGTAGACGTAGGCCCCGGGCACGCTGGCGACATCGGGATGGATGTCGCGGGGCACCGCCAGATCGATCAGCAGCATCTCGGGGCAGGGCGCAGCGCCGTTCACCGCGCAGGAGAGGGTTTTGACCGCCAGGGCCTCACAGACATGCTCGCGGTAGATGATCGGCACGGGGGCGGCGGTGGAACTGATCACGATATCGGCGCGCGGCAGCACCGCGGGCAGATCCTCGAGGCCGTAGGCGGCCGCGCCGTAACGCTCGGCAAGTTCGCGGGCGCGCGCGGTGGTGCGGTTGACGATCATCAGCCGATCGGCGCCGTTGGCGAGCAGGTTCTGGGCGGCCAGTTCACTCACCTCGCCGCCGCCGACGAGCAGCACCGCGCGGCCCTTCAACTCACCGAGGCGCTGCCGGGCCAGTTCCACGCCGGCCTGCGAAATACTCGCCGCGCCCTGCCCCAGGGCCGTCTCCGAACGGGCGCGCTTGCCGGCCACCAGGGCGTGCTGGAACAGGCGGTGCAGAACCGGACCGACCGTGCCGGCGGCCTGGGCCTGCTCGTACGAGGTGCGCACCTGCCCCTGGATCTGCGCCTCGCCGAGGACCAGCGAGCGCAGCCCCGAGGCCGTGGCGCAGAGGTGGCGCGCCACATCCTCGCCGCTGTAGAAGTACAGCGTATGGGCGAATTCGCGCTCCTCGAGACCGTGAAATTCAGCCAGAAAGTTCACAAGGTTCTGTGCCGTACCACCCGCGTGGCTCACGCCGTAGATCTCCACGCGGTTACATGTCGAAAGGATGGCCGCCTCGGCCAGGAGCGGCGGAGCGTCACCACTCTTACCGGTGAGCCGGGTCAGAGCGGCGGTGATGTCGGTGGTGGAAAACGCCAGCCGCTCGCGGATCTCCACCGGCGCGGTGGTGTGATCGAGGCCGGCGAGAAGGAGCTTCATGCTCGACCCCCAAATCCTGAGACCAGAGTTCCTGTGCTTGCGGAACCCCGCCCTCATCATCGCGGGCGAGACCCCGTCCTGCGTCGCGTTACACGTTCGTGAAGAAAATCACGCTTACACGGGCCGCGATCACCCGCGGGCGCGCCCTGCGCCAGGCTGAGGGCGCGCCCCGGAGGCGATGGCGTCAGACGTCGGCCATAGCCAGCGCCGAGGCGGGGGCAGGCGCGCGTCCCGCCACGAAGCCGGGCGCGTCTACGCGAGCCAGAATACCGACACAGACGAGCAAACCGAAGGCCGACAGCACGAATACGCTGCCGTAGGCGATGGAGGGCGTTCCGGTCATCCAGAGCACGATGTCGCGCAGCACCCCGCCGAGGGCCACGCCGACGCCGCGGAAGACGAGTTGCGCCACCGTCCAGAGACCGAGGTAGGCCCCGGCGTGGCGATCGGTGGTCATGGCCATCAGCAACCCGATCGCTCCGACGGTGTAGACGCCAAAGCCCACGCCGAAGAGGAAGATGGCGGGGATGAGCAGGGCATGCAACTTGAAGAACCCCACCACCCCGATGAGCGCCAGCGGCAGCGCGGTGAGGAGCAGACCGAGCCGCGCGGTGGAGGTTTGTTCGTGCGGGGCGCGCCGGCGGGTAAGCACCGTGGTAGTGATCATGCTGATCAGCACCCCCAGCCCCCAGAAGGCGTTGAAGCGCGTCGTCGCGCCCACGTCAAGACCAAAGACGTCGCCGCCGAAGGGCTCCAGGATGGCGTCCTGGGCGAAGGCGCAGATCGAGCCGAGCGCCAGCAGCAAGAAGAAGGCGCGCGGTCGCGGATCGGCCCAGATCATACGCAGCAGGGGCAGGAAGCCGATCGCCGGCCCGCCCTCCGGCGTCGCGGTCGCGGCGGCGCCGCGTCGGTCCTCGCCCAGCACCGAGAAGAACCAGAAGGGGATCGCCAGCCCAGCCCCGATCAGAACGGTGCGGAAGAAGGCTTCGGGGCTGTAGTGCTTCATCACTGCGGCGTAGATCCCCGGCACGATCACCGAAGCCACCAGGAGCATGATCTGGGCGATGCTCAAGGCCTGGCCGCGCTTGCTCGGCGGGGTGCGATCACGGATCAGCGCCATGAACGGGCTGCCCGAGATCAGCGTGCCGATGCCGTAGATGAGAAAGGCCAGCGTGGCCAGGACCCACCCCCCGAGCGAGGCCGCATCTTCGGCAATCTGCAGGGTGGCCAGGGGCGTGAGCAGCAGGCCAACCACCATCAGGCCCCGTCCGCTCCAGATGTACGGCGTCCGGTGGCGTCCGAAGAGGGGATGGCTATCGGAGCGGTTGCCGGCCCAGATGCTGAGCGGCGCCAGCAGGTAGCGCAACGCCGACAGCAGGGCCACCGGCGTGGCGAGCACCCCCAGATCGCTGATCAGCACCCGGTTCCAGACGGCCGAGGTCAGCATGTCGGAAAAGGCGGAGCCGACGTGGAACGAACCGATCTTGAAGGTTCGCGGTAGATTCAGCTTCTCGGCCTGGTCGTTGCGTTCGGTCGCGTTGTGCATCGCTTTACCCCCACCAGAACATCGCTCATCAGGCGCTTCTCGGGCGGATCAAGCATTCCGGTCACTGCTTCAGGCATCCCCGGCAACGGCGATCAGTTCGGACAGCGAGACCTCCTGCTCGCCGCGGAAGGCGGCAGGGTCGATCTGGCGCAGCAGCACGAGGGTGACGCAAAGGATCAGCCCCTCGAGCAGGAAGACCACGCCGTACCCGGCGACGGGATTGGCGAGGATGGCGGTGGCGACGTCGCGCACCACGCTGGCCAGGAAGTTGCCCATTCCCCGCGCCGCGGCATCGGCCATGCCCCAGGCGCCGATGAACAGGCCGGCGTTGGCGGGGGTGGTCATGTCGAGCATCAGCGCCAGGTTGGTGGTGGTGGCAATACCCGTGCCGAAGCCCAGAATGGCGATCCCCGGCACGAAGAGCGCCTCGACGTGCAGCATGCCGCTCAGGGTGATGGTAAAGAAGCCCAGCGCCGCCAGCGAGGCCCCCAGGGTGGCCCCGGCTTTCTTGCTGATGAAGCGGCTCAACACGAAGCCGTAGAGCAAGAGGGCCAGCAACGTCGCTCCACCCCACACCGCGGTCAACTGGGTCGTCTGGCGCACGCTCATACCGAAGGCCCTGGCGCCAAACGGCTCCAGCAGCACGTCCTGGCCGAGAATGGCCGCCAGGAGCAGGGTCAGGTAGACGAAGAAGGCCCGCGCCTGGGGGTTGCTCACCACTGCCCCGATCGCCTCGCGCGCGCCGTGGCGCTCGCCCGTGCGGTCCACCTGCCCACGCGGCTCCAGGCCGATCAGCCCCAGGAAACCCAGGGTCAGGGCGATGCCGCCGGCGCCAAAGAAGACGCGCACCAGCAGTTCGGGGTCGTAGTGCTCCAGTGCCCGCCCGGTGATGATCGCCGTGGCGATCACCGCGGTGATCATCATGAACCACATCACCGCGATGGTTCGGGAGCGTTGCCCCTCGTTGGACATATCGCTGGCAAGGGAGAGGTAGGAGACCACGGCCAGGTTGTAGCCGATGCCCCAGATCAGGAAGGCGACAAAGGCAAAGGCCAGACCGGGCCAGAAATTGGCGTCCATCGCCAGCGCGGCAAGGGGGGTAAGCATCGAGCCGCCCACGCAAAGCAGCAACCCCGCGGCGATGTAGGGCGTGCGCCGGTAGCCCCACAGCGGATGGTTGTCGGAGAACTGCCCGATCAGCATCTGCATCGGCGACAGCAGGTGGGGGAGGATGATCAGCCCCGCCACGATGGTCGCCAGGATGCCCAGTTCGTGGATCATCACCCGGTTCAGGACGCTGGTGATCGGGACCAGACTGACCGCCACCGCCATGTGGATCAGGCCGAGCCGGAAGTTCTTAAACAAGGTCATCACGCGCTCCTGAAGTGAACCTGGGGGAAACCGGGTTTCCCCGCGCCCCCGCCCGCCGGAGGAAACCGGGTTTCCCTACGCCCCTGCCTGCCCTTAATCCGCCGCCACGGTCTCGGCGCGCCCGGCGAGTCGGTCGCCCATCCTGTCGGCCAGGGCCACGCCGTTGTGCCAGCACTTCGGTACGCCCACCCCGCCACGGTAGCTTCCCAGGAACGCCAGGCCCGGCTGCGCGTGCTCCAGGCGTTCGAGCTCGGCGATGCGCGCATCGTGGCCGAAGGTGTACTGGGCGATGGCCCGCTCCCAGCGGGTGGCGTGGGCCAGTTCCGGGTCGCCCGCGACGCCGAGCACGGCGGCGTTTTCGGCCACCGCGGTGGCGATCAAGTCCGCGTCGCTCTGCAGGGCCAGTTCGGGGGCCAGGGCGCCGCCCATCAGGGTCGTGGTCAGCACCCGTTCCGCCGGGGCGCGCCCGGCGAACAGCGACGAGGACCAGAGGATGCCCAGGAAGCGCCGCCGCTCCGAGGAGGGGGCCAGCACGCCGAAGCCGTCGAGGGGATGCCGCACCTGCTCGCGGCGGTAGCCCAGTTGCACCACCGAGACCGGGGCGTAGGGAACGCCGCGCAGCGCTGCCGCCGCCCGCGCGTCCAGTTCCTCGACCAGCCCGGCGGCGGCGTAGGCCGGCAGGGCCAGGATCACCGCCCGGGCCTCCAGCGTCTCGGGCAGCCGGTCGCGCTCGACGGTCACCTGCCAGAGGGCCCCGTCGGGGCGCACCGCGGTGGCCCGGGTGTTGCACCAGACCCGCCGCGGCCCCAGGGCCGCGGCGATGGCCCGCGGCCACTCGGCGATGCCGCCGGGGAAGCTGAAGGTCAGGCTGCGCATCTTCGGCCCTTTCGGCGCGCCGGGGGCGGGTTTCTCGCGCCCGCTGAGCATGCCCTTGATGATGCTGCCGGCGCGCTGCTCGGCTTCCCACAGGGTAGGGAACGCCGCTTTGACCGAGATCTGCGCCGGGTTGCCGGCATACACACCCGCGACGAAGGGATCGACCAGGCGCGCCGCCGGCTCGGGGCCGAGGCGCCGGGCGAAGAAGCTCGCCACGCTCTCGTCGCCGCCGGTGGCGCGGGGGATGAACGGCTCGCGGAAGATCCGCAGCTTCGCTGCGCTGGAGAGCAACGGCGTGCGCGCCAGGCCCACCGGCGACATGGGGATCTCCTCGGGCTTGCCGTTGAGCAGCACGTAGCGCCGCTTGCCTTTGCGATCGGCGGGCAGCAGGCGCGCCGTCAGCCCCAGGTCGGCGAACTCGGCCCACAGGCGCGGGTCCTTCGTGGCGGCAGTGTTGGGGCCGCAGTCAAGCACGTACCCTTCCGGGGTGACGATGCTGCGCATCACCCCGCCGACCTCGGGGGCCGCCTCGATCACCAGCACCTCGAGGCCGCGCTTGAAGAGCGTGTAGGCCGCGCTCAGGCCGCTGATTCCCCCGCCGACAATGATGGCATCGTAGGTCTCCATGTGGCGTTGCCTTTCCTCACCGCAGGCCGGCTCGCCGCGCGGCGCGAGCCGCCCTAGATCGTCCGTGAGAAGAGCGGTCGCTCCGCCGTGCGCGCCAGATAGGCGTCCAGTTCCATACACAGGTTGCGCAGGAAGAAGCGCCCCAGATCGGTGACCACGATCCGCTCGCCGTCCACTTCCACCAGGCCCTCCTCGGCGTGCGCGGCCACCCGCTCGATGGCCTCAACCATGGCCTCGTCGCCCTCGTCGAGGGCGGTGTTGAGGGGCAGTTCCAGGTTGCACATCAGGTGGGTGATCGCCGCGCGCCGGCGCCGGTCGTCGGCGCTGAGCCAGTGACCGCGCACGATCGGCAGGCGGCCCTCGTCCAGGGTCTTCTGGTAGCGCCCCAGGTGCGCGTCGGTCTGGACGAAGCAGCCGCCCAGATCGCCGATGGCGCTCATCCCCAGACCCAGCAGGTGCGGCGCGGGGCGCACGGTGTAGCCCATGAAGTTGCGGTGCAGGCGTTTCTCGCGCGCGGCCACCGCCAGTTCATCGTCGGCGAGCGCGAAGTGGTCCATGCCGATCCAGTCGTAGCCCGCCGAGGTGAAGCGCTGCACGGCCTGCTGGAAGAGGCCGAACTTGGCGTAGGGCGAGGGCAGCCCGGCCGCGTCCACCCGCTTCTGGTTGGGGCGCGCCTGGGGCAGATGGGCGTAGCTGAAACAGGCCAGCCGGTCCGGGCCAAGGTCAATGATGGCGTCGAGGGTGCGGGCAAAGCTCTCGGCGCTCTGGTAGGGCAGGCCGTACACCAGGTCAAGGTTGACGCTGACGTAGCCCGCCGCGCGGCAGGCGGCGAAGAGCGCCGCGGTCCGCTCAAAGGGCTGCAGACGGCCAATCGCCGCCTGCACCCGCGGCTCAATGTCCTGCACACCGAGGCTCACGCGGTTGAAGCCCAGTTCGCGGTAGAAGGCCGCCTGCTCGGGGCCGCCGAGGCGCGGGTCCATCTCCAGGGCGATCTCGCCCTCGCGGTCGATGGCAAAGGCCGCGTCGAGCATGGCCATCAGCCGGCGGGCCTGGGCCTCGGTCAGAAAGTTGGGCGTGCCCCCGCCCCAGTGGAGTTGCACCACCCGGCGCCGCTCGCCCAGCAGCGGGGCCACCAGGCTCAACTCCCGCTCGATCCGATCAAGGTAGGCATCCACCACGTGGGCGTGCTTCGTCGAGGTGGCGTTGCAGCCGCAGTAGGCGCAGCGCTCGGCGCAAAAGGGCAGGTGGACGTAGACGGAGAGGGTCTCGTCGGGCCGGGCGGCGACGGCGGCAAGGGCCGCCCGGTAGTCGGTCTCGTCGAACTGGGCGCTCCACACCGGCACGGTCGGATAACTGGTGTAGCGAGGGCCGGGCTTGTTGTAGCGGTCGATCTGCTCTCGCGTCACGTGCACAGGGTCCATGACCTGTCTCCTGGAGCTCGCGCGTCGGCCGCGCTGGCTCACCACGCTCTGCACTATACCCGCGCCATCCGCCGCCCCCGGTGAAGAAACCTCCGCAGCGGGTGGTGATCCGGTCATAATTCTCAGTAAATCGTTGTATTCCTTGTTAATTCTTTACCAAGAATTGTTGAGTTTCGACGAACTACCAGGAAGTGGATTCCTGGGAGGGGGGCGATGAGATCCTCCCCACGGGCGTCCTCGCAACGTGGCCGGGCGAGGCGCCCCCTTCCCAACCTTCCCCCGTTGGGGGAGGGAAGCTGATTTTCCCCTTACGCCGCGCCGCCGGCGACGATCCCTTCCAGCCGATCCTCCAGATCTTCGTAGATCGCGCGCAGGCGGTCGAGGGTCTCCTCGTCGGCGTCCCAGAAGCCGCGCCCGCTGGCCTCCAGCAACCGGCGCACCATTCCGGCGGCGGCGTGGGGGTTGAGCCGCGCGAGCCGCTCGCGCATCTCGTCGTCGAGGGCGTAGGTCTCGGCGACACTCTGGTAGACCCAGCCTTCCACCGCGCCGGTGGTGGCGCTCCAGCCGTAGGTGTTGTTCAGGCGCGTCTCGATCTCGCGGGCGCCCTCGTAGCCGTGGGCCAGCATGGCCTCGTACCACTTAGGATTGAGCAGCTTGGCCCGCGTCTCCAGACGCACCATCTGGCTCAACGAACTCACGCGGTTGCCGCCGGTGGTCACCGCGTCCGAGACCAGCACCTCGGGGCGTTTGCCGCTCAGGCGCTCGATACTCTTGGTAACCCCGCCGAGGCTCTCGTAGTAGGTGTCAATGTCGGAGATGCCCACCTCGAAGCTGTCAATGTTCTGGAAGGTCAGGTTCACACCGGCCAGGGCCTGTTCGAGCAGGCGCCGCGAATCCTTCCATTCGCCGCCCTTGCCCAGCGTGAACCCTTTGCGGCTGAGGAAGGCATCGCTGATCTGGCTGTCGTCCTCCCACGAACCGCTCTCGATCAGATGGTTAACGTGGCTGCCGTAGCTGCCCGGCGCGTTGGCGAAGACGCGGGTGGCCGCCTCTTCCAGCGGCACGCCCAGGGCGGCGGCCTGGGCCAGGGCGTTGCGGCGCACGAAGTTGGCCTCGGGCGGCTCGTCGGCCATAGCGGCCAGCCGGGCGGCTTTGTCAATCAGGCGCATCTGGCCCCCCAGCAGGTCGCGGAAGATGCCGCTGACGGTCACCACCACGTCAATGCGCGGGCGGCCCAACTCGGCCAGGGGGATCAGGGCCACGTCGGTCACGTTGCCCAGTTCGTCGGGCACGGGACGCACGCCCATCAGCGCCAGCACCTGGGCCACGCCCTCGCAGTCGCTCTTGAGGTTGTCGCTGCCCCAGAGCACCACCGCGACGCTCTCCGGCAACGCGCAGCTATCGGCGACCGCGCGGGCCAGCAGTTCGTCGGTCAGGCGCATGGCCCGTTCCACCGCCGCCGCCGAAGGCGCGCGGGCCGGGTCAAGACTGTAGACGTTGCGCCCGGTGGGCACGACGCTCGGGTCGCGGACGATATCGTTGCTCGGCGACGGGCGCACGAAGCCGCCCTCCAGGCCGTGCAACAGCCCGGCCAGTTCCTGATCGCTGGTCAGCCGGGCGAGCAGGTCGCCGAGGAAGTGGGCCAGCGGCGCCAACTCACCCGGCGCGTGGCCGGCGACTTCCAGCGGCGCCCCGCCCACGAAGCGCCGGATGCTCTCCTTGCAGCGGGCCTCGACCGCGCGCCAGGACTCCTGGGCCTGCAAATCGCTGGCCACCCGCTCCTGTAGCGCCGCGTAGTCCAGCCCCATACTTCGGGCGACGAGGGCCGGCAGGGTCGTCTCCTCGCCGCGCAGCCTGAAGCGGTGGAAGGTGGCGGTGAGGGCCAGCAGGTCCACCAACTCTTCGGTCGAGGGCGGCGCGCCGAAGACGTGCAGACCGGCGGGGATCATGCGCTGCTCGATCTGCAGCAACTCGTGGCTGAGATGGGCCAGGTAGTCCGCGTCGGAGGACCGTTCGGCGGGCGCGTCCGCGCCGAGGCCCAGTTTGGCGGCCAGTTCGCGGATGGTCGCCAGCATTCCCGCGTCGGGACGCTGCCGGTAAGCGTCAATGGCGTCCTTCAACTGGCGCAGGCCCTTGTAGAGACCGGCCTGTTGCAGCGGCGGCACCAGGTAGCTGATCAGCGTCGCGCCGCTGCGGCGCTTGGCGATGGCCGCTTCGCTGGGGTTGTTGACGCTGTAGAGGTAGAAGTTGGGCAGATCGCCGATCAGCCGGGCGGGCCAGCAATCGGCGCTCAGGCCCGACTGCTTGCCGGGCATGAACTCCAGCGCGCCGTGGGTGCCGACGTGGATCACGGCATGCGCCTGGAACTCGTGGCGCAACCAGGTGTAGAAGGCGGCGAAGGCGTGGTTCGGCGCGGCGTCGCGGGCCATCAGCATGCGCATGGGGTCGCGCTCGTAGCCGAAGGGCGGCTGCACGCCGACGAAGATATTGCCAAAGCGCCGCCCCAGGATGCGCAGCCGCCGGCCATCGCTGAGCAACTCGCCGGGAGCGCGGCCCCAGTGGGGCTCGATCTCGGTGTAGGCCGGGAAGAGGCGCCGGTAATCCTCCACACTGAGAAAGCCCGCCACGGCGGCATCGGTGCCGTGGAGCAGCGGCGAAGCGGCGGGGTCGCCGCGCCCCTCGATCACCATCTGGCGCAACTCCTCGGCGTCGGCGGGCAGATCCACCGTGTAGCCCCGCTCCTTGAGCGCCCGCAGGATGGCATGGACGCTGCGGAAGACATCGAGGTAGGCCGCGGTGCCGACATTGCCGAGGTTGGGCGGGAAGCTGAAGAGCACCAGGGCCAGGCGCTTCTCGTGGTTGGGCGCGCGCCGCAGGGCCACCCGGCGGGCGATCCGGTCGGCGATCAACGCCACCTCGGGTTCGGCGGGCACGAAGGCCTCGGCGCGGGCGGTGGGGCCGCCAAAGACGATCGGCTCGGCGGCGCCCTCCAGTTCGGGCACGGCGATGCTCAGGGCCGCCTGTACCGGCGCCAGCCCGCCCCAATCGGCGCGCCAGTCCTCCACCCGCTGGAAGGCCAGGGGCACCGGGGCGAAGTAGCCGACATCGAGGGCCTCGAGCGCGGCCCGCGCGTCGGCCGGGCGGCTCTCGGCGGGGCCGCCGACCAGGGCGAAGCCCGAGGCGTTGACCAGCAGGTCCACCGTCGCCCGGCGCGGCTCGCCGGCAGTGGTCTTCTTGCGCCAGCCGTGGGCCTCGGGCGCGGCGCTGAAGAAGGCCTCGATCGCCGGGCGCATATCCAGGCCCGAGGCGTAGGCCATACGCGCCTCCAGCCCGCGCGCCTCCAGCGCCCGCGCCAGCGCGTCGAGATGGGCCGTGTTGCCGCTGAGCGCCACCGTTCGCAGGGCCAGAATGCCGACCGCGCCCTGCGGCGCCGCCGGGCGGCCCTTCTTGCCCGCCGCGCGGGCGCGGCTCGCGCGCCACTGCTCGTAGGCCGCCAGCGTCTCGAAAGGCGCCGGGGCGTCGGGGTGGATCAGCGCCTGCTCGGGGTAACTCACCGGGTCGAGGATGGGCAGTTTGCCCTTGTAGCCGGGCACGTAGGCTTCGATCAGCAGGCAGATCAGCCGGTAGAGATTCTCCGGCGAAGCGTTGGTCCAGTACTGATGGGCGACGATATAGGTGTAGAGATCGCGGGCCTTGCCGGGGATGAGGCGCAGCACCCGCGAGAGGTTCCGCAGCACGGCCAGTTGGCGGCGCGCCTCGCCCGCGCCGCCCTGGGGCCGCAACTTCTTGATCCACTGGCGCAGCGGGCCGCCGGCCTCCTCGCCCTCGCGGGCCGCCAGCACGAACTTGCCGATGCGCGTCTGGCGAATGAGCGCCGGGTTCGAGGTGATAATCAACACCGGACAGGCGGCCCGCTCGAGCAGACGCTCCAGCGGGCGCACGTACTCCTCGCCGAAGAGGCGCGCGCCGAAGACGAAGGCCGCCCCGGCGACGTCGCGCTCCAGGCGCCGCCAGCCCTCCTCATCACGCAGCGAGGCGGCATCGTAGCAGGCGGGGGTCAATTCCACCCCATGCTCGGCGCGGAGCCGCACCGCTGCCTGGCGCAGGGCGGCGGCGTGGTTACCATCAATGGTGAGAAAGACGATGCGCATCGGCGTTCCTCACTGCTTAATCGGCGGCGGCGACGCGCCGGGCCTGCCAGCCCGGACCGGGATAGTTCGGGAAGCCCTCCAGACCGCGCCACTTCGTCGCCTCGCTGGTGGGCAACGGCGGCAGGCGGTAGGTCGCCAGCAGGCGCAGCACAATCGCGGCGCGCAGGCGCGCGGCCTGGGCCTGGTTCACCGCGCCGCCGCGGTTGGCCAGCTCATTGGCGCGCGCATCGTACTCGGCGGCCTTGTCGAGGTGGCGGAAGAAGCGCGGATCGTCGACCGGCAGGGTCTCGGGGTAGACCTGGGTGGAGATCCGGTTGCAGAGGCGAATGACATCCTGGTCGTACTTGCGCCAGTCGAGGCCCAGGGCGCGGTAGAAATCGGCGCGGCGGCAATCGTTGAGGTACATGGTGGCGTACACCGCCAGGAGGAAGAAGCGGATCCAGCGCCGATTGGCAGGCTTGTTCAGCAGTTCGGGCTGGCTGCGCATCAGCATCGAGAAGAACTCGCCGTGGCGGTACTCATCGTTGCACCACTGCTCGAACCACTTGAAGATCGGGTGGATAATATGGTCGGGATGCTTCTCCAGATGGCGGTAGATATGAATGTAACGTGAGTAGCCGATCTTCTCGGAGAGATAGACGGTGTAGAAGATGAACTTCGGCTGGAAGTAGGTGTACTTTTTGCGCTTCTGGAGCACGCTCAGATCGAGCGCCACGTTCAGGTCGGCCATGGTCTTGTTGAGGAAGCCCGCGTGACGGCCCTCATCGCGGCTCATGCAGCGGAAAATGGCCCGCATCGTCGGGTCCTTCAGATGCTTGACCATCTCGGCGTAGAGGATGCAGCCGGAGAACTCCGCGGTGCAGGAGCGCTCGAGGAACTCGATGAACAACTGCCGCACGGGCATATCATCGAAGTTGGCCAGGAACTCCTCATTGCGCTTGAAGTGATTGCGGTTATAATCGCGCTCAAACTCCTCGCGGATCCACTCAAACTCATCGCGTAGACCGTTCCGATCGATATCGAGCGCGTCAATGGCCTTAAAATCAGTGGTATAAAAGCGCGGGGTAAGGATGGCCTCCTGCAGGGCATGGCGCGTCGTGACGCTCAGATCGGGCATCTGCTCCATAGCTCCTCCTTAGGGGTGTTCCACCAGTTCATTCACCTCAACCAGGCTGCTCTTCTTGATCAGGTTGCGCCGCAGCCAGCTCGCCTTGTAGAGCTTGATGGGACTGGTATAGGTAATCTCGCCGTGGGTCTGGCCATGAATGCGGGGCAGCGAGACGATTTCCAGGGTATCGCCGGGCTGGATCTCCATCCCCGGCGGCAGATCGACGTGCAGATGGAAGTGCTCGTGCTCGCTCTGCAAATGCACCGTGCCCTCGCCCTCCAGCAACGTCTCGCGCTCGTACCAGCGCCACAGGGCGTAGCCCGCTGCCGCCGCCAGCGCCAATCCGAAGAGTTTTCGCATAGCCTCCCCTTTCCTTGTGCGAAGTAGTACAGATTACGGACTACACCATGATAAAAAATAATTTACACTACCTTAACAAAAGGACTTAACATGACCTGCCATACAACAAAGGAGTGAAAAGAGTTTTTCCTGGGAGGGCGCCGCCCTCCCCGACCCTCCCGCGCGGGGCCCCTGTTCGCCGCGGCCCGAACATCACTGTTCACGTGCGCATGGCCTGGATGAGCGTGACGTGATAGAAGCCGCTGCTGATCCGCCGGGCGCGGCGGATGGACAGACCACAGGCGGCGAGGGTGGCGCGCACCAGGTCATCGGGGATCATTTGAATATCGGTACGGCGCTGGCCGTGCGGAAAGAAGGCGCCCACGCGGTGCATCGCCGCGAGCAGCGGGCTATACGGCGCGTAGGTAAAAAGCAGGGTATCGGTGCAGAGATCGGCCAGGTGGCGCAGCATCTGTTCAAACGGCCCGGGCGGGTAGTGGATGAGCACATCGAAGCACGCCACCACTGCGAAGCGCCCCTGTAACTCCTCCAGATCGGCGACCAGACCATCAACGCGCCCGGCGAGGCCGGCGGTTTCAGCCGCCTCCCGC
Source organism: Chloroflexaceae bacterium (assembly GCA_034431835.1). GTDB lineage: Bacteria > Chloroflexota > Chloroflexia > Chloroflexales > Chloroflexaceae > JACAEO01. Next base: position 5,157 of record DAOUDA010000086.1, on the reverse strand, counting down.
GTGGCCGCGACCATCTGCGGCGCCAGATCCGCCGCGGTCACGTGCATGCCCCGGCGCGCCAGGGCCAGGCTGAACAACCCCGTGCCGCAGCCCGCATCAAGGGCCACACCTTCACGGCCACGTCCCTCGGCATCCAGCCACTCCTCCGCCAGAGCCAGCATCTGCGTGTGCCCGTCGCGGATCGAACGGCGGATGGGCGAGAGCCGCGCCTCACCGTAGATCGCCGACCAGCGTTCGAAGCCTACCCCGTTGAAGTACTGGCGCAAACGCGCTTTGTGCTGGGTGGTATCCACGTTTGATCTCAGCATCCGCAGGTGGGGGGAACGTCGTAGTGCGAACTACATACTACGATCATGCACCGAGATTATAGCATAAAAGTCAACACCACCGCACTATATGCAAAAGGTGGACAAAAGGTTGAAGCGGCGATTCAGGGCTTTCTGATGGGGTAAAAATTCCCTTGAAATCCTTCGGTTCTGTGCAAAGAGTTGACGGATCTTGCGTACTACGAACAATTCGCTACCCAAACAGGTGAACCCGCGCTTCCCTGCCCTGACAGATCGCGCCATACCGGTATAATAACGCCCATGCTCATCGTCCGCCTACCTCGATGAGGCCCGGGCTGCGCGTATGCGGTCGGCGCAGCAGTAAGAGCCAGAATCAAGAGAGCCAACCTTGAACATCGAATACCTGCAACGCATTCTCACCAGCCGGGTCTACGACGTCGCCGTGGAAACGCCGCTCCAACTCGCCCCGGCCCTGTCGGCGCGCCTGAACAACCAGGTGTTCTTCAAGCGCGAGGACCTGCAGCCCATCTTTTCCTTCAAGCTCCGCGGAGCCTACAACCGCATCGCCCACCTTTCACCAGAGGAACGGCAACGGGGCGTCATTACCGCCTCCGCCGGCAACCACGCCCAGGGGGTGGCCTTCTCGGCCCAGCGCCTCGGCATCCGCGCCGTCATCGTGATGCCAGTGACCACGCCGGAGATCAAAGTCAACGCCTGCCGCGCCCGCGGCGCCGAAGTGGTGCTCCACGGCGACAGCTACAGCGACGCCGAGGCCCACGCCTACGCCCTGCAGCGGCAACTCGGGCTGGCCTTTGTTCACCCCTACGACGACCCGCTGGTCATCGCCGGCCAGGGCACCGTCGGTCTGGAAATCTCCCAGCAGATGCGCGCCGAACGCTACCGCGTCTTCGTGCCCGTCGGCGGCGGCGGGCTGGCCGCGGGCGTCGCGGTCTTTCTCAAAAGTATCAACCCGGAGATCGCGGTGATCGGCGTCGAACCCGACGACGCCGACGCGATGTACCAGAGCCTCCATGCCGGCGAGCGGGTCACCCTCGCCAACGTCGGTATTTTCGTTGACGGCGTGGCAGTGCGGCGGGTCGGCGAGCATACCTTCCGCCTGGTGCGCGAGTACGTGGACGAGATCGTGCGGGTCACCACCGACGAGGTCTGCGCGGCGATCAAAGACGTGTTCGACGACGCGCGCAGTATTCAGGAACCGGCCGGCGCCCTGGCCGTGGCCGGGCTCAAGCGTTTCGTCGCCGAACGGGGGGTGCGCGAGGAAGCTCTGGTGGCCCTCACCTGCGGAGCGAACATGAACTTCGGGCGCCTGCGCCACGTGGCCGAGCGGGCCGAAATCGGCGAACAGCGCGAAGCCCTGCTGGCAGTGACCATTCCCGAGCGCCCCGGTTCGTTCAAGCGCTTTTGCCGCGACCTGGGGCGCCACAACATCACCGAGTTCAACTACCGTTATGCCCCCCGCCCCGACGCGCGCGTCTTCGTGGGCATCGAACTGGCCCATCCCGAGGAGCGCGGCGCCACCGTCGCCCGCCTCATCGCCCATGGCTACGAGGTGCTCGACCTGACCAGCAACGAACTGGCGATTGTGCACCTGCGTCACATGGTTGGCGGGCGCGCCCCCGAGGCCGTCAACGAGCGCCTCTACAGCTTCCAGTTCCCCGAACGCCCCGGCGCGCTGCTCCAGTTCCTCGAGTCGCTCGACGAGTCGTGGAACATCAGCCTGTTTCACTACCGCAACCACGGCAGCGCCCACGGTCGCGTCCTGGCCGGCATTCAGGTGCCCGCCGCCGACCTCGACCGCTTTCACGCCTCGCTCGACCGCCTGGGGTACCACTATGTTGACCAGAGCGACAACCCGGCCTACCACGCCTTTCTTACATGACAGGAGCCGATTGGCGGGGCATGGGGAAACCTGTTTTCCCCACACCCTCCCCATCTTCGTATCCCTTGCAGCGGCTTTTCATATCATCTGAGAATATTATCCAGATCTTAACTTGATAAACTCGCTGCCAGTGCTATACTTGAAACGTGGGATGTCGTTCCTTCAAGGGTCATCCACCTGAAAATACTGGTCGCTTGCGCCAACATCTGGAGGAACATCATGCGGCGCGGGCTGGCATCTTTCGCGTGGTTGCTACTCGCCTCGATGTTCGTGGCCTGTGCAACCGCCACCCCGGCGCCAACGCCCACCCGTACCGGCGAGGGGAAAACCGTGCAGGTTATTGTGATCGCCCAGGAGAGCCTGGCCGCGGCCCTGAAGGGTCAGAGCGCACCCACCGCGGCATCACGAACGGTACTGGAGGCAGCCCCCAATCTGCGCCCGCTGGACCCCCGAGCGTCTGACCCCATTCTGGCTCGAACGTTTGTGGTTGACATCGCCGCCGACGCGGCCCCCACGCTGGTGGCCCGTCTGCAGCAGACACCGGGCGTCGAGTCGGCTTACCTGAAGCCCCCTGACGCCCTGCCGTAATGTTACAAGCGAATACCCTCAAGGAGGAGCCCATGGAACTGGAGCGCGAGTTGATCGTCATCACGCGAGCCGAGGAGGGCGCCCCTGTCCCTGGCGCTGCACCCGTTGATCTGTCCAGGATCGTATCGGAGGCGGGCGGCGCCATGCACCGGCTCTTCACCGCGGCCCCTGAAGCGCCCCCTGAGGCGCTCGGCGCCGGGGCGGCGGCGGGAGCCCTGCCTGCCGAGGTTACGTTTTATCGCGTTGATGCGCCGGATGAGCGTCTTGAGGACCTGGCCCGGCGGCTGCAGGAACTGCCCACCGTGGAAGCCGCCTACGTGAAGCCGCCTGCCAGCCCTGCTGTGCTGACCGAGGTGGAGTTGCCGCGAGGCGAGCCTGGCATTAACGATATGTCGCCGCGGCCCGAAGAGCCGGCCGCCACGCCGGACTTTACCAGCCGCCAGGGCTATCTCAATGCCGCCCCCGAAGGCATTGACGCGCGCTTTGCCTGGACGCGGCCCGGCGGCAGCGGCGCCGGCGTGCGTATCATCGATATCGAAGGCGCCTGGCGTTTCACTCACGAGGATCTGGCCCAGAATCAGGGCGGGATGGTCTTCGGCGCCGCTTCGAGCGACCTCGGCTGGCGCAATCATGGCACCGCGGTCATCGGCGAGTTTGGCGGCGATCGCAACACCTTTGGCATCACCGGGATCTGCCCCGATGCGAATGTACGCGCCATTTCGATCTTTGGCGGCGTTGGCAGCGCCGGGGCGATCCGCCAGGCCGCCGATCTGCTTAACCCCGGCGACGTGATCCTGATCGAGTTGCACCGCGCCGGCCCGCGCCATAACTTCGCCCCACGTCTTGATCAGGCCGGCTACGTCGCCATAGAGTGGTGGCCCGATGACTACCAGGCTATTCGCTACGCGGTCAACAAGGGCGTCATCGTCGTCGAGGCCGCCGGAAACGGCCAGGAGAACCTCGATGACGCGATCTACGACACCAACCCACCCGCCCCTTTCGGCCCCTTTCCCTCCTGGTGGCGCAACCCCTACCGCCGCGCTCCCCTCGACTCGGGCGCAATCGTGGTCGGCGCCGGCGCGCCGCCCCCCGGCACCCACGGGCGGAACCACGGCCCCGACCGCTCGCGCCTGGGCTTCTCAAACTACGGCGCTCTGGTTGATGCTCAGGGCTGGGGGCGCGAGGTGACCACCACCGGCTACGGCGATCTGCAGGGCGGCTCGAACGAAGATCTCTGGTATACCGACACCTTCAGCGGCACATCGAGCGCCTCGCCGATCGTCGTCGGGGCCATTGCCGGGGTCCAGGGAGTGCTCGGCGCCGCCGGACGCATCCCGATGAGCCCCGCCCGCGCGCGCGAGGTGCTGCGCGCCACCGGTTCACCCCAGCAAGACGCTCCGGGCCGCCCCGCCGCCCAGCGGATCGGCAACCGGCCCAATATGCGTCAGATGATTGACTATGTGCTGCCGACCCGCACCTGGATCGGCGTGCAGTTCACCGGTGTCGTGCCGGCCAATCAAACCAGCCGCTGGTTCACCCATAGCTGGCCGGCCCACTGGCACGTGATCTGGACGGTCGTGCCCACCAGCGTCACCCCCGGCGGCCCGCAGATCCGCTGGCGCGTGCAGGTTGAGCGCGCCTCCGACCGCCACATTACCTACTGGATCGAGATTACCAACCTGACGAACGTGCCGGTCAACATCGAGGCTCGCTACGCCGTTCTTGGCTGGTAAGCCCTGGTTCGCACCTTAGCATCAAGGAGACACGTATGCGTATCGGTGTTCAATTCACCGGAAGCGTTCCGGCCAATCAGACCCGGCGCTGGTTCACCCATAGCTGGCCCGCGAACTGGCACGTCGTCTGGAACGTTGTCTCTACGTCGCCGCAATCCGGCGGCGGCCCTCAGATCGACTGGGACGTAGAGGTCGAGCGCGCCTCACCAACACATATCACCTACTGGATCAGTATCCGCAACGTCAGCGCCAATCCGGTCAATATCGAGGCGCGCTACGCGATTATGAACTGATACGAGCAAGGCGAAACCTGGTTTCCCCTTGCTTTTCCCGGAGGAAGCACAGGAGGCAACAATGCGTATCACCATCGCAATCGACGAACAGGCGGCGCGGGTGCGAACGCTCGAGCACGAAGAGGGTCGCGCCGGTCCGACGGAACGTGGCCCGATCCAACTCCCGGCCAACGATGGAGGCGGCCCATCCGCCGCGCTGCTGGCGGCCATCGCCGAAGCGGGCGGTCTTGCCGTCCAGGCCGGTGTGGTGAGTTCCAACGGCCAGGCCGTCGGCGCTACCGATGCCGGCGCCGCGCCATCCGTGTAACGGGAGGGTGGGGGGGGGGGGGGGGGGGGGGGGGGGGGGGGGGGGGGGG
>DAOUDA010000085.1:0-10148 GCA_034431835.1 Chloroflexaceae bacterium | reverse complement strand
AGGAATCCCGGCTTTGATGCCAAACCGGGACCCTTCGCTCCGGCTACGCCTCCGCTCAGGGTGACAGGCGTACAGCGTACTGATGCGGCAGAAGGCCAACCTTCGTTGGAGTACTAGCCGCCGCCGGGGGCGGAACCAGCGGATCGTGGAGGGCTGCGCCCTCCGCACCTCTCCCGAACGGCAACCCAAACGGCTGCGCAGCGAAACCATGCCTGAAAAACCCGGTGACATTCAAATGGCAAAGGGCAAGCGGCAAGTTACAGTTCCGTCATTATACAGGAACTTAACCACCTGGGGTCTTGCAAAGTAGAAAGTGGCTCGGTACTATACATCAAACGACAGTACGGAATGGAGCTGGGACGTCGATGCAAGTGGTTTCACCATCGTTGGGTGGCGGTTCGACCTCTAACTGCCAATCTTGCGGAGCACTGAATCAGTTTGAGCATCGCTTCTGCGCAGGCTGCGGCACACCCCTGATCGGCGAGGCGAGCGCCCCGCCCCCCGGCCCGGCCTCGCCGACGATTACGGTGAAGCCTGGCGGCAGTACGCCCGTGGAGCCGATAGCCCCGGCCGATCCTGAGCGTCCCGACTACCTGCGGGCCCTGATCTGGCCCTTCCAGCACCCCGACTGGCTCGAGCGTATGTGATGGCTGCCGCTGGTGCACTTCGTGCCGGTGTTCAACTTCATCATTATGTGCGGCTGGCGACTGGACGTCGTGCGCCGCGTTTCGCGGAACGAGCCCCAGCCCATACCCGACCTGCGGGACTTTGGGCGCTTCTTTGCCGACGGGCTGATCCTCTGGGCGATGACCGGGCTGTACTTCCTGCCCCAGATCTTCCTGCTGGCCCTCTTCGGCTTCAAGCCGATCGAGGTCGGCCTGACGGTGCTTTTCTGGCTCTTCCAGACCGTCACCGGCGACGCGATCAGCTTCGGGGCGCTGCTCGCCGACCTGGGCCTGGCCGCTCTGGTCTCGGTGATTCTGCCGATTGTCTACTGGCTGGCGACCTACCCGCTGTATCGGGTGGCCATGGTGCGCTACGCGGCGACAGGCAAGGTTGGCGTCTTTTTCGATGTGTTTACCAACCTGCGCATCGCCAGCGCTAACTTCGCCGCCGTGTGATGACCCTGTATATCTTTGAGTTCCTGGCGACCATGGCCTTCGGCATGCTCAGCAGTGCGCTGCTCAGCACGGTCTTCGGCGCCGTCGCCGTGCCGCTGGTGCTCTTCCCCGCCCTCTACTGGACAACGGCCTACCTCTTCGGCGTCTTCGGTCTCCACGTCAACGCGACCGCCACCAGATAAGCACAGCCTCGGCGTGGAGAGCGGCATCATCATCATCGGCGCACCGACTCTCCACGAGCGTCGTTTCAGCGTAGGGGCCGATGGGACAGTGGCAGTTACGGGCGGCGCGGACGTCGAACTGCCGCGTGACACCGTTCTGGCGGCCCTGAGCCCTACAGGCGACCGCTACGTCCTGGTGAACGGGTCGAACGGCGGCGTGTACGTCGCCGCGGCGGGGCAACTCGCCTCGCCCAGGCAGGCTGGCGCCCATACAGGCAAGGTGAACGCCGTCGCCTTCAGCCCTGACGGGGCGCTGATCGCCACTGCGGGCGCCGACCAGTTCGTGCGCCTCTGGGCCGCCGAACTTGCCCAGCCGGCCGGCGAACTGGCTGCCGAGCGTCCGTTGACCAGCGTCGCCTTCAGCGGAGATGGCCGAAGACTGGCCGCGGGCGATGCCGATGGGAGCATCAGCCTCTGGAGTCTGGTCGACCAGGCCCTGGTGCGCCTCGACCCCAACGCGGCGGGCCTTGCGGGGGCTGGCGTGCTGGCCTTCGATCCGGCCGGGGACTTCCTGGCAGCCGGCTATGAGGACGGCAGTCCGCGGGTCTGGGCTCTCGACGGTGGGCGGCTCATCCACATTATGCGCCACCAGGCCGACCCTGTCGCAGCCCTCGCTTTCGCCCCCGACGGACAGACCCTGGCCAGCGGCGGCGCTGACCGGCGCATCTACCTCTGGCGGCTTAGCGACGGCCAGTTACTCCAGAGCCTCGAGGGCCACAGCGATCGGGTGACGGGCCTGGCCTTCGCGCCCGATGGCTCGGCCCTGGTCTCCAGCGGGGGCGACACCCAGGTGCGCAACTGGGCCGCCGCGGCTCGCGACTTGCTCGACCCGAGCCTCGCCGTTGTGGTCGAGCAGCCCGAGGCAGGCCTGCCAAAGCAACTCGAAGAAAGCTACTATGCTCCGATCCGCGCTGCGCTCTCTGGTGGCGACCCTGTCACGGCCGCCCGCGTCACCCTCGAGCTTGAGGCCCGCTACCCGCAGGACGTAGAGTTGCAGGCCTTGCTAGCCAATCACCCTGAACTGGCGCGGGCCACCGACGCCCTCTGCTGGCACACCAGCCTGGTCGCGGCCCCCGGCTTCGTCAGGGGGCTGGAAGGCCGGGCCGAACTGAGCGCAGGAGGCGGCGCGACGATCTACGCCCTGGCGTTCAATCCCGGTCTGCCGCTGGTCGGCGCCCCGCGCCTGCTCGGACGTACCCTGAACCTGCCGCCCGATCTGCAGCCGGCCCTGCCACAGCCCACCGCAAGTGATCGGGCCGAGCGGGTGCTGGCGGCCACCTGGCGTCGCGACGGCACATACTGGGCCAGTGCTCATGCCGACGGCAGCGCCCGGATCTGGCGCGCCGTCGACGGCACTGTGGAACGCACCTTGAGTGGCCATGAGGGCCAGGTCACGGCTGTAGCTTTCAGCACGGGCGGCGACCAGGTAGCCACAGGCGGCGCCGATGGGACCGTCCGCGTCTGGAATGTCGCCGAGGGCAAAGAGGTCGCACGTATCGAGGGTTTCGAGGGCGCTGTCGGCGCCCTGGCCTGGAGCCCCGACGGCGCGGCACTGGCAGGCGGTGACAGCACAGGCGCCTTGCTCCTGTTCCGGGCCGACGGCGAGCGGCTCCACAGCTTCCCCGCCCACGAGGGGGCCGTCACCAGTGTGCGCTTCAGCCCCGACGGGTCTTTGATCGTCACCGGCGGGATCGACCGCACCATCAGGGTCTGGGACACAGCGGCCCGGCGCCAGTTCCACCAGCTTGAGGGCCACAGCGGCCCGGTACGGGCCCTGGCTTTCAGCCCCACTGGCCTGACCCTTGCCTCAGGGGGCGACGACCTGGCGGTTCGGCTCTGGCGCGTGGCCGACGGCAGGCTCGTCCAGAGCCTTGAGGCCCATACAGGTTCGGTGCGTAGTCTTAGCTTCACCGCCGACGGCCGGATCCTGGTCTCAAGCGGTGAGGATAGGGCCGTGCGCTTTTGGAAAGCCCCCCGGCCGCTCTGGTCGACACGGCCCTGGGCACGGTGGTCGCCAGTTCGATCGGCCTTGCACGAAGGGATGGCTCCTGGCGGCTCTGCAGGAAGCGGGAGCGCCCCGGCGGCCCCTGAAACATCGCCGGTGTCCACGGCGCCCGAACCTGCCTGGCGGCCCGGGGTCGTGCAGGGTGTGGCGCCGAACCAGTTGAGGGTGCGCGCCGGCCCGGGCGCCGACGTCGCGATCATCGCACGCCTGCCCGAGGGGACGCAGGTCAAAGTCTTCGACACACGCACGGCGGGCGGGATCACCTGGTACCGGATTGGCTTCGAGGGGGGCGAGGGGTGGGCTTCGGCCGAGTTCATCACATTGCCGTAAGGCAGGGGGTGGTCTGTATGTCTGCGCGGTGCATTCTCACCTCAACGTCACCTCAACACCCAGCGCCGCCGGCAGGCCCTCGCGGTACGAGGGATAGCGCAAGCGCACCCCCAGCTCCTCGCGCATGCGCCGGTTCGCCATACGGTGCGATACCGAAGCCATGGCCACCAGATCCACCGGCAGCGGGTTGGGCCGCCCGCGCAGGCGACTAGCGACGCCGAGCAGTCGCACCAGGGCGCGCGCGGCGAGGGGAGGCATGGAGGGCGGGGGCGGGGCGCCGAGCAGGGCCGCCAGGTAGTCGTAAAACTCGCGAATGGGCGCGGGGCGATCATCGGCCAGATTGTAGATCCGCCCGGCCTGACCCTGCTCGGGCATGGCCAGCAGGGCCTCGATCAGATCATCGAGGTGGATGTTGGAGGCATAGCCCTTCCCGCCGCCGATGAGCGGGAAGCGCCCCCGCCGCACCTGCTCGACCATCAACGCCGGGCTATCCGGGCCGTACACCGCGGCGATGCGGGCGATCTGCGTTGGCGTGCCATCGCGCCGGTACGCTTCCAGCAGCACCCGCTCGGCCTCGGCTTTGGCCCGGGCGTAATGAAAGGCCGGCGCGGGCGGCGTCTCCTCGGTGAGCCAGCCCGAACCGCTGGGGTAGAGCGCCCCGCTGCTGGCGAAGACCACCGCCCGTAGCCGCCGGCCCGCGCAGGCCGCGGCCAGGGCCTCCGCGCCACCCACATTCGAGCGCCGGATCGTCGCCGGGCTGCCCAGGGCCGAGCCGGCGAGATGGTACACCACCTCCACCCCCTTCAGGGCCGCCGCCAGCGCCGAGGCTTCACTGGCATCGGCGAGCAGCGACTCGACCCCCAGGGCGACCAGCGTCTCCAGCGCGGCGCCATCGCGGTCGAGACCACGCACGGCGGCCCCGCGGGCGCGCAGGGCGCGGGCAAGGCTCCGCCCGATGTAACCGCCCGCTCCGGTGATCAGGATCACGGACACGCTCCCATCCTCTCAGGGGAGGTCTCGGCGGACCCGGCCCTCCCAGACCTTTCCAGCCCGCGAGGGTGCGGGGAAACCAGGTTTCCCCACGCCCCTCCCTCCGGCCTGTTTCACGTGAAACACTTGTTCGAATCGATCATGTCCCGGTGGGATGCGAAAGGGTTTTCCTGGAAAGGCTTCACCCTCCCATCCGGCAGGGGAATGGGGAAACCCGGTTTCCCCACGTTCAGGTTAACCCCGCCAGGACCTCGACCAGCACGGCGATGGCCCGCTGGAACTCAGCGAGGTCCAGATGCTCATCGGGCGTATGGTCGAGCCGCGAGTCGCCGGGGCCGTAGGCGACGATCGGGCAGCCCCAGACCGGGCCCACTACGTTCATATCGGCGGTGCCGGTTTTGTGGAGAAAGCCCGGCTGGCCCCCCTGGGCGCGAATGGCCCGCACGAAGGCGCTCGCCAGCGGCGTCGTGCGCGGGCCGCGAAAGGCGGGACAGGCGCCCTCGAAGCGCAGGTCGGCCCCACCGGCCAGGGTGGAAAGCGTCTCGGCCAGGGTCGCCGGATCGACCCCTTCGGGCAGACGCAGGCCCACCGTGGCCTCTACCCAGTCGGTAAGGCCGTCGCCGCCGCTGACCACCCGCCGCAGCGAGGGGATCAACTGGTCGAAGAGCCGCTCGCGCCCGGCGTTGTAAGCGGCGCAATGGGCCTCCACCGCCCGCCAGAAGGCCACCATCGCTTCGGGCGCGGCGGGCAACTCGCCGGCGCTGTGGGCCGCGGGTTGCTCCAGGCGGTAGTGTACCAGCAAGCGTCCCTTGTAGCCCAGGGTCACCCGATCCCAGCCGCTCGGTTCGCCAATCACGCAAAAGGCGGGTGCATAGCGGTCACGAGCGTAGTGCGCGCCCCGGGAAGTGGCGGCTTCCTCCTCGGTAGCCCCGATGAGCGCGACGCGGCAGCGCAGGCGCCCGGCCAGTTCGGCGCGGCGCGTCGCGGCGATGAAGGCCACGAACGGCCCCTTGGCGTCCACTGCTCCGCGACCGTAGAGCTTGCCCGCCTCGATCCGCACCGGAACGGCGCCGGGTACCGTGTCGATGTGCCCCAGCAGCGCCACCAGCGGCCCCGTCGCGCCAACCAGCCCCACCGCGTTGCCCGCGGCATCAACAAAGGCCTCCCAGCCAAACGAACGCATCTGTTCTACCAGGAAACGGGCCGCCGCGGCCTCCTGCCCCGAAGGCGAGGGGATGCGCAGCAGGGCCTCCAGCAAGCCTATCTCGTCCAAATAGTGATGATCGTCGCGCATTTCGTTAACAAACCTCGCTTTGACGCTCTACGAACCAGATGTTATGATACGCAAGAATTCCACGGCCCGAAGCTCTAGAAAGGTGCAGCGGCACCATGCAGCAAGAGCAAGTCATTGCGCTCCGCGAGATCTACTGGAACATCCCCCAGCCCTACGGCTCGCTCTTCCTCTACAGCCTTATCATCATCACCACGGTCGTGATGTCCTGGGGCATTATCCGCGACATTGGCCGCTGGCGCAAAGGGCGCCCCGATCCCCGGCTCGACCAGGTTCCCTCCCGGGCGGCGGAGTTTCTGGTGCAACTGTTCGGCCAGAAGAAGGTGCTCCGCGACCGCCGGCCCGGCTCGATGCACGCGCTGATCTTCTTCGGCTTCCTGGCGCTCTTCATCGGCACGGATATCATCGCCGTGGAAGAGGATTTTACCGTCCCGCTGATGGGCGAGGAAGCCGGCAAGATCCTGGTTGGCGGTTTCTACCAGGCGTATGAGATCATTCTCGATACCCTGGGCCTGGTCTTCGTGCTGGGGTTGCTCTGGGCGGCCCTGCGGCGCTACCAGCGCAAGGAGCCGCGCCTCGACAGCCGCCGCACCGACGCCTGGGTGCTCGCCGTGCTGCTGTTCCTCGGCATCGGCGGGTTCCTCATCGAAGGGCTACGCATCGCCAATCAGTGCTGGCCCAGCCACGAGCAGTGCCTGACGTTCACCTACGAGCAGAGCTGGGCGCCCCTGGCCTTTGTGGGCTTCAGCCTGGCCGGGTTGTTCCGCGCCATCGGTCTGGGCGACGGCAGTCCTGTGGCCCTGGGATTGCATCAACTGCTCTGGTTCACCCACGCCGGCGCCACCGCCGCCTTCATCGCCACCCTGCCCTTCAGCAAGTTCAAACACATCTTCTACACGCCCCTCAACACCTTCTTCCGCGACACCACCCCCCAGGGCGCCCTCGACCCCATCCCTGACCTGGAGGCGGAGATCGAGAAGGACGAGCCGCGCCTGGGTGTCGCCACCCTCGCCGACCTGAGCTGGAAGCAGCGCCTCGACCTGGATGCCTGTATGCGCTGCGGACGCTGCCAGGCCAACTGCCCGGCCCACGCCTCCGGCGCCGACCTGTCGCCGAAGTATATTATCACCAAGCTGCACGACCTGATGCGCCAGGAGCCGATCCGCTTCAAGGACGGCACGGTGAAGCAGGTCACGGAGCTGGAGGCGGGCGAGGAGCATGGGAAGAGCAATGGGAACGGTAACGGCCACGCCGCGATTGACGTGGAGACCGTGCCGCTCTACGGCAACCTGTTCACCGAGAATGAACTCTGGAGCTGCACCACCTGCTACGCCTGCGTCTACGAGTGCCCGGCGATGATCGAGCATGTGGACGACATTGTTGGCGCCCGGCGCCACCTGACGATGATCGCCAGCGAGGTGCCCGCCGGGGTCAAGCGGGTGCTCGAGGGCATCGAGCGGGCCGGCAACCCCTGGCGCCTGCCCCAGCGCGAACGCACCGCCTGGGCCGAAGGGCTCGATGTGCCGGTGATGGCCGAAAAGGAAGAGGCTGAGGTCCTCTACTGGGTCGGCTGCGCCCCGAGCTACGACGAACGCAGCAAGCGCGTCGCCCGCGCCTTTGTCCAACTGATGCAGCTCGCTGGCGTGGATTTCGCCATCCTCGGCGACGAGGAGACCTGCAACGGCGACCCGGCCAGGCGTATGGGCGAGGAACTGCTGTACCAGTCCCAGGTGCAGCAGAACATCGAGACGATGAAGCAGTACCGCTTCAAGCGCGTCGTGACGACCTGCCCCCACTGCTTCAACACGATCAAGAACGAGTATCCCCAGTTTGGCGGCGGGGCCGGTACCGAGTACGAGGTCGTGCACCACACCCAGTTGCTCGACGAACTGGTGAAGAGCGGCAAGCTCAAACCTGTCCGGCCGATCAACCAGACCGTGGTCTACCATGACCCCTGCTACATCGGGCGCTACAACGACGTGTTCGAACCGCCGCGCGAGGTGCTGCAGAGCATCCCCGGCGTCAAGCTGGTCGAAGCCCCGGAGCGCAACCGTGAGCGGGCCATGTGCTGCGGCGGCGGCGGCGGGAACGTCTGGTTGGAGGGCTGGGGCAAGGAGCAGGTCAACTACATCCGCCTGGAGCAACTCACCCAGAACCAGCCCCAGACCCTGGCGATGAGTTGCCCCTTCTGTATGGTGATGTTCGAGGACGCCGCTAAGAACACCGGCCGCGACGAGACCCTGCAACGCCGCGACATCGCCGAGTTGCTGCTGGAGGCGGTGAAGTAGCGCCGAGGGATTGGCAGCGCCGATGCTGGCACTCCTTCAGCAGAGAGGGGAGATCACGCTCCCCTCTCTGCTTCACCTCCGCACCTCCACACCTCCACACTACTCACGCTTCCCTCAACATCGCCCTCACCATTTCCAGCGTATCGGCCTCACGCGGCGGTTTGTCGCGGCGCCAGCGCAGGATGCGCGGGAAACGCACCGCAATGCCCGCCTTGTGGCGATTGGAGGGCTGTAGCCCCTCAAAGGCCAGTTCAAACACCAGCTCCGGGCGCACCGTTCGCACCGGACCGAATTGCTCGACGGTGTTGCGACGCACAAAGGCGTCCACCTCGCGGATCTCCGCGTCGGTCAGCCCGGAGTAGGCCTTGGCGAAGGGCACGAGCGTATCGCCGTCCCATACCCCGAAGGTGTAATCGGTGTAGAGACTGGCCCGCTTGCCGCTGCCCCGCTGGGCGTAGATGAGCACGGCATCCACCGTATAGGGCGCGACCTTCCACTTCCACCAGTCGCCCCGCACCCGCCCGACCCGGTAGGGCGAGACGCGGCGCTTGAGCATCAGCCCCTCGGCGTTCACCTCGCGGCTGCGCTCGCGCGCCGCGGCCAGTTCGTCCCAGGTGCTGCCCGCCACCAGGGGTGAAAGGCGAATGGCGTCGTTGCCCGCGTCAAGTATCTGCTCGAGCCGCGTGCGGCGCTCGCGCAACGGCGCGCCGCGCAGGTCACGGCCCTCTACCTCGAGCAGGTCGTAGGCAAACAGCGCCACCGGAACCTCGGCGAGGATCCTGCGGGTGAGTTGCTTGCGCCCGATGCGGCGTTGCAACTGGCTGAAGGGCAGCACCGTCCCGTCGCGGAACGGCAGCACCTCCCCGTCGAGCACCGTGCCGTCGGGGAGACGCGCGGCTGCCTCGGCCAGTTCGGGGAAGCGTTCGGTGATGAGCTCCTCGCCGCGCGACCAGAGGAAGCACCGCCCCGCGCGGCGGATGAGCTGGGCGCGGATGCCGTCCCACTTCCATTCGGCCTGCCACTCCTCCACCGCTCCCAGACTGGCCGGGTCATCATCCAGCGGGTGGGCCAGGAAGAAGGGGTAGGGCCGGCTCACATCGGCGTCGGCGCGTTCGGCGGCGAGCAGGGCGCGGTACCAATCCGCGGACGGCGTCCAGTCGCCCATCAGGCGGTGGGCGATCACCGTATCCTCCACCCCGCTCACCTGGGCCAGGGCGCGAACCACCAGTCGCTGCGACACCCCCACGCGGAAGCCGCCGGTGATCAGCTTGTTCCACAAAAACCGCTGGGGCTGGTCGAGTTCGGACCAGGCCCGCAACACCGCCGCCCGCTGGGTCGCCTCATCGGCCTCGCGCAGGGGCAGCAGGCGTTCCTCGATCCACAGGGCCAGACCGGCGGGCGCGCCTGCGGCGGCCAGCGGCGTATCGGCGAGCAGCAGAGCGACGGTCTCGGCAAAGTCGCCCACCGCATCGTAACACTCCCCGAAGAGCCAGGCGGGGACGCCGGCAGCCTCGATGGCCCACTCGCTCAGACGGCGCGACCCGATCACCTGGCGTGGCTTGCGCCCGCTGAGAAAGTAGAGCGCCCACGCCGCGTCGGCAGGCGGCGCAGCGGCAAAGTAGCGCGCCAGGGCGGCGACCTTCTCACTGGTCCGTGTCGTCTCGTCCAGCGCGGCATACAACTCGGCAAAGGCTCGCATCCGGCGATCTCCTGCATCCCGTCTACCGGGCAGGGTGTGGAAAAACCAGGGTTCTGCACGCCTCCCGCCCCCCTGGTATCATGTAGTCGTCGGCGGTGAGGCCGTCCCCCTCTTGAGGGCGCGACCCTGCTGGAGCGATCGGTCCCCGCCGTCCACCGGAGTGAAGCAGTGGTGTATCGCGTGATGATGCTGCGCGCAGCGAC
>DAOUDA010000084.1:0-5344 GCA_034431835.1 Chloroflexaceae bacterium | reverse complement strand
CCCATGCTGGCCACACGCCAGGAGTTCCAGCCTTCCATGAATTTTTTGGCGCCGATGAGCACGTGCAGGCCGGAATCGGGACGGTTGATGCGCTCGAACAGGGAAGCGGCGATAGCGTCCTGTTCCAGAACGATTTTCGGCGCGCCGGCCTCGACCAGTTTCTTGAATTCGGACGTGTCGCCGATGTAAATCAAGCCAAAATAGTCCCCGGCGTTGGCCGCTTTGAGTCCCAGTTCGCCGGGACTGCTCTTGATGTCGCACAGGTGCAGGCCCCCGTCGCCCTGGACGTGGAAAAGGCCGGCAGCGGCGGCGCAGGAAGCAGAGGCTGCGTCAGACGGGTGCAGGACCTCGCCGCCCTGGACGTGGAAAAGGCGTAGCAGGATGTCGTCGTAGAGATGTGCAGGCGAGACGCCGGAGAGTCCTGCGTTCCCAGGGTGTGCAGGCGAGACGCCTGCGCTCCCAGGTTCACGCAGAAAGGGGAATCGCCCGGCGAATACATCGCTGCCATCCGGCGAAACCAGACCGGTCTTGCCGTCCAGAATCGCGCTCAGTGTGTTGATCGCCCAGGCGCGGTCGCTCAGGACGCGGTGCAGGAAACGCACGACGGTCAGCACGTCGCTGCGCGGTTTCTTGTTCTCGGTATACACGGCGTTGACGGCGCCGCCGACGAACACCCACAGCGGCTTTTCCAGATTGTAGGGACGCAGGGCGTCGGTTTGCTCCTCGTAGAGCCGCACCTGCTCGTAGAAAGAGAGCAGATTGCCCAGCAGGAACGTTTCCGTCTGGTCGGTGCGGGTTTTATGGTTCAGGATGCGAAAGTCCTTGCCAAAGCCGTCGCCGTAAAAGTACTTGTAAGAGTACACTACCTTTGCACTTTTAACCATTTCGCTCGGATGTTCGAGGTGAGTTGCGGCATCGCGCCCCATCCAGTACAACAGGAGTTACCACACACCTGAACTCTGGAGAAGCGCGATGCGGATACCAATTGTATGCGTGGACGAGCGGGTACGCCAGTATGCAGGGGTCTTTTGGAAGTGCTTCTCGCGCCCCCAACACCGGCATTTTGTGACCATGCTGGTGGCCCTGCTGCTGTGTCACGGCCCGCGAACGCTGAGCAATCTCTTCCGCACGGTGGCCGGAGCCGGGAGTGTGGCGAGCCTGAGTCGCTTTCTGGCCGAGGCGCCGTGGGACGCCAGCAGCGTGGCGACGACCTGGTTTCGCCGCTTTCGTGAGCAGGTCGCCCCGCAAATTGCGGCCCTGCACGCAGAGCAGCGGGCCAAACGTCCCCGCCGACGTGGGCGTCCGAAGGCAACTCGCGTGACCGGTTACCTCATCGGCGATGACTCGACCCGGCACAAGCGACGCGGCAAGAAGATGGAAGGCCTGGGCAAGCACTACTCGACGACCGAGCGGCGGGTGCTGACCGGGCATAGCCTGGTACAGGCGCTCTACGTGGTAGCCGGTCGTCGCTGTCCACTTGCGCCGCAGGTGTACCGCCAGAAAGCGGTTTGTGAGGCAGAGGGTGTGGTGTTTGCCAGCAAGGGTGACCTGATGGCCGAGCGCATCCGAACCTTCGAGCCTGCCGCCGACACCCCTACCCACGTTTTGCTCGACAGTTGGTACAGCGCCAGGCGCATCTGGAGCACGGCCAAAGCCCGCGGCTGCAGTATCAGCAGCGGGCTGAAGTCCAACCACCTGCTCCGGATTGCCGACGCGCAGGCAAAGAGGGGATGGCGTTGGCAGGACCTGAAGAGCTACGCGAGCAAGCGCACCGAGAACGACTACCAGCAGGTGGTGTGGCCCAACCAGGATGGAGCGGGGCGCGTGGTCCGGGTTCACGTCGTCACAACCACGGTGCGGAACCTGGGACGCTGCCAGGTCATGCGCGTGCGCGACACGCTCGATGCACCGCTCAAGGAGGTGCGTTTCTGGGCCTCGAGTGACCTGGAGGCAGATGCTGCCACCCTGATCCGCCATCTGGCCGTGCGCTGGGACATCGAGGTGCTGTTTGCCGACGCCAGGGAACTGCTCGGCCTCGACCAGTATCAGCTGATGAGCGCGACGGCGATGGTCCGCCTCTGGACCCTGGTGTTGGCAACCTACGTCTTCCTCGAAGAGGAGCGCGCTCGGCTGGCCGCTACCCCTGAGCAGCACGTCACGATTGGCGATGCCCAGCGCGCCATTCAGCGCGCCCACCGGGTTCATCTGCTCAATTGGCTCCGCCAGCAGTTTCAGCATCAGGAAGCCTTCGCCGCTATTGTCCGACAGCTCGCCGCATAGCAGTGGTTAAAAGTGCAAGGATAGTGGGTATAGTATAGCATCCCTATGTATAATATGGAAAACGCCCAATGGACAGGCGCATGCCATGCTCCCATATCCATGGACGTGGCCGGATGCCCGCGATTTATATCCATCGCCGCCATACGTCCCTACGCCCTTGTCCCCTGCGCTTTTCGTTTGTGATTCCGGCGCTCGATGAAGAAATGTTCATTTCGATGCGTGTGGGGCGTAGCGGGCGCGATGGTGTACCTTCCTGTCTGCCTGGCGCCGCTCCTCTGGATCTGGTACGGCGAGGATGGCGGCTTCCAGGTCGTTTTTCTTTATTTGATTGTTGCCGGGAATGATGCCTTTGCCCAGATTATCGGGCAGTTGTCTGGCGGGCGCTTCCTTGCGCCGCAGATCAGCCCGGGTAAGACCATTGCCGGGGCCGTCGGCGGATTCGTCTGCGGCATCGTGTTGGGAGGGGTGTTGAGCGCGACGATCGGCTGGTCATTTGCGACTGGCGCATGCGTTGGAGCGGCGCTCGGGATCGCAGGGCAGGTCGGCGACCTGGTCGAATCGAGCTGGAAGCGCGCGCCTGGCATAAAAGACTCTAGCGCCCTTCTGGGGGCGCAGGGGGGTGCTCGA
This sequence comes from Chloroflexaceae bacterium, assembly GCA_034431835.1. GTDB lineage: Bacteria > Chloroflexota > Chloroflexia > Chloroflexales > Chloroflexaceae > JACAEO01. The sequence goes on along the minus strand of DAOUDA010000084.1, from coordinate 2,437 downwards.
TCGCTTCGACGCCTTGCTCTGCGCTTCGCCAGTGTTTTACCTGATAGTAATCGGTCCACTGGTGGAGCCGTGAAATCTTTACTGCGCGCCACCAGTGGCCCTGGCCACGAACGCCGCCCCTGCCGCGCGCTCGGCTGCCGCCGCCTCGCGCAGCGCGGTCGCGATGCGCCTGGCCGCGCGCTGGTCGGCGACTCCGCCGCCGAGCGCCGTGAGCGCGGCGGCATAGTTGTCCGCCGCCTGCTCGAACTGTTCGGCCGCCCTGGCCAGATCGGCCTCGTCCGGGAAGTGTTCGCGCAGGTAGCGCGCGTTGTCGCGGCGGAAGCGCGCGGCGCTTTCCAGGGCCTGCGTGATCGCCGCCGCGCGATAGCGCGATCCCTGCCGCTCGATCTGGTCGGCGACACGCTCCAGTACCGCGACGCCGGTGGGCGGCCCGTAGCGATTGCCGCCCAGCGTGGCGTTCGCCAGACGCTTCCAGACCGGTCGCAGATCGCTGGCCTGCAGACCTGGCTCGAAGATTGTCAGCGAGTAGCGCCAGGGATAGGCGAACCGGCGCGCCAGGCTGGTCACCGCCCGCAGCAGGCGCGCTTCCGTCACGTAGATCCCGATCTCGCCCGGCGGGCGCTCGCCCGGCGCACAGGGGGCCGGCGGGACGCAGACGGTCTCGTACAGGTAGAAGCCGGCGGCGTCATAGCCAATCAACACGTCGCTGTGGGCGATGAACGTGGACGCGCCGTAGAGCGCGCCCATGTCCAGGGCCACGCGCACCGGGTAGCCGCGGGCCAGCAAGGAACGCAGCGCCCGAACGTAGAGCGCCGCGTCGTCGGTCACGTAGTAGCGCCGGCGCAGGCCAAGGTAGGGCGCCGCGTCACGCAGGCCCACTTCAGGGTCTACACCGCCGGGAATGAACGTGCCCGTTCCCGGTATCGCGGTGAACCCGTAGGTGAAGGCCATGAGAAAATCAATATGCGCGCGGGAGCAGAGGGCGCCGCGCTGCGCGGCGATGATCTGCAGGCTGGTGGATTGGCAGGCCGGGACATCGGCAGCGATCCAGGGCACGTCGCGCAGATGCTGTTCGGGCGGATAGTCGCTCACGTCCGTCATCGCTAATCGAATTGGCGCATAGGTCTGCTCATAGTAACGCCGCACGAAGCTGCGGAGCAGCAACCGCCAGCCGATCGCGCCGGCAAGCGTGAGCGCGATCGCGAAGACGAGCAGGCCCCTCAGGCTGTTGGGCATGATCGGTGTGCGTCGCACGGCCGCACCTCACGCTCCCCCGTGGATGCCCGGACGGTCCCGCAGCGGGCCATGCAGCGCGTCGAGCGCAGACTGAAGGGCGGATAGCGTTCACCCTGAGCGCCGGACGCGCATCAGCGCCGGCCCTACCGGCGCCGGGCGCTGGCCTCAAGGTACACCGCAATGGCGCGCCGGGAGGAAAAGAAGCCGCTACGCCGCGGAAAGATCCCTGCGCCCCGGCAGAGGAGCGGGATGGCGCCCCGGGGAGGTGCTTGTGTTCGCCCGCCGGGCAGCCAGGTACGGTACGCCTGCCCCGAGTGGTGCACCCAGGGCTTGCGCAACGTCCCTGGGACAAGCCCCAAACCCCACCTCAATGGTGCAGCGCAGCCCGCCGCATCGCCGCCGCCTACCCCAAAGTAGCTCATCGCTGTGTAGGTCGCACTGCTTCTACGTGCGCCCGCTCCCGCATCAGCGGGGGGCGTTGCGACGCGGCTCGCCGGCTGGCGCCACCAACGCGGCGGCGTAGGGCGTCTGCCGCGCCGCAAGCCGGCCTACGGCGCAACCGGCGTAAGCTCCACGACGGCTTCGCCGGTCGCCAGATCAACCGGGATGTTGCCGTCGGTTTCCGCGAGCCGTGTGAAGCCGTCCGCCGCGAACGCCATAACGCTGACGCCATACGGCGCGCCCGGCTCAACCGCGCCGCTCCAGTAGGGCGCCTCGATCTGGACACGCTCCGCCGGTTGATCGCCGATCGTCGCGTCGGCGGCGGCGAGCGTGTCAACGCCGATGCCGCTTGCGTCGAGGCGCGAGAGGGTAACGCTGACCAGCGCCCCCGGCGGGAAGGGTTGACCCGCGGGGGCGCGCACCGTCAGCCGAAAGGTGCGGTCGGTCGGAACAGGGGTGGGCTCCACAACGATGACCCGCGCCAGTTCAAGGGTAATGTCCTGCTGTGGCGCCCCATCCGTGATCGCCGGCACGGGCGCCAGCGAACTGAACGACTGCCCATCCGGCAGTTGCAGGATCGCGTCGATCACGTAGTCGCGGCGGTCATCAATTGCGGCCTGGTGGTAGCGGAGCGCAAAGGGGAAGGGTGGCGCCCATGCTACCGCTACAGGCTGGATGGTGACGAAGCGCGGGCCTTCGCCGTCGTTGACGGCAAACTCCAGCCGCACAACCAGCAAGCTACCCTCGGGCGCGTCGCTCA
>DAOUDA010000083.1:0-7618 GCA_034431835.1 Chloroflexaceae bacterium | reverse complement strand
CAGCCGCCGGTGGCCCGGCACGCGCCAGTGGCGCCCGCGCCCCCGGCGCTGCTGATCGCCCGGCGCGAACTGGCCGAGACCCTGAGCGACTGGCGGGTGCTACTGCCGCTGGGCCTCCTGACCCTGGGCCTGCCGGCGGCGCTGGTGGCCGCGACGGGCTGGGCGCTCGGCGTTGTGGCCAGCGCCGAGGTGCTCGGACGGCTCGTGCCGTTTGTGGGTCTGCTGGTCGGCTTTGTGCCGGCCAGTTTCGCCTTGATTACGGCGATCGAGTCGTTCGTGGGCGAGCGCGAGCGCAACAGCCTGGAGGCGCTGCTGGCTATGCCTCTCGACGACCGGCAGTTGTACACGGGCAAGCTCCTGGCCGCCCTGCTGGCCCCGCTGGCGGGCAGCCTGGCGGCCATGGGCGTGTTCCTGGGGCTGGTGCGCCTGGTCCATCCGGCGTTGTACGCGGCGGGAATGACGCCGGAGGTGCTGGCGCAGATCGTCCTGATGCTGGGCGCCATCTGCGTGTTGATGGTCGCCGGCGCAGTGGTGATTTCGACCCACACCGGCAGCGTGCGTGCGGCGACGCTGCTGGCTTCGGGGGTGCTGTTGCCGACAGCGGTGGCGGTGCAGTTGCAGGCGCTGCTGTTCATCGCCCGGCGCTACGATGTGCTCTGGTACATGCTGGCGGCCCTGGCGCTGATTGCCCTGGCCTTGATCCGCAGCGGGTTGGCCGGGTTCAACCGCGAGGAGATCCTTTCGCGAGAGCACGAGGATCTCACCCTGGGGCTGCTATGGGCGCGCTTCAAGCTCTTCTTCCGCGAGCACCGGCCCGCGGGGGTGGCGCCCGCCAGCTATGCCGGGCTGCCCTTCTCGCCCGGCCGCTTCTATCGCCAGGAGTTCCTCGCCCTGCTGCGCGAACTGCGCCTGCCGCTGCTCTGCGCGTTGCTGGCCGCGGCTTCCGGCCTGGCCCTGGGCTGGTATTTCGGCGCGCAGGCGCCCCTGCGGCCCCTTGCCCGGCTGCTCGAGGGGCTGGGCAAGATACCGGCGCCATCACCCGGTCTGGCGCTGGCGATCTTTGCCAACAACCTGCGGGTCGCGCTGCTCTCCAACGTGCTGTCGGCGTTGAGTTTCGGACTGTTCGCCTTCCTGGTGCCGTTCGTGGCCTTTATCCAGATCGGCTTCGTGACCGGCACGCTCACCGCGCGGGGAGGCGCGTGGCTGGCCCTGGGCGCGGATAGTCCGCTGCAGTTTCTGCTGGCCTACGTCCTGCCCCACGGGGTGATCGAGTTGCCGGCCTTCGTGCTGAGCGCCGCGCTGGGCCTGCGCATCGGCGCGGCCCTGCTGGCGACGCCGCGAGGCTTCACCCTGGGCGACAACCTGCTCTGGAGCCTGGCCGCCTTCGCAAAGGTCTGGCTGTTGGTGCTGCTGCCGCTGATTGCCGTTGGGGCCGCCGTGGAAGGGATGGTTTCGCCCCTGATAGTACAGGCGCTGTATGGAGGGTGAGGAGGTGTGGAGGGTTCGGAATGGCTTTGCCGTTCCAGACCCTCCCACCCTGCAGGGCCAGCGGGAAAACCTCGTCCGTCCCCGTCTCACCCTGGCAACGGCTGGCGAACCTCCAGCCCATACTCACGGGCAACGTCGAGCAGCGCCGCGGCGAGTTCGATCGAGGCGGCGATTTCGTCTTTGTTGATCGAAACGCTCTCGATACACAGGCCCAGGGGGATGTGCTCGGTGTAGGGCTGGTCGAGCACGCGGCGCAGAATGTCACGACAGACGGCGATGGAGCGGCTCAGGGGGGCGTCATCGTTCAAGATAGCCGCCGCGGTCACATCGGGGATGGCAATCCCCAGCCAGCGAATGAAGGCCATGGTCTGCTCGCGCCCGACCGGAACAAAGTCGAGCAGGATGCGCCGGGGCGTCAGGCCGCGCTCGGCGCAGTCGCGGGCATAGTCGCTGAGCAGGCGCACGGTGGGTTCGGCATCGTAGACGGCCTGGGAGATGAAGTAACGGCAGCCGCGTTCGGTTTTCTGGATGATCCGCAGGCTCTCGCTGCGCTGGGCCGAGTGGCGCTCGGCGATGGCGACGCCGCCGAGCACGAAGCCCGCGGCGTGGGCGGCGGCGATCTCCGAGGCGCGGCTGAGGGCGATGCTGCTGCGGGCCAGTCTGGAACTGGACAATCCCACCAGCGACAGGTAGCGCACGCCGTAGCGTTCGTGGGCCGCGTCGAGCCAGGCGGGCCAGCTTGCTTCGGTTTCGTTGACAATGCACTTGTAGGTCACGGTGGCCAGACCGGTCAACTCGTGGAGCAGCGCGGCGTAGACCGGCGGTTCAATGGTGGGCAAAAAGGGGAATGGGCGCGGCTCGGCGGTGCGGGCCGACTCGTCCTGGACGTCGTAGACCACGAGACCATCGAGCGGCAGCGCGGCGACACGTTCGGCCAGACGCGACGCGGCGAGCTGGATACGCTCGGGAGGGCTGCTGGCGCGCGGGGGCGTGGCGCCGTAGAGGAGCACGAGCCGGCGGGGATCGGTGAGGAGGTTTTCGAGGGTCATTCCGCGTGATCCTTCGTATGAAGCGATGATCCGGCGCAATGCGCAGAGTGTAGGCCGCAGGCGGGGGGATGTCAAGGTGAGGTATCGTTCAGATTGAATGTGTGGAGCTGTAGAGATGTAGAGGTGTGGAACTGTGGGACACGAGTAAGGCATGTTGCCCATCGGCTTGACATCCTGCTCCCCACCTCCACACCTCCACAACCCCAGATCATGCCCCCTGCTCCAGCAGGTGCTCGGCGAAAATCAGGCGCCGGGTGCGGGTTTCGGAGCGGAGGATGAGCGAGTTGGTGGTGGCCCGGTCGCCCTCGAAGCGCACGCCTTTGAGGAGCAGGCCGTCGGTGATGCCGGTGGCGACGAAGAAGATCTGGTTGCCGCGTACCATATCATCGAGCGAGAAAACGTGACGGGTATCGAGACCGGCGGCGGCAACGGCGGCCGCTTCGTCGCGGCTCTGCGGAGAGAGGCGCCCCAGCATGCCGCCGCCGAGGGCTTTGACGGCGCAGGCGGCGATCACCCCTTCGGCGGTGCCGCCAACCCCCATCAGCGCGTCCACCGGGCTGTCGTGCGAGGCGGCGAGTACCGCGCCGGAAATGTCCCCATCGTCGGCGAGCATAACCCGGGCCCCGGCGGCGCGGATCTCGTCGATCAGGTCGGCGTGGCGGGGGCGCTCGAGCACGAAGATCGTCAGGTCGCGCACCGGCTTATGTTTGGCGCGGGCGATCAGCCCCAGGGTCCAGGCGGCCGGGGCGTCGAGGCACTCCGGCACCAGCGCCGGAGCGACGGCGCGGTCAACCACCAGTTTGTCCATATACACCGCGGGCGCCGGGGCCCACATCGCCCCACGCACGGAGACGGCGGCCACCGCCACCGCGCCGGGCCGGCCGCGGGCCAGCAGGCGACGCCCGTCAATCGCGTCAACCACCACATCCACGGCGATGCCCCGCCCGCTGCCCACCCGGGCGCCGCCCACCAGCGCCTCGGGCACGACCTCACGACCCTCTTCTCCGCAGACGATGCGCCCATTGAACTCCAGGCTGTTGAGGGTGGCGACCATGGCGGCTGTCGCGGCCTGATCGGCCTCTTCGCGCCGCCCGAGGCCCATCCAGCGGGCCGCGGCCAGCGCCGCCGCCTCGGTGGCTCGCACCAGGTCAAGGCCGGTATTGCGGTTCAGGCGCAGTTCGGACATCTGTTCTCTCCTCTCCCACCGCGGTCAGCAAATTCTGCCCCTCCCAGGCCAGCAGGCCGCCCTCCAGCACGGCCAGGTCGTGGTATCCCCGACCGGCGAGCACGGCCGCCGCGCGGGTGCTGCGGCGCCCGCTGCGGCACACCAGCACCAGCCGCCGGTCGCGCGGCACTGCCTGCGGGTCACTGAGCAGCGTGGGCAGCGGCACGAGCACCGAGCCGGGCACACGCCCATTGCGGAACTCCCGCGGCTCACGCACGTCCACCACCAGCGGGGGGGCGGGGCCGTGCATTGCGGCCCACAACTCGCGCGGCGTCACGGTCGGGGCGGGGCGGGCATTGAGCGGCAGAAGCGGAATGTGAGGCGCGCCACCCCCCGGCAGGGTGCGCTTGGGCAGGCTCTGGCACTCCAGAAAGGCCCGCCGTTCACACTCATAAACGCACACTGCCGGATCGATCACCCGGTAGAAGAGGGTGTCGATGGCCGTATCCTCGTCGAGGATCTGCCGGGGGTCCAGTTGCTCGAAGAAGCCGCTGGCCTGCATCCGCTCCAGCACCGGGCCACGGACGCGGGTGAAGAACAGCTCGCCGCCCTGTTCCCGGAGTTGCCGGCGCAGGTTTTCGAGCATTCTGATCCCGCTGATGTCAATGTGCTGCACGCTGTGCATCCGCAGGAGCACGAAGCGCTGGCCGGGCGTGGCGGCGAGAATGGCGTTGAGGGTCTCTTCCACGTGGTTGACCGCGCCGAAGTACAGATCGCCGAGAATGTCAACCACGGCCAGTTGCGGGCACTGCGGCCGCCCGGCGTGAGGCTCCCAGTGTTTGAACTCCGCGTCGGGCAGGACGGCGACCACTCGCGGCGCGCTGGTGCGGAGCAGGTAGTAGCCCAGCGACATCAGCACGCCGATGAGAATGGCGAACTGTAACGGCAGCAGCAGCGTGGCCACCAGGGTCACGCCCATAATCAGCGCGTCGCCGGAATCGCCTCGACGCAGGCGCTGCATGGCCTTGAGGTCGATCATGCTCCATGCGGTTACCACCAGGGCGCCGGCCAGCACCGGGCGGGGCAGATGCGCCAGCAGGGGCGCCAGGAGGAACATCGCCACCAGGATGAACAGGCCCGAGAAGACATTGCCGAGGGCCGTTTTCGCCCCCGACTGGAAGCTCAGCGCCGAGCGGTTGAAGGAGCCGGAGCAGGGATACCCCGAAAAGAACCCGGCGGCGATGTTGGCCATCCCCTGGCCAACAAACTCCTGATTGCTATCGAGGCGCTGTCGCGAGTGGCCGGCGATGGCCCGGGCAATGGCGACGGCCTCCACCAGACCGATGATGGCCAGGGCCAGGGCGCCGTTGGCTAGATGGCCGATCAATTCCAGGTTCAGGAGGGGCAAACTGGCCAGCGGCGGCAGCCCGGCGGGTTGGGGGCCGAGCACGCTCACGCCCATTCCTTCAAAGCCGAGCACATACGAGGCGACAGCCACGACGGTCACGCCGACCAGCACCGCAGGCACCTGGCGGGTGATGCGCGGCCAGACGAAGATGATCAGCATTGTGGCCAAGCCCAACAGCAGGGAGGGGAGATGCGCGGCGCCGATCTGCCGCGCCGCGCCGGTCAGCGTTTCGAGCAGACCCGTGGCGGGGGGCAGATCGAGCCGCAGGAGCGGTTCGATCTGATTGGAGATGATCAGAATGCCCGCGCCGGCCGTGAAACCCACCGCCACCGAGTCGGAGACAAAATTGACCAGCAGCCCCAGCCGCGCCAGACCCAGCAACACGCGTATGACCCCGGCCATCACCGCGATCAGCCCGGCGGCGGCGATAAACTCGGGCGAGCCGGGCGCAGCAATCGGCAGCAACACCGAGAGCGTAACGATCGAAGCGGTATTGGTAGGGCCGCTGTGCAGATGGCTCGACGACCCCCAGAGGGCGCCGGCGATCGAGGCCACAATCGCCGAGTACAGCCCCATCACCGGGGGCAGACCTGCCAGCAGCGAGAAGGCCAGGGCCTGGGGAAGCAACACCAGGCCCACCGTAACCCCGGCGAGCAGATCATCGCGCAGGGCGCCCCGCGGGTAATGCCGCAGCAAGCGGACCGGTTGGCCCAGCAGCAGCGGGACGACACGGAGGTTGCCGAGCATCGGCGTTCTCGTCACAGGCGGTCAGGCGCAGCAATGGGAACGGTACCACCGGGGCGGGGATGTGTCAAGGGTCGCACGCGGACGTGAGCGCCTTCGCCGCCAGCGAGCGCGCGCGTTACCCTTCAGTAGTTGGGGAAGCGGGTCATCACTCTGATCTGGAGGCCAAAGGCGGCCAGCCAGCGCGCCGGGCCGTGCATCCGCGCGGGCGGAACATCCATCTCAGGTGGGTAGAAGTGGACCAGAATAGAATGCGCTATTGCGACATGCGAGCAGTCTTAATAGGCGCGGCGCTGAACATGTAGAAGTGGACCAGGAATAGCATGTGCTACTGCGACCACGAACCGACCAGTGTCAGACGTGGTATACTGCCTTACCGGATCGAGAGGACCAAAACCGGGAGCGTTGATGAGGTATGGCCGCCAGGGATCTCTTTCATAACGCGGTCAGGAACGCACTGACCAAGGAACAGTGGTTGGTGACCGATGATCCATTGATTATCCAGCTTGGCGGGGTTGATTTAAGAATCGACCTGGGTGCGGAGAAACTGATTGCTGCGGAACGGGAGGGCGAAAAGATCGCCGTTGAAATCAAGAGTTTTGTTGAACCTTCTGCGATTGCTGATTTTCACGTTGCCCTCGGGCAATTTTTGAACTACCGTCTGGCCCTTGAAATCCAGGAATCGGATAGAATTCTGCATCTAGCAGTACCTGAGGAAACGTATTTAACCTTCTTTATGCTTCCATTCGTACAACTTGCGATACGGTGATATCAGTTAAAAATTATCGTCTACGAAGTGGCCACGGAGGAGATCGTGCAATGGATAAGTTGACGCAGTATCGAGACCTGATCCAGGACATTCTTCGCGAGTACACCTCCATGAAACCTGCCTATGGTGACATCGAAATGGAAATGATCGTGGATAAGGAACATGATCATTATCAGGTATTGAGTGTCGGCTGGAACAAACTCGAACGTGTTCATGGAACGCTCATCCATGTTGACATTCGCGATGGTAAGATCTGGATTCAACACGATGGAACCGAAGAAGGCATCGCGAATCGTCTAGTCGCGCAGGGTGTTCCAAGAAGTGACATTGTGCTGGCGTTTCATCCGCCCTACAAGCGCCCGTACACTGAGTTTGCAAGCGGTTGAATCCAATCCGCCACGCATCCCCGGCACGCTGTGCCATATCGGCTGCTCCCTCCCACTGCGGATCGCCTCGTGGGCGAAGAAGGCGACTCGGGTGACGGCCCGCTCAAGCGTACCGATCAGGACACGAGGTTTGAGGTCCGGGGCGCCCAACTCTATGACCCTCCTCGCCACAACTCTCGCCCGCCTCCGCGCCGCCTGGCGGCACGCCGGCCTGCGACGCGCCGGCAGCAGCGCCGGCTGGATGCTCGCCGAACGGCTGGTTCGCCTCGCGGGGGGCGCCTTTGTCGGGATCTGGCTGGCGCGCTACCTTGGCCCGGCGGACTTCGGGGTCTACAACTTCGCCATCGCTCTGAGCATCATCGTCACCTCGCTGACCACCCTGGGGCTGGATGGCATTCTGGTGCGCGAGCTGGTGCGCGACCCGGCGGGCGAGGGGCGGCTGCTCGGCAGCGCCGCGCTGCTGCGCCTGGCGGGCGGCCTGGGGGCCAGCCTGGCGATCGTCGCCCTCGCCGCTGGCCTGCGGCCCGCTGATCCCGCCGTGGTGGCGCTGACGGCGATCATCGGGGTGGCGGGGGTGATCCAGGCGTCTACCGTGGTGGACCTGTGGTT
>DAOUDA010000082.1:0-109160 GCA_034431835.1 Chloroflexaceae bacterium | reverse complement strand
ATCGCGGGCCATTGGCCGACGCGCTGAGGCGTCAGGACGTCATCGCAAACTGGCGTGATAGCCATCAACACGGATGAGGTAGAACACCAAGGATCGAAGTCGCTCCAAATCTCCCCGTGGAGCAGAAATGGCAGGGTAGCGTGAAGGCTTCCCCGCTGAGGGGAAATGGCAAGGATGCGCATGGGCCAGAAGAGCCGCAACTGCGTAAACGGAGGAATCCATGGAATTCAAGGCGTTCGTGAGTCTGCTCTGGCGCTGGGCATGGTTGATTGCCCTGGTTGCACTGCTTAGCGGCGCGCTGGCCTATGTGTTTAGTTCGCAACTCACTCCAACCTACGAGTCACGGGTAACCGTTACGGTTACTCGTCGAACCGCAGCCGACAGTGAGATCTGGGGTATTAACGAACGTCCCATCGCAACCTACATGGAATTGCTGCGCAAGCGTCCTGTGCTGGAAACCGTCATTTCCAGACTGCAGCTCAATACTACGCCAGAGGCGCTTGAACGGCGCGTGCGCGTTTCGCTGACCCGCAATACGTCGTTGATCGTGTTGGCCGTGCGTGACTCCAATCCCGAGCAGGCCGCCGCTATCGCCAACGAAATCGCCAATCTCGTCGCGCAGCGGGGGCGCGAACTGCTCGGCAATGATGTGACCTTCAGCCGCTACAACCTGCATATTGTTGAACCTGCCCTGCCGGCCACGCGCCCGGTTAGCCCCCGCATCCCCCTCAACGTCGCCGTGTTTATGGTCGTCGGCGCGATGCTCGCCGCTGGCGCCGTCCTGCTGCGCGACTATTTTGACGACCGCGTGCGCTCCGCCGATGAGATCTCCCACCTGACCGGCGCGAAGACCCTGGTCAGCATCCCGCCTCAAGCGGCAGGTTCATCTGAACCGCTGGTGTTGCGGGATGGTCTGTCGCCGGTTGCCGAGACCTATCGCCGGCTGCGCGTGCACATCGAGCATGCCGCCGCACAGCGCCCCATCCATACGCTTCTGGTGACCAGCGCCATCGACGGCGAGGGCAAGAGCACCACGCTGGCGAACCTGGCGGTCGTGCTGGCGCAGGCTGGTAAGCGCGTGATCCTGGTGGATACCGACCTGCGCAAGCCGACCCTGCACACGATCTTCCAGCAATCAAATACGCGCGGCGTCACAACGGCGCTTCAGGCTGGCGCGGAGAGCCTGGCGAGCCACCTCGTGCCAACCGGGGTCGCCAATCTCGATCTGCTGCCCAGCGGGCCGGTGCCGCCGAACCCGGCTGAGCTGATCGCGTCACCGCACATGGCCAGCCTGATCGAGCGGCTGAAGGACCACGCCGATGTTGTGCTCTTCGACAGCCCGGCGCTCCTGGCAGTGGTTGATCCGATCACCCTGGCCCGCCTCTGCGATGCCACCATCCTGGTGGTTCGTTCCGGGCGCCTGCGCGGCGATGCGCTCGTGAGCGCCATAGATCAACTCGCTCAGTTCGAGATTGCCCCCCTTGGCGTGGTGCTCAATGCCCACAAGGAGGCGCGTAACCGCTCCTACCGGACCAGCGCGCCCCGGTCCGCCGTCCCGGCCAGGCACTCCCAGGCCCCCGCCACGAGCCGTGATGAGCCTGGCAGTACGACGCCCACCAGCGGGTATCCCGCTACTGCGGAGTAATTGGCGGGTGCTGGTGGTCGGTGGCCCGGCCAGCACCCCGTTCGGCGAGTCGCGTTCGCTTCCGTAATCTGTGTCCGCGCCCACGCTCCTGATGAACCCGGTTCATCCAGGCAGGGATGGTGTGCGCCCAGAAGAGGGCCGATGTCAGCAACCCCGGCAGGAAGATGGCAGAAAGCGTGAAAACATCCGTGGCAGGCTCCCCCTCGCGCCTCTCGTTGCGCGCCAACTTCTCGTGGACCTTCCTGGGCAATGTCATCTTTGCCGCGTGCCAGTGGGGCATGCTGATCGTCCTGGCAAAGCTTGGCACCCCGGAGATGGTTGGCCAGTTCGCGCTTGGCTCCGCTATCGCCGTGCCGGTGCTGATGCTGACCAACCTCCAACTGCGCGATGTCCAGGCAACCGACGCGCGTGAGGAGTATGCGTTTGCCGACTACTTCGGCCTGCGCCTGATTACCGTCGTTGTGGCCTTGCTCATCATCGGCGGTATCGTTCTGGCCCTGCGCTACCCGGCCGAAACCGCCCTGGTCGTCGTGGCGTTTGGCCTCTTCAAGGCGGTTGAGGCCATCAGCGACGTGATTTTTGGGATGCTCCAGCATCACGAACGCATGGATCGGGTCGCCCAGTCAATGATCCTCAGGGGGCTGCTCTCCCTGGCGGCCCTCGGTGTCCTGGTCTACCTCACCGGCAGCGTCTTCTGGGGGGTGATGGGCCTGGTCTTCGCCGGGATCGGAGTGGTGCTGCTGTTCGATCTGCGCAGCGTCACGCTGATCAAGCACGCAACGCCCGGCGCCGGCCTCGCACACCTGGCGCGCAACCTGCGCCCGCGCTGGAACCGGCGCGCCCTCCTGGCGCTGACCTGGCTGGCCCTGCCGCTGGGTATCTCCATGCTCCTGATCTCGCTTGCCACCAGTCTGCCGCGCTTCTTCGTCGGGCACTATCTGGGTGAATACACCCTGGGGATCTTCGCCGCCCTCACCTATCTGCAGGTAGCCGGCATGACTGTTGTGAGCGCCCTGGGTCAGTCGGCCCTGCCCCGCCTCTCGCAGTACTACGCCGCGGGCGATCGTCAGTCCTTCTCCCGCCTGCTGCTGCGGATGGGGGCCATCGGCCTGGTGCTTGGCGGCGGTGGCATCGCCGTGGCCCTCGTCGCCGGTCGCCCGTTGCTCGCGCTGATCTATCAGCCAGAGTATGCGACCTACGCCTGGTTCTTCGTGTGGGTCATGGTCTCCGCTGCTATCGGCTACATCTCCTGGCTGATCGGCGAAGGGATGAAGGCCGCGCGCTACCTGCGCGTGCAGGTCGTGCTGTTTGGGCTTCAGGTTGCGGTACTTACCGCGCTGAGCGTCTGGCTCGTCCCCTCGATGGGGATGACGGGTGTCGCCATTGTCATGATAGCCGCCGCGGCCGTGCATCTGGTCGGCACGCTGCTGATCCTGGCCCACGCCATCGCCGCGCTGCCGGCCCGCAAGGGAAGCGAGGGAACGCCATGAACCGTTCACTTGCCCAGACGCCCGCATCAGCAACGACCCTGCGGCGGCGCATCGTTTTGTCGCTGCTGGTCTCCGGCGCTCTCGGACAACTCTTCAACAATATCGCTCTGGTGCGCATCAGCGAGTCCTTCGCCATCACTATTCCGCTGCTGGTCCTGGGCGCGGCGGCGGTCCTGGCCTTCTTTACCCCGGTCCCTCGGCCGGCAGATGACACGCCGGTGATCCTCGCGCTCGTGTTGATCGGCTGGCAGATCTTCGTTGGTCTGGCCCTGGGCCTGGTAACCAATCGTGAGTGGATCCAGCCATTCGGGCTGCTGCTCATCTATGCGCTGTGCTTTGCGAGCGCGGCGCGATTGATGATCACCTCCGATGATATTGGCTGGGCCGTGGCAACCGCCGCCGTGATGATCATCATTTTCGGCTCGTTCGGGATCATCCAGTTCGCCTTGCTCAATTTCTTCGGTGTCGTGCTGGCGCTGCCCGAGGCCTTCTCCGCCGTGCCCTGGAACCCTCTGATTGACATCTACCGGACCGGGGGCGTGCTGCGACCGGCCGGTTTGTCCTACGAGCCTTCCACTTTTTCAATTGCCCTGTCGTTCGCACTCGTGTTGCTGATGCTGCTGACCAATGTGTTTTCGTTCCAGAACCGCAAGCTCTTGCTGGTCAGCGTGCTGTTCCTGTTAACGGCCAGTCTGCTCACCCTTTCCCTGTCGGGATGGGCGATCGCCGTTCCGGCGCTGGGTATGAGTGTGCTCAACGCGCGTTTTCGACGCTTTGCCATCCCTCTGATCATCATCATAACCGCCGTGGCGATCTGGGCCCTGTATGCCGGGGTTTTGACGGTGGTCACCGATCGGCTCAATACGATTGCCGCTGGCGAAGATGAATCGGCCAATGTGCGCGTGCTCGCCGCGCTGATGTTGCTTGTCCATCCGCCTCAGGATCTGGCGCACTTCTTCACCGGCACCGGTCTGGGCCAGAACCCCGAGTTTGCCGCAATGATGGATGAGGTGTATTTGCGCCGCTTTGGCATTACCGAACCGTTCATCCACAACATCTTCACGGTGGTGCGCGTTACCCAGGGCTGGGTGGGAATAGTGTTGCACCTCGTGTTGCTGTTCGCGGTCCTGCGTCCTGATGTGCGGCGCAATCGCGAGTTTTATCTACCGATGTTTGTGATGGTGTTCGCGCTGCACTTCGCCTCGGGGTTCTACCTCGATCCCACCTTCTGGTCCATTCTGGCCCTGCTGATGGTGCTGCGCCGCCTTGACGCACGACGCCCCGAAACGACTCCTGAGCTGCAGCCGAATATTCGCAGCCTACCGACCAGTGCGCATGCAACCGCTGAGCACGTAGCACGCATCGGCGGCAAGGTCTGACACTGACAAGGAGTGCTCCTGTGCATTTCTGGCTCATCAATCCCTTCGACCCGCTGCCGAGCGACCAGGGCGTCAGGCCCATGCGCTACCAGATGCTGGTGGCGGAGTTGCTGCGGCGCGGGCACACGGTGACGTGGCTCTGTTCGGATTTTCTGCATATCCCGAAGGTCTATCGCCGCACCGATACCCTGCGCGACCTGCCCCGCGGGCTACGCGCGGTGCTGATCCACACCCGGCCATACCGCAAGAACGTGTCCCTCGCCCGGCTGCTCAACCACCACGAGTACGCTGTTGCCGTTCGCCGCTGGATGGATCGCAATCCCCCGCCCGACGGCATCATCGTGAGCTATCCGCTGCCCGAGGCCGCCCTGGACTGCCTGCGCTACGGGCGCGCCCACCGCGTGCCGGTGGTGGTTGATGTGCAGGATATCTGGCCGGACGAGTTTCTCTCGCTGGCCCCGCGGCGGCTCCGCTGGGCTGCCCGCCTGGCGCTTACCCCGATGTTCCGCCGGTCGCGCCAGGTGTTCACCCTCGCGGAGAACTGCGTCACCGTGAGCCAGCACTATTTGCGTGTTGCTACCGAGCGACGCGGCGCGCCGTTTCCCTACGGCCAGGTCTACTACCTGGGGTACGAACCCTCCGTCGCGGACGGTGATGACAACGAGGGGTTGCCCGATCTGCTGGCCCGCGGGTTCACGCCCGACACCACCAATATCGTCTTCGTCGGCACCCTGGGGACCACCTACGACATTGACACGCTGCTCGAGGCCGCTCAGGTCATCGCCGCCGAGTCGCCCCGGGTGCGCTTCTTCATTGCCGGCGAAGGGCCGATGCGCGAAATCTGGGAGGCAAAGGCGCGGGCGCTGGGTCTCCAGAATGTTACCTTCCTTGGTTTCTTGAACGTGACCCGGTTGAACGCCCTGCTTGCCCACTCCTTCGCTGGACTGGTTGCGCTACGTGGCAACCTCTACTCGATCCCCAATAAGCCCAACGAGTACATGGCCTTTGGCCTGCCGCTGATCAGTTCGTCGAAAGGCGAACTCCGGCGTCTGATCGACAGCGAACCCCTCGGCGTCTCGTATGAAGCGCAGAGTGTCCCTTCGCTCGTGAGCGCGCTGCGGCGCCTGATCGAAGACCCGGATTTTGCCGCCCTTTGCCGCCAGCGGGTGCGGCAGGTCTTCGCCGAGCGCTTTTCCGCGCGGAGCGTCTATCCCGCCTATGTGAATGATCTGGAGCGCATCTGCGCTTCCCGCGCACGGGTGGAGGAGGTGGCCCTGTGAGCCGCTTTGTGACCCTGATGTACCACAACCTGGAGCAGGACCCGACGAATCGCTACTCGCTCCCCGTCGAAGCCTTCGCGCAGCAGGTGGCCTGGCTCAAGGCCGAAGGCTATGTGATTGAAGGCTTCCCCGAACTGGAAGCGCGCCTGGCCCGTGGCGCCTTCCCCGAACGCTACGTTGTGATGAGCTTCGATGACGGCCATCGCAGCAATCTGCGCGCCGCCGAAATCCTGTCGCGGGCCGGCGCCCAGGCAACTTTTTTCCTGACCCGCGACTTTTGCCGCCACAACCCGGCCTTTCTGCGTGACGGCGAGATCCGCGAACTGGCCAGCCTCTGCTCCGTCGGTGGTCACGGGGTCACCCACGCGCCTCTCTCGCGCCTTGACGCCGCGCAGATGCGCGCCGAGCTGGCTGAGAGCAAAGCCTGGCTCGAAGATGTCACCGGAAGCCCGGTAACGACGATGAGCGCGCCGGGTGGCTTCATGAACCGCGCCGTCCTGCGACAGGCCCGCGACCTGGGCTACACCCTGGTAGGGAACTCGGTGGAATGGTGGAACGAACCCTTCACCGTGAACGCCGAACGGCTGGTCAACCGCGTGGCGGTCTGGCAAGGGATGCCGCCGGGTCTCTTCGCCCGCGTCGTCCGGCATGACGCGCGCTACCTGCGCGCCCGTCGGCTACGCGCCGGCGCGCTGGAACTGGTCAGGCACGTCATGCCGCTGCGCCTGTACCACAGTCTCAGTCAGGCGCTCTATCGCCTGCGTAACACCCTGCCCGGCAGACTGTCAAGCGGGCGGGGATCTGGTCCGGTAGAACGTTGTGATGTTATGTGACGTCAGCACGTCGGTCACCCTGGTCATTGGCGCGTCTGTTGTCTCACGTGGTATCTAGGGGGGAAATCAGGTCATGTACCGTAGCATTGGCAAACGCCTGTTCGACCTCATCCTTGTGGTTCCGGCACTGATCTTGCTTGCGCCGGTTATGCTAGTGATCAGCTTGCTGATCTGGAAACAAATGGGCTGGCCGATCATCTTTACTCAGGAACGTGCTGGTTTGCACGGAAAACCCTTCCGCATCTTCAAGTTTCGCACCATGACCGACGAGCGCGACGCTGAGGGCCGGCTCCTGCCCGATTACGAGCGCATCACGCCCCTCGGTCGCTTCTTGCGCAGCACCAGTCTCGATGAACTGCCCCAGCTCTGGAACGTGCTCCGCGGCGAGATGAGCCTGATCGGGCCGCGCCCGCTGCTGGTCAGGTATCTTAGCCGCTACACGCCCGAACAGAACCGGCGCCATGAAGTGATGCCGGGGCTGACTGGTCTGCCGGCGCTGTTTGGGCGCAATGATCAGACCTGGGACGACATTCTGGCTCAAGATGTCTGGTATGTTGACCACCTGAGCTTCTGGCTCGATCTGAAGATTATCCTTGGAACGCTGTTTGTCGTAATCAGACGTAAAGGCGTGAGTCGGAGTTCAGAAGGGATGGTGCCCGAGTTTATGGGCACGGCCGCTGCGCCCGTGGCCGAGCCTGCGCCACCGGCTCCCGCGCTCGATACCAGCCGGTTGCCGGAGCGCGACCCGACTGTCGCGGTGTAACTCCCTGCCAGCAGACGAAGGAAACACGAACTCCCTCGTGCTTCTCCAACTGCCCTCCATGCGGGTGGGGAAACCCCGTTTCCCCACCCGCAACGCTCCAAATTGAGCTATCGCGTTCGCCCGCCATTGGGGCGCTGCTCGTTCACCTTCCTGCGTCGCTGCGCCTGACAGGGGAAGGGTAAGGAATGATTACATTGCAGGGAGGCCTCTATGCGCATCGAAGTCCTGCATTCCGTTGACGCAGCGCGTGCAATCCTCGATGAAGCAGCGTCCCTGTTCCGCGTATGCTTCAACCGCGAACTCAACTGCCGCCGCTGGTCGCAGCTCTACTTTCTGAACCCCTATGGTCCGCCACTGGTCACCCTCGCTTACAGCGATACAGGCGAGTTGATCGGGCACAGCGGCATGATCCCGCAGAAACTGGTAGATGCCCATGGACAGGAATACGACTACAGCCTGTCGATCAGTCTGATGGTCGATCCGCGACATCGGGAGGGCTTTGCCACGTTTTACGCCCTGTTCAGCGCAGCAACCGCCGCGGCTCGCGAGCGGGGCGTTCCATTCCTCCTGGCGTTCCCGAATGCAAACTCGTATCTGTTGATCAAGCACGGCTTCGGCTGGCGCGACCTGGTCGAGAGCCGGCTGTACGACTGGCAGCCGGAGCGGCCTGCGCCTTCCGCCGCCACGGTAACTCCGCTGGAACGTTTTCGTCTGGGGGACGAAATCGGCCACCCCTTCGATGATGCTTATCGCCGTTGGCGCAGCTACGACTGCCCGTACCAGGCGGAACTGGTCAACGACCGCCTCGCGCTGATCTACAAGCTAACGGATGACGGAATTCTCACCGTCATTGACGCTCAGACCGAGCACCCCGACAGCGTCGCCTACGATTTGGGCGCGCTGCTTGCCCATACCGGGGCCACCCGGGTGCGCATGAGCGGAGTGCATGCGCAAGCACTGGGCTTCGATCTCGCTGCCCTGAGGCAGCACGGAGACTACCGGCTGCGGTTGTGCTACGTGCCTCTTACCGCTGAGCCGCCTACGATGCGCTTTAGTTTATTGCTCTCTGATGTGTTCTAGCATTCATCATAATGTAAGGAGGGCGTAGTTCAATCAATCCGCTGGTTATCGCTGCCAGAATTGTCGGTGATGTGTACACCTGGCATTGCGAGATTTCCTGCAAGAGCTTCACTCCCTTCAACCCTTCTCCAGTAGCAAGACCAGTGGTAAGCCTCACCTGCTGCGGATCGCCCAAACTTTATCAAATAACTATTGGTGCAAGGAGACATCCAAATGAATGTACTGGTGATCGCTACACACGCCGATGATGAAGTGCTGGGCTGTGGCGGAGTAATCGCCCGCCACGCCGACAGCGGCGATCAGGTGCATATAGCCGTGGTCACCCGGGGCGATCCCGCGGTCTTTCCACCGGATTATGTCGAAGAGATTTTCAGCGAACTGCGCGCCGCGCACCGGCTTCTGGGCAGCGCCGAGATTCATTTCCTGGACTTCCCCTCGCCGCGGCTGGACACGGTACCGGGGTACGTCCTGGCTGACGCGCTTCGGAAGCTGATCTTTGAACTGCACGCCCGGGTGGTGTACGCGCCCTACCAGGGCGATCTCCATGGTGACCACCAGGCTGTGTATCAGGCCGCCCTGGTGGCCTCGTGCCCCATCAATGGCTGCCCCGTGCAGCGCCTGTTGTGCTATGAGACCCTTTCGGAAACCGACTGGGCCTCTCCCTTCGGAAACAGCACCTTTACGCCGACGGTCTTTGTAGATATTTCGGATTATCTGGAGCAGAAATTGCAGGCTATGGAGTGCTATCGCACCCAGCTTAAGGCGCCACCGCACTCGCGCTCGCTCCAATCGCTGGAGGCGCTGGCCCGTCTGCGTGGCGGCACCGTCAGCATGGCCGCGGCTGAGGGGTTTATGCTGGTTCGCGAGATCAGCCAGGGCGCCCGGGCCGGATGGAGCGGCGAAAGCGCCTGAGGTCGGTGCCTGTGACCGGCCAGGGTTGCCAGTATGGAGGTGAGCTCATGCCTCAGTGCCCGCTTATCGTGGTTGGCAGCGGCGGTTTTAGCAAGGATGTTGTCTGGACCATTCAGAACGCCAATGCGGCGCGCGCGACTTACACCCTGCTGGGCTTCTGCGACGACGACCCCACCAAACAAGGACAGACGATCATGGGCTACCCTGTGCTCGGCGCCCCGGAAGCGGTGGCGGCGACCCTCGGCGACCCTCCCTGCTTCATCTGCTCGATTGGCGACAACGCGGCCAGACAGAGGGTTGTGACCCGCGTGCTCGACCTGGGCTGGACCCCGGCAACGATCATCGACCCCTCGGTGATGATTGCCGAAGAGGTTGAGATCGGCCAGGGAACCTACATTGGCCCGCGGGCCATTCTCTCGCCCAAAGCGCGCATCGGCAACTATGTGCTGATTAACAACCACACGACCATCGGGCACGACTGTATCCTGGAGGACTTCGCCCAGGTCTCGCCGGGCGGGCGCGTCTCCGGCTTCAGCGTGCTCAAGGAAGGCGCCTTGCTCGGGGCCAACGCGGTGATCGCCCAGGGGCGCACCCTGGGGCGCTTCGCCACCCTGGGCGCCAGTTCCTTTGCCATGCTGAACGTCCCCGACGGTGCAACCGCGATAGGTGTTCCGGCACGGGTAGCCTTTCATCGCTAAAGGACATGCCCCGTAAGGCCGAGGCATTGGCGCATCGAAATGCTTCGGCCCAACAGAATGACCGAAAGGAGTTACGTATGACCCGCGCAGAGTTGCGACGCATTGTGGCCGATGTGCTGGAAGTTGATCCGGAGTTGTTGCAGAGCGATACCGAATTAACGCAGATTGAGTCGTTCACCTCGGTGGCTGTCCTGACGCTGATGATTGAACTGGACATGCAGGCTGGCGTCAAGATTTTGCCTGAAGAGGCGAGCAAGTTGCGCCTGTACGGCGACATCGAAGCCGTGGTTGAACGGCACGGTGTCACGCTCAGCGCTTGATTGGCAGCCCGGACCTGGTTTGGCGCGTGGGGAACCACGAGTTCCCCGGGGTTCCCACCGGTGGGCAGGAGGATGGGGAAACCTGCTGTTCCCCATAGCCCAACTGGTGACGGGCTGCCGACTACCCCGGAGGTTGTAAGGAAAAGCGGTTTCTCCGCTACCACATCAGCAATGAGGACGGAATAGTCCAATGAACTCAGCGATTACTGCCGTTCACTACTGTGTGCCGCGCCAGCGTCTGACACACGATGAACTGGTCGAGCGTTTCGGCGCGCAGCACATGGAGTCGATCTTGAAAATGTCGGGGATCCGCGAGCGGCGCGTTGTCGCGCCGGGCGAAACGGCCGCCGACCTGGCCTGCTGGGCCGCGCGCCGCCTGTTCGATGATCGGCAGATTGACCCGGCAAGCATTGATCTGCTGATCTTCGCCTCCCAGACCGGCGATTACCAGGTGCCGGCAACCGCCTGCGTGCTCCACGAGCGTCTGGGCCTGAGCCAGAACTGCGCCGCCTTCGATATCGGGATGGGTTGCTCCAGCTATCCCTACAGCCTGAGCGTGGCGCACAGCATGCTGGCGTCCGGTGTGGCGCGCAGGGCCCTGGTGCTGGTTGCCGAAGCCCTCACGCCCTACATTCACCCCCAGGATCGGGCCCTGGTTCCCCTCTTCGGCGATGGGGCCGCGGCCACCCTGCTCGAACCCACCGATGGTCCCGGCGGCTTCCTGGGCTTCCTGCTGGGGACGGACGGCGCCGGTTACCGCAGTATCATTATGCCCGCCTCGGGGGCGCGCATGCCCCGCACCGCCGAGACGCGCATCGAGCAGACCGACGAGACCGGCATCGTCCGCACCCAGGAGCACCTGCACATGGACGGCCCGGCGGTCTTCTTCTTCTCGGTTCAGCATATTCCGAAGATGATCAGACTGGCACTGGAGCGTTTCCGGTGCACACTGGAGGAGGTCGATCTGGTCCTGCTGCACCAGGCCAATAAGACCATGGTTGATCAGATCTACCGGGTATTGAAGGTCCCGCCAGAGAAGCGCTTTTACTGGATGGAAGAACTCGGCAACACCTCGGGCGCGTCAACCGCCATCCTGCTGGCCGAGGCGGCGCGCCAGGGCAGGCTCCGGCCAGGGATGCGCGTGCTGCTCGCCGCCTTCGGCAACGGCCTGTCGTGGGGTGTCACGGCCTTCGAGTGGAACGAGCGCGCCGCGGTCGTCGAGGCGCCAATCGAGCCGGGTACGGCGAACGAGTAACCCATGCCTATCGCGACGGGAATCGACCTGACCGACATCGCCCCCTTCGCCCGCTTGCTCGACCGGCACGGCGGAAGGTTCCTCGACCGCATCTACACTCTGCGCGAGCAGGAGCGCTGTGGTCGGAACGTGACACTGCTGGCCTGTCTCTTCGCCGCGAAAGAAGCGGTCGCCAAGGTGCTGGGAACCGGGTTGAACTACCTGGCCGCCACCGGGGTCGATCTCCGCGAGATGGAGATTATCGCCGACGGTCCCCATGAACCGGCGCGGGTCTGCCTGTACGGCGCCGCCCGGGTTCGCGCCGATGAACTGGAGCTACGCGAGTGGTCCGTAAGCCTGGCCCACTCGCGCACCTACGCGCTGGCCATGGTCATTGCCTGGTCAGGGATAGGAGGAGTTGGGAGGGCGCAACCCTCCCAGCAACACCCTTGACCACGCCTGGCGCGTGAGGAGGCCACCGTGGGAGGGGCCGGGAGGGCCCGGCCCTCCCGGAGAAGCACCCTGATGGCGGGTGGCGCCGCCGCTGCGGGAGGGGCCGGGAGGGCCCGGCCCTCCCAGACAAACACCCGGGTGGTGGGCGGCGCTGCCGCGGCGGGAGGGGCCGGCTCTCCCAGGAAACCTCTTGTTCAACCCGATGGTGCTCGGCGTAGCCGCAAAAGTAGAAGGGACAACCGACCAGATGGAACCGCAACGTGTTGCGCTGGTAACCGGAAGCCGCAAGGGGCTGGGCAAGTTCTTTGCCGAACAGTTGCTCGACCGCGGCTACCAGGTAGTGGGCTGCAGCCGTGAGCCTGCCGACTGGGAGCGCCCAGGCTACTGGCACCTCTGCGCCGATGTAAGCGACGAGCAGCAGGTGCAGCGGTTGATGAGCCAGATCCGCCAGCGCTTCGGAAGACTCGACATAACCATTAACAATGCCGGCGTCGCTTCGATGAACCACGCCCTGCTGATCCCCGCTGCCACCGTGAACCAGGTGATGGAGATCAACGTGCGGGGCGCCTTCCTGGTCTCGCGTGAGAGCGCCCGGTTGATGCGCAAGCATCAGTATGGGCGGATCGTCAATCTGACCACCGTCGCCGTTCCGCTGTCGCTGGAGGGCGAGTCGATTTACGTCGCTTCAAAGAGCGCCGTTGAGGCGCTGACCCGCGTTATGAGCCGCGAACTGGCGCCCTTTGGCATCACGGTGAACGCGGTCGGTCCCACGCCGGTGGAAACCGACCTGATCCGCAACGTTCCTCGCGACAAGATCGAGGAGATCGTGAATCGGCTGGCAATCAAGCGGCTCGGCCAGCCGGCTGATGTGTTCAATGTGGTTGAGTTTTTTATCCGGCCTGAGAGCGACTACATTACCGGCCAGATTATCTATCTGGGAGGAGCCTGATATGGGTTGCCTGACGTGGTTGTTTGAGCGTTTCGCCAGTGAACCTTCCCGAAACTTCATGATCTGGCGCGATCAACCCTACACGTATGCGTGGCTGACCGAACGCATCCGCGAGTGGGAGACCCGCCTCGACGCTGCCGATGTATTGCCGGGAACGGTTGTGGCGATTGAGGGCGACTATTCGCCCCAGGTGGTGGCCCTGATGCTGGCGCTGATTGAACGGGGAACCATCCTCGTTCCGCTAACCGCCAGCGTCGAGGTCCACAAGGAAGAGTTCAAGCAGATCGCCGAAGTGCAGGTGGTGATTGCGATTGATGGCAATGAGCAGAGCAGCATTAGTCGCCGTCCCACAGAAGTGAGGAACGACCTGACGCGCAAGCTGATTGCCAGCGGCGATCCGGGCCTGGTGCTCTTCTCCTCTGGTTCGACCGGCAAGAGCAAAGCCGCGCTGCACAACTTCATCGGTCTGCTGGAGAAGTTCAAAACGCCCCGGCACTCGATGATCACCCTGACCTTTCTCCTGCTCGACCATATTGGGGGCATCAACACGCTGCTCTACGTGCTCTCCAACACCGGCTGCGTGGTCACGGTCGAGGACCGCGACCCCGACCGGGTCTGCGCGGCTATCGAACGGCACGGGGTCGAGGTGCTGCCTACGTCGCCCACCTTTCTCAACCTCTTGCTGATCTCCGAGGCCTACAAGCGGCACGATCTCTCCTCGCTCAAACGGGTAACCTACGGTACCGAGCCGATGCCCGAGCATACCCTCCAGCGCATTCACGAGATCCTGCCCCACGCCGAACTGCTGCAAACCTACGGCCTGTCGGAGATCGGCATCATGCGCTCCAAGTCGCGCAGTTCCAACTCCCTCTGGGTCAAGGTCGGCGGCGAAGATTTTCAAACGAAGATCCAGGACGGCACCCTGTGGATCAAGGCGCGGTCGGCGATGCTCGGATATCTGAACGCGCCTTCACCCTTCGACGCCGACGGCTGGTTCAACACCGGCGACGCCGTCGAGGTGGACGGCGAATATATTCGCATCCTGGGTCGCACCTCGGAGATCATCAATGTCGGCGGCCAGAAAGTCTATCCGGCCGAGGTTGAGAGCGTTCTGCTCCAGATGCCCAACGTGCGCGACGTGGCCGTGACCGGCGAACCCAATCCGATCACCGGGCAGATCGTCGTCGCGCGCTTCAACCTGTTTGAGCCGGAGGAGGTGGCGCAGTTCCGCAAGCGGGTGCGCGACTTTTGCCGTGACCGCATGGCCGCATTCAAGATCCCGGCCAAGATCCTCATCGTCGAGAACGAACAGTACAGCCAGCGCTTTAAAAAGATGCGCCGCCAACCCGCGGCCACAGGAGGAACGACCCATGAATCGCAGTGACGTGATGGACCTGATCGTGACGACCCTGCAGGACCTGCTGGTCAGCGATCCGGCGAAAGCCGGCCTGCCGATCGAGGAAGGCACCCGGCTCTACGGCCCCGAGGGCCTGCTGGACTCGCTGCGCCTGGTGAGCCTGGTGCTCGACCTGGAGCAGGAGATCAACGATCGGATGGACACCGCCATCACCATCGCCGATAGCCGGGCCATGTCGCAGCAGCGCAGCCCCTTCCGCAGCGTTGGCAGCCTGGCCGATTACATTGTGCGCCTCCTGGCCGACGAGCAACAGCAGGCCGCCTGAGGGCGATGGCCTCTCCGGCAACCCGCCGGAACCCGAGGGGTAGCGAGGGCAAAACGCTCCCCGCCTCTTCCCTCTGGAACGAGACTTCTTCCGTATGGGAGGCTCGGAGGGGCGAAGCCCCTCCGAAAGCCCCTTTCCGGTGCGGCGAGGCGTTACCGCGCCGCACCGGAAAGGGTAATCTTGCGGGGGTCGCGGACCTCCGCAACCCCCACCGAGCGGAAGTCTCGTTGTCGTAGTCGCACACAGCGCATCGCGGAGAGCAAGTTGTGAACGCACTACCTTCCCCATCCTGCAAGACCCTGGCATGGACGATTGACGCGATGCGGCAAGACTTGCGCCGGTATTCCCGCGATGCTCCTCTGCCGGTCGTCCTACTCCGATCGATCTATCTTCACCCCGCGCTGGCGGGCATTCTGTACTACCGTATCGGGCACTGGTTGTGGCTGAACCGGCGCAACCCGCTCGTCCTTCTGGCGTTTCTCTGCTACCTGGCATGCTACCCGCTGGTGCGTATGTACTCGGGGCTGGAACTGCTGCCGCAGACCACGGTAGGACCGGGGCTACAGGTCCTGCACCTCGGTCCGACGGTTATTCACTACCAGGCGATTATTGGCAGTAATGTCACCCTGCTGCACGGCGTGACCATCGGGGTTTCAGTCATTGGGATCTCGAACGTTGGCGCCCCGCGCATCGGGGACAACGTGGCTATTGGCGCAGGGGCGGCAATTCTCGGCGCCATCACGATCGGCGACAATGTAACAATCGGCGCCAATGCGGTTGTTACTCGCTCGGTTCCAGCGGACACCACGGTGGTCGGTATTCCCGGGAAACCAGTTTTTGCGCGACAACCTGTGGAGCGGTGAGGCTACGTTGTCAGTTCGCGGTAGGGCCGCCGTAAGCGAGGGGTTGGGGGCCGCCGCTCCCAGAAAGAGACCCTTTTCCTGTTCTTTCGCGGGGGCTTCACTTTTCCGAACCTTCGCGGTGAGGAAACATGACAACGTAGCGGGAAACGGCGCCCGAAAGGAGCGAAAAGAGACAATGACAGTGTATGCGGTCCTTTTTCCTGGTCAGGGCTCACAGTTCGTAGGGATGGGCAGGGCCCTGGTTACCGCGTCGCCTGTGGCGGCGGAGGTCTTTGCCGAGGCGGATGCGGTACTCAAGGTTGAATTATCAACGCTGTGCTTCAATGGGCCTGAACTGGAGTTGAACGATACGTCCAACGCCCAGCCGGCGATCTTCGTGGCAAGCATTGCTGCCTGGAAAACCTTGCGCGAGGCCATGGCACTACCCCCGGCGGCGGTAGCCGGTCACAGCCTGGGACTGTACAGCGCCCTGGTGGCGGCCGGTTCGCTCCACTTTGCCGACGCGCTGCGCCTGGTGCGGGCCCGCGGCCTGGCCATGAAAGCGGCCGGCGAACTGGCCCCTGGCGGCATGATGGCCGTGTTGGGCCAGTCACGCGCAACGGTGAGCCAGCTCTGCGCCAGGGCGGCGCAGGTCACCGACGCGGTGATAACCATTGCTAACGATAACTGCCCTGGCCAGATCGTGGTCGCCGGCGACCGGCGCGCCCTTGAGGTGTTCGCCGCGCTGGTGCAGGAGCAGCCGGGCGCCCTTCCGCCAACCCCGCTGAAAGTGAGCGTGGCCCCCCATACGCCGCTTATGCAGCCCGCCCTGGGGAGCTTTCTCGAGGTGCTGGCGGCCACGCCGATTGCGGCACCGGCGATCCCGGTGCTCGGCAATGTATCCGCGGACTGGCTCACCTCAGCTGAGGCGGTACGTCAGGAGTTGAGCGAGCAACTTACCCGCGAGGTGCGCTGGGTCGACTCGATGCGCCGCCTGGTCGAAACGGGGATCACCACCGTGGTCGAAGTGGGACCGGGGAAGGTGCTCACCGGCCTGATGCGGGCAATTGACCGGCGCGTCGGGCGCGTGAACTTCGGTGATAACCCGGCCAGTCTCCCGGAACTGGTTGACGCATTGCAGGCGGCATGAAGGGCCACGTTGCGCCGCAGGGTTGCCTTGCCAGCAGGGGGTGCGGAAACCTGGTTTTCCCACGCCTTATCCAGTCGCCGATGGGTCCGATTCGGTTCGCCCTGCGGGCAGGGGCAAGGGAAAACCGGGTTTCCCCATAACCTCCCAACTGGCTATGTTCACATAAGCAATCACGGAGTGCATAATGACCACAACGGTATCCATACCGATGTCCTCGCCTGATCTGACCGATGCCGAAGTTGCCGCCGTAACCCGCGTCCTGCATACACCGATCCTCAGCATTGGGCCGCAGATCAAGGCGTTTGAGCAGGCCCTGGCGACCCAGGTCGGTGTCGCGCACGCGGTAGGCGTAAACTCGGGAACCAGCGGTCTGCATCTCTGTGTGATCGCCGCGGGCGTCGGTGACGGGGACCTGGTGCTTACGCCCTCGTTTTCGTTCATTGCTTCGGCGAACTGCATTCTGTACGAGCGTGGCGTGCCGGTGTTTGTGGACGTTGAGCCGGCAACCGGCAACATCGATCCGAACCTGGTTGCTGAAGCCGCCACGGACCTGGCGCGGGGAGGGGCGTCCGCCAGGCGCTGGCTGCCTCCGGCGCTGCGTGACCATGCGCAACCGCAGGGGCGGCTGAAGGCGCTGCTGCCGGTCCATGCGTTTGGGCAGCCGGCCGATATGGACCCTATCCTGGAGGTGGCCCGCGATCACGGTCTGGCGGTGATCGAAGACGCCTGTGAGGCGATCGGTTCGACCTACAAAGGGCGCGCCGCGGGGGCCATCGGCGATGCGGCCGTCTTCGCCTTCTATCCCAACAAGCAAATGACGACGGGCGAAGGCGGCATGATCGTCACCAACCGCGCCGAGTGGGCCGATCTCTTCCGCAGCCTGCGCAATCAGGGGCGCGATGTCTTTGACGCCTGGCTCAACCACACCCGTCTGGGCTACAACTACCGTATGGATGAACTGAGCGCCGCGCTCGGGCTGGTGCAGGTGCAGCGCCTCGACGAATTGCTGGCGAAGCGCGCCCAGGTGGCCCGCTGGTACGATGAGCGCCTGGCTGGTCTGGAACTGCTCGAGCGCCCGTTTATTGCCCCGAACACGACTGCCATGAGCTGGTTCGTCTATGTGGTGCGCATCAAGGCGCCCGCCTCTCGCGACCAGGTTATGCGCCAGTTGGCGGAAGTTGGCGTACCCAGCCGGCCCTACTTCACGCCCATCCACTTGCAGCCGTTCTATCAGAGCCGCTTTGGTTACCGGCGCGGCGATTTGCCGGTGACGGAGCACCTGGGTGACGTGTCGCTCGCCTTGCCATTCTCGGGTGTGATGCGCGAGGATCAGGTTGATTACGTCTGCGCGCAACTGCGCCGTTGTCTCGCGAGTTGAAAGGTTTCCGGGAGGGCTTTGCCCTCCCGGACCCTCCCAGTCAAGAACCTGTGGTACGATGCAACATTCTTGCTCCATATTCGCATGGCTGGTGCGCCGAAGCGCCGCGCTGCTGCTCGGCTGCCTTATGTTGCTGGCCTGTGGAACGGCTGCTTCCAGCCCGACGGTTGCTGGTATTTCACCAACGCTAACCCCTGTCCCTACGGCTGCCACAACACCTGCACGCCCAACCGAGCGACCGGTGGCGACACCAACCGCCCCGGCAACACCACCGGCAGCCGTTCCGTCCGGATCGGGCGCGTTGAGTGAGCGAGGGGTGCGGATCCGCGCGGATGGCGCCCTGCTGGTGGATGGGCAACCGTTTTTTCCCTATGGCTTCGCATTGTACCCGCAGTACAATACCGAAGAGTTCCGTCCAGAGACACTGCGCTCGATTGCCGCCAGCGGCTTCAATACCCTGCATGCCCCCATCCGCATCAACTACCCCGAACTCCAGGCCGATGCGGCGGCCCTGGGGATGCGCCTGATCGCCGAGATCTATCCCTACGAACTTGACGACGCCGGAATTGTACGCGCCATTCGGCACGTCAAGGACGGCCCCGCGCTGCTGGCCTACGCTATCGCCGATGATGTGGACGATGGCGAGTACTACACTCCGGAGTTGGTGACCCGGATCAACCAGCTGGTCAAAACCGTTGACCGCCAGCATCCGACTTACATTAGCGGTTTCGTTCCGCAGCGTATCAATCTGTTCATGCAGAGCGCCGATACGGTCGCGATGCAGTCATACCCGATCGGCAAAACCTACTGGGAGCACGCGCGTATCGGGCACGTGAACTACGCGCTCGCAACCGCAATCGCCGCGGCCCGCCCCTTCAACCGCCCGATTATTGCCAATCTCCAGGCCTTTGCCTGGCCGGAGCAGCGCGAGCCAACGGCGGTCGAGATCCGCAACATGACCTACCAGGCCCTCGTCAACAACGTGCGCGGCATCATTTACTACACTTACAATGACGGCTACTGGCGGCTGGAGGAGCATCCCGCGGTGTTGCAGGCGCTGCGCGATCTGGCGCCCGAAGTGCGGCGGCTGGCGCCCGTGTTGCTCGATGGCGTCTACACACCGTTGCCAACCGGCAAGCCTGATCTGCTGGCGGCCCAGTGGCGCTATGGCGACGAGGTGTATGTGATGGTCGTCAATGCTACCGATCGGGCGTCTGCGGTGACGGTCAACCTGGCCGCGCCGGTGTCAGGTCCGGCGAAGCCGGTCTTTGACCGGCGTCCCGGAGGGCTGACCTTCAACGCTGGCCGCTTGCAGGGATCGCTGGAACCGATGGCGGTGCACGTGTACGTCTTCAAAGCCGCGCGCTGAGGCAGAGTGCTCATCTACGTTACTGTCCTGGAGGGGCGCGGGACGGCGGAGGCTCCCCGCTCTCTCCCTTTCGCCCGCGGCGGGCGCGCGCCATGGCGAAGCCAGGACATGTGTGCCGCTGCGGGGGGAAAGGAGCGCCTACTGGAGCGAACCGCGCGCGTTACCAGCGCCTGGCGGGTCGGGCGGACCACCAAGCGCGCGCAGGTGCAGAAGCAACTGGGGGTACAGGAGGTTCAAACGCTCGAGGGCCGGCGCCGGTAGCGCCCAGACGATGGTCGGCGCAGCGGCGCGGGCGGTCAGGCTGTGGCATGCGCCGTAGAGCGCGGCCTGGTAGCCGAAGAGCCGTCCAGGCTGATGCAGTTCGTCAACCACCAGTCCATCGGCGGCCGAAAACTGGACGGCGCCCTCGACGAGCAAATAGCCTTCGTAGCCCGGCTCGCCGCTGGCAAACAAACGCTCCCCCACGCTCAGCGAGCGGGGCTCAAAATCAAGCGCCAGGTCAAGGAGACTGGCCCATGGCAATTCGCCCAGCACCGGCCTGTTAGCAAGCCAGTCGGCGCGGGCGCAGGCGGTGGCCAATCCCAGCCGCTCCGCCGCTGACCGGAAGACCTCGGCCCGCAGCCGCAACAGGCTTACCTGGCCCTGCGCCACCAGGGTCCTGGTACGCGAGCCACCCAGAAGCGCGCCGCGCTCGCCGATGCTGCTGCCGCGCCCCAGCACCCGCACCGGCGCTTCGCCGATGCTGATGCTCACGACACCCGAATGGACAATGTACGCGCAGCCGTCCGATGGGTCGCCCTCGCGAAAGATCATCCCACCATTGGGAACGTTCACGACCTCAATCTGCCGGGCCAGGTTGAGCCGCTCGTGGGTCGACAGGCGCGCGAAGAGCGGACAGGCCGCGATCGTCTCGACCAGTTCGATTTGCCCATCGTCGGGTAGAGGCGCGCCCAGCCCCACCACCGAACCGCTGGCGGCAAACTCGATGCGCTCGGCCATCTCGGAACTGGTCTCGGGCAAGGCGTGGGTACGGGTATGCGCCAGCACCAACCGCTGGCTCTTGGCCGATAGCGCCTGCAGCAGACGCGGCGAGAGCGTGCTGTGGGTCGTGCCGCCCCCCACATCCTGCACCAGGATGCTTGCGCCTTCGGCGAAGCGCACCAGTTCCTGGCGCCGTTGTTCGGACAGCACCCCACGGGCGACCAGTTCGTCGAACCACTCCTCGTCGTAGCGCATATCGCCCGAATAACACACGCCATTGACCCGCACGGCCAGGGTCGGTACTGAGTGGACGGCGTAGATCGCTTCGAAGCGCCGGCCCTCTAGTTCCAGCGGCACGCCCGGGTTCAACGGCACATAATCGAAGAGCGCCGCCACATCGGGGATCGGCAGGTCAAGCATGGCGCTCAGTACCCGCAGGAGGCCCTGATAGATCCGATCCGAGGTCAGCAGCCGTACCCGGTGGCTGCCCATCAGGATCAACTCGGGCAGCCCGGCCAGATGATCCTCGTGCAGGTGTGAGAGCACCACCTCCGCGATATGGCTCGTGGAAAGGCCCAGATGGCTCAAACGCACATAGACGTAGGCGGCCGCGTCGAAGAGGGTGGCCTGTGTCTCCACAGTAGAACCGAGGTAGGCCAGGAAACAGGTTGTAATGCCATCAGGATCGAAACCGTCGCTGCCGCCGATGAACTGCAGCGTCACCTCCTGGCGTTGCACGGGTCGGGGTGGGGCCAGGGTCAGCGGCAGAGCCACCTCGTTGATGCGCGTGCTCACCCGCGCAAGCTCCACCGTCCCTTCACGAAAGACAAACACCTCGCCCTCCAGGCTGATGCTCGTCGTGCCCAGCGTCCCGCCACCGGCCTCCAGGCTCACAATCTCGGCCATATCGTCGAGTTTGGGGGCGCGCCCCAACGGTGGATAATAGGCTACCGCTGCACACTCCGCCTTCAGCCAGTCCTGGGCGCCATACGTCGCTGGATCGCCCGGGCCGTTGATTGTCTCCTCAAGCAACCTTCGCAAGCGGCGCGCCTGCGTCTCGGTCACAGTGATCAAACGCACCTTGCGCCCGTTGACAAAGTAGTTGGAGTAGATTAAAAACTCAACACTGGCATAGTTGATGCCCCGTCGCACAAAACCGCCAGAGCCTAACTCGCTTCCAGGCGGAATATCGGGAGGGATCAGGACCGTTTCTGGCGGGTTGATCTGGTTTGCGAGGAGGTACTTGAGCGTCTCAGGCGGGCAATTGACCAGCACGTCACCAGCCGAAGTGGTAACCACCGTGATCGAGTTGGGCAACCGGTGTATCCGCTCTGAGGCGCCGGGCTGCGAGTTCGCGGTGCGCATCGACGGGCGTCCTTTCACAGGCGCGTGGTTTCCAACACCGGCGCGTGTACTTGCCGGCGCGTCCCTGTTCCAGAGGGTACTATAGTAAACGCCTCCTGGACCGCTGTTTGCATACGGTGTTGGTCCATGCTCCACGGCCATGAAAGAGGTTGTTCCTGGGAGGAAGCAGCCCTCCCACGGACAGGGGGGCGAACTTCGGGTTCCCCATCCCTCTCCGGGCAGCGGTGAGGCCGCCGCGGCCCCATGGGCGTCTATGCTATAATATCCGGAGATAGAATCGAACTCAGGAGGAAGTATGTCCGGCCATTCCAAATGGCACACTATCAGGCGTTCCAAGGGCGTTGCCGACCAGCGCCGCGGGCAGTTGTTCACCAAGCTCGCCCGTGATATCACCCTCGCGGTCAAGGAGGGCGGCAGCGGCGATCCCGATATGAACTTCCGGCTCCGCCTGGCGGTGGATAAGGCGAAGTCGAACAATATGCCGGGTGACAGCATCCAGCGAGCGATCGAGCGCGGTCTTGGCAAGGGCAATGAGGCCGCGCTCGAAGAGGTGTACTATGAAGGCTACGCGCCTGGCGGCATCGCCCTGCTCATTGAGACCGCCACCGATAACCGTAACCGCACCAACTCCGATATCCGCGCTACCCTCAACAAGGCTGGCGGCAGTCCCGGCGAACCGGGGTCGGTGAGTTGGATGTTTGAACTCAAGGGCCTGATCACCGTGGATCTCGCCGGCACGCGGATGGACCCCGACGAGGTGCAACTGGCGGCCATTGACGCCGGCGCCGATGATGTCGAGGTCGAAGGTAACGTGCTCGAGATCTACTGCGAGTGGACCCGGCTCAACGCCGTGCGCCAGGCCCTGCTCGACCAGGGCATTCCCGTTATCGGCGCCGAGAAGACGATGCGCCCCAAAACCCAGATTGAGCCTGACGAGAAGGACGCCCTCGCTGCCATGCGTCTCATGGAGAAACTGGAGGACCTTGATGACGTGCAAAAGGTCTACTCCAACCTGCTGATCACCGACGCTATGGCCGCCAGGTTCGAGTAGTCCCGATTTTCTCCACGCTCCGGGCCGCTGGGAAGCTCCGGGAAGGCATTTCCGCCCCTCTAAACCGGTTGCGAGCGGCCAGGCGGTACAGGCGACCGATGCGAGGGCAACTATGCGTACGCTGGGTATTGACCCCGGCACCGCGATCATGGGTTGGGGCATCGTGGAGGCCGGCGATGGCCGCCTTGCCCTGATTGGCAGTGGCGCGTTGACCACCCCTGCCGGTATGCCGCAACCAGAACGGCTATGGCGCCTCTACAATGGCCTGCTTGACCTGATCGCCCGCTATGCGCCCGACTCCGCGGCGATCGAGGAACTGTTCTTTGGCAAAAATGTGAATACGGCCCTGTCGGTGGGGCAGGCCCGCGGTGTGGCCCTGCTGGCCCTGGTGCAGGCCGGCCTCAGCATCCACGAGTACAAACCGCTGGCGGTCAAACAGGCCGTTGCGGGCTACGGCGGCGCCGACAAGAAACAGATGCAGGAGATGGTCCGCCTGACCCTTGGCCTTGAGGCCGTTCCACGGCCCGATGATGCCGCCGATGCCCTCGCCGTGGCCATCTGCCACGCCTACACCGCCCCGACCCTGCAGCGCCTCAAGCAGTAACCTCCTAGAGCACTGACCGGAATGCTTGATCCATTAGCGGTGTGGCTCGCTGCACTCGCGCCACCGTCATTGCAGGTCAATCGTTTCGAGAAACGCTCTATGTCAAAACGGCGTCCTGGCGCCCCCGCCGATCTCGAAGAAGTGCGCCCCGATCTCTTCGTGGTGCACAACCCTGCCGCCGGGCCGGTGTTGCGCGGCGAGGGGGTGCGTGAAGGCGACCGCTTCCGGCTGACCACCTGGCGCCGTGAGGGGCTGATCGCGCGCCTGCGCGACCGCGGTTTCGGCGTGCTGACCCTGACCGATCAGATCGCCGCGCTGCCGCAGTTGCCCGTCGTCCCACCACCAGGCGAACCCTGCACACGCCAGCTTGCGCCCGGCGAACGGATCAGCTATTTCGCCGCCGATCCGCCCGGATGGCATCCCGCCCCCAACCCTGCCCCTGACCGCGTGGATCTGCGCGAGGGGTGGATCATCCGTCGCCGCAAGGGTCGTGGCCCTGCCGATTACTACCGCGCGGGCCACGGCACGCTCACGCCTCTCGACGAGACCACCGCCCTGCGCCTGGGATACGCTCTTATCGAGCGCGAGGGCGGCGCGTCGCTTGTCGCCAACCGCGCCGAGGCAGGATGGCTGCTACCCGATGTGCCCTTGCCGCCCGAGCACCGGCGCCTCTTCGGGCGCTTTGCCACCCACACTCGCGACGGCTGGCTCATACCCGCCGCCGCGCTGCCCCTGGCTACCGCCCTGCTTGCCCGTCTGGGGTTGCACCTGCGCGCAGCGTAGCGCCGGCCCGGCGGGCCGGCGCTACGCCATGACGCCATCGCCGGGCCTACCGTCCCTGCTTCTGCTTCAACTCCGCAATCAATGCCTGCACCGCCAGGTACGACGGGCGGGGGCTCCAGTCGGGGTTCAGGATCCCGAAGGACGCCTGCTCGTGCATGGTGTCGAGCCCGTTCTCGGCCTTGGTGACCGCGAAGTTCATGTTCCAGAGAAACATATTGCCGACCCAGGGGTACAACTCATAGGCGCGGCGGATGGCCCCGGTGATGTATTCGGCCTGTTGCTCAAAGCTCACCTGGTTGCCAAACTCGTAACCCGGCGTATTGTTCGCCGTGGCCCAGCCGTATTCAGTGATCCAGATCTCTTTATCGGCCATGCCGTACTCTTCCATCCAGCGGCGCACGTTCTCCACATGCCGGAAGTAGAACGTGGGATGATCGGTCCACCCCTGAGCGGTGCTCGGATTATCGGGCCACAGGGTGTCGGGGGGGTTGGCCGAGCCGCCGGGATGCACGGCCTGGATATCGAAGTAGTTGCGCGCCTCACCGCCATTGTAGGTGTACATGGCGCGGTAGAAGTCTTCATCGGAGAGGGCGATGCTCTCGTTGGTCACCCCGGTGGAAGATGAAGCCGCCGCCAGCACCAGGGCCTGGGGGTCAATCGCCTTGATGCGCTCGTAGGCGCGTTTCAGCATCTCCACGTAGCGCCCCACGTCCTCGGGGCGAATGGTGCCGCCGGTCTCGTGGGCCAGGTTCGGCTCGTTCCAGATCTCATAGGCTTGAATGCGGCCCTTGTAGCGCTCGGCGAGCACGGCCATGAAGTTGGCGAAGGTGTCGGGATCGTCGGGCAGACCGTTGGTGGCGCTGTAGTATGTTGGCGAACGCACCACGTTCACCAGCAGCTTGCGGTTGTAGGCATTGGCGGCAGCGACAATCTGGTCAATCTCGTCCCAGGCCCAGATGCCATTTTGCGGATCTTCGATATCGCGCCAGTAGATCTGCTGGCGCACCCAGTCGAACCCGGCATTCTGCACGAGTTGCATCACGCGCGACCGATCGGTGTAGTAAAGATGGGCCACCACCCCGAACTCAAGATAATCTGGATTGACCGGGGCGACCGCGGAGGGTGTGGGAGCCGGAACGCCGCTGGTAGGTGGGGCGTTGGTCGGTTGAGCGCCGCCCGCAGGGGCAGGCGCGGTGGTTGCGCTGACTTGCTGGTTAGGACCGGGTTGCGCCGCGCCGCTACACCCGACCAGCGCCAGCGTCAGCGTCAGCAGCACGAAGGTGATGGCGTGACGCCGGAGGTTGCGGATCATGGTTCACTCTCCTGATAGGACGCACGGAAAGGAGGCGGAATGCCCGCCTCCTTTCGCGGCACGCTGCCAGATGTCCTCGCGCCCGACAAGGCGCTACCGCTTCGGGAAGGCCTGAATGGCATTGAAGGCCGGTCGCGGGCTCCAGTCGCTGTTCAGGACGCCGAAGGCCGCCTGTTCGTGCAACTCGTTGCCGTAGTAGCGCCAGGGGATGGCGAAATTGAGGTTCCAGATGAACATGGCGCCCACCCATGGCGCCCACTCGTAGCGCCCGATCTCCAGCGCCCGCGTGAGCCAGGCGGCCTGCGTCTCGAAGGAGATGCTGTTGCCGTACTCATAGCCAGGCGTGTTGTTCCGGGTGGCCCAGCCGAACTCGGTGATCCAGATCTGCCGGTCGGCCATACCGTTGGCGACCAGGATGTTGCGCGTGTCTTCGATCCGGCGGAAGTAGAACTCATTGCTGTTGCGCCAGTTTGGCCCGGGGCCGGGCCGTTCCGGCCAGCGGCTGTCGGGCGGATTGTAGTGACCGCCCGGATGCAGGCCAATCGCATCCACACTGCTGCGGAACTTCGGATTGACCGCCATCTGGCGCACATACTCCAGGTCACTGATCGCGATATCCTGGCGGTTCGTATCCGTGCTCGTCGGCGCGCCGCTCACAACGATCGCATAGGGATCGGCAGCCTTAATGGCCCGATGGGCCACCTCCAGCAGATCGACATAGTAGTCGGCGCTGGCCACGCGCCCGCCCACGCCGCCGTCGCGGGCGCAATCGCCGCCGTTCTCACAGGCGCGGTTCTGCTCGTTCCAGATCTGGTAGGCCTGGACACGACCGCGGTAACGCGCGGCCATCTGGCCCATGAACGACCCGAAATCGCGGAAGTTCTCGCGGCGGGGCATGCCTGGCCCGCCGGCCCAATCAGGCGCCGAGAC
Organism: Chloroflexaceae bacterium; assembly: GCA_034431835.1. Lineage (GTDB taxonomy): Bacteria > Chloroflexota > Chloroflexia > Chloroflexales > Chloroflexaceae > JACAEO01. The sequence goes on along the minus strand of DAOUDA010000082.1, from coordinate 82,677 downwards.
CACGCTGATGAGCAGATTGACCCCCTGCCGGCTCGCGTCGTTGACAATATCGTCCAGTTCCGCCCAGTAGATCGCCCCCGAGGCGTCGTGCAGGTCGCGCCAGCGGATCTGCTGGCGGATCCAGTTCACCCCGGCATTCTTCGAGAGCGTCAGCACCCGGTTGCGGTCCTGCCACGGTGTGCCCTGGCCGTAGAGATGGGCGTTGAAGCCATAGATGAAGGGGCGCGGCAGCGCCTCGGCGGCGCTGCGCGAGCGGAAGGCAGGGTTGTTGCGGTGGAAGCGGTCGCGGTACTCGTTCCCCAGCAGGCCCAGCAGGATACGGTAGCGCGGATCGGGTTGCTCAGGGTGCCATTCCATGCGCTGGCGCTCGAAATACTGCACCCAGTACACCTGCCCGTCTTGCGAGTTCACCTCCTGGAACTGCTCGCTCAAGGGGTAGCCGAAGGTTGCCAGCGCGCCGTTGTTGAGCCAGAAATCGCGGAAAGGCGCCGGGTCGTTGCGGAGCGTGTGCCCCGTTTCGGGGAACCATGTTCCATCGCCGGGGTTGGCCACGGGGCGGAAGGGTTCCTCGTTCTCGCGGCCTTTGGCCAGTTGCGTGCCCATCAGGCGCCCGAGGATGTAGAAGCGATTGCCCTGCTGGCCGAAGTTCTCAGGATGCTCTTCAAGCACGGCCCGTTCAAAGTACTGTACACGGTAGAACTGGCCGGGGGTGGTGAAGCTCTCTTCGATAAACGGCTGTGAAATCGGGTAACCCAGAACGAAGAGGGCGTTGGGGGTGTTCTTCCAGGCCTCCAGGAACCAGTTGACCGCGGTCTGCCCGGTCTCCGGGAAAAAGCGCGCCTGGTAGGGAGGAAACGTGTCGGCGACCCCGCCCTGGGCGGCGCCTGGTTTCGGCCAGGCAACCAGAGTGGCCAGGGTTGCGACCAGCACCATGACGACAATAATCCGTCTGGCCATGTTCATAGTTCTCCTCGGCTAGATGTTGGCACTCCTGGAAGGACCACGCCCTCCCGGACCCTCCCCTCGGGCCGGGGCATAGGGAAAGTGGAACAGCTTTACCTTCGATTGTAGTGACGGGCGCTGACATGCTCCTGATACGTGGCTGATCCACCTGTTACCGTTCGATGACGAAACGTCACGACTCGGCAGTGACCGCTGCGTTCCCGGGTTGCCGCCCGGCCTCACGCACCGCTGTTGCCAGGCGCAGCGCCTGTTCAACAGCTTCCTCGGGGCTGGCGACCGCGATCAGATGCGGCGCACCCAGATCCCAGGTCATCAGGCCCACCACGGGCCGGCCCATTTTGCGCGCCAGAGCGATTTCGCTCAGAGTGCCGTATTCGCCGCCGATCGCAATCACCGCATCGGCGCTCTGCACCAGCGCCACATTGCGCGCCTGGCCCATACCCGTGGCGATGGCCACGGCGACGTAGGGATTTGCCGCCTCCGGCTCGGCCTGGGGCAATACGCCCACGGTCAGGCCGCCGGCCCGCGCTGCGCCACGGCAGGCTGCCGCCATTACCCCGCCGAGCCCGCCGCACACCAGGACCGCACCGCGCCGGGCGATCAACTCGCCCACGACCTCGGCCAGGGCATTCAGGCGCGCGTTTTCTGCACCGCTGCCGCACACGGCGATGACCAGGGCGCGACGCGCACGGGGCGTACTCTGCTCGGGGATCTGTTCGGACATCGGGGGGAAAAAAAGGTGGACAGGCGGCGCTGCCTGGGCCAGCCGTTGCTGTGCTTCGGATCAAACGGCACTGATTATACGGGCGCCCGTGGCGCCCGTCAAATGACACAACCAGGTGCGCGAGCAACCCTGGTTGCCCCACACCCTTGCAACGCACCGGCGCAAATGCAGAAGAGTCTGAGAAGGCCTCGCCCTCCCAGACTCTTCCACGGGAACGAGCATGGACCGCGAAGGGGGCGCCATCCGCGCCTCCCCCGAACGGACAACCCAGGCGGCCGTGCAGCGAAACCAGACCTCAGTCGCCGACGGCGCGGGCCACAAGCGGTTGCGGGGCAACGACCGGCTGCGCGGGAGCAGCGGCCTGCTCCAGGCAGTGATTGGGCACCAGTTCCTGCACCAGGGCCAGCATTGCCGTGTGGTCGCCGCGCAACGTGGCCCGCTCGAGGGCGCCTACGCGCTCGTCGAGGTTCGCTGGCACCAGGCTGCTGGCATTGGCGGCGATGAAAATCTTGGTGTGGGTGGTGCGCCGGTACTCTTCACCGGGTACAAACAGTTCCTCGTAGAGCTTCTCACCGGGGCGCAGGCCAGAGAACACGATCTCGATGTCCTCACCCACCTGGAGACCGGACAGTTCGATCATATCGCGGGCCAGGTCAGCAATCTTGATCGGCTCGCCCATATCCAGCGTAAAGACCTCCCCGCCACGGCCAAGCACGGCAGCCTGGAGCACCAGTTGCACCGCTTCGGGGATGGTCATAAAGAAGCGCCGCATCTCCGGGTGGGTGACGGTAACGGGGCCGCCTGCCGCGATCTGCTTCTTGAACGTGTGCAACACCGAGCCGCGACTGCCAAGGACATTGCCAAAACGAACGGCGACGTAGGGGCGCCGGCAGCGTTTCGCCGTCTGATGGACGAGCAGTTCCGCCACGCGCTTGCTGACGCCCATAATACTGGTGGGATTGACGGCCTTATCGGTGGAAATCATCACCAGGCGATCGACCTCGTAGCGTTCGGCGGCGTCCAGAACGTTGCGGGTGCCGAAGACGTTGTTGCTGAACGCCTCACGGATATTGCACTCCATCAAGGGAACGTGCTTGTGGGCAGCCGCATGAAAGACGACCTCGGGACGATGGGCGGCGAAGACCTCATCGAGGCGATCTGGCTCGCGAATATCGGCGATAACCGGGTGAATGCGGGGCCGGGGGCCATCACCTGGCAGCATGGCGACCCGGCGCAGCAACTCGTGGTAAATCTCGAAGACGCTGTTCTCACCGTGGCCGAGAACCACCAGTTCGGCCGGGTTGCAGGCGAGAATCTGGCGGCAGAGCTCGCTGCCGATCGAGCCGCCGCCGCCGGTCACCAGAACCCGGTGTCCGTGGAGCAACTGGCGCACGGCTGAGGTGTCGGTTGCAATGGGTTCGCGACGCAGCAGGTCCTCGATTTGCACGTCACGGATCTGGGTGAAGCTGACCCGCGAGTCGAGCAGATCGTGGAGACCGGGGATGATCTTGGTCCGCAGGCCCACGCTCTCACAGAGCGAAACAACGGCGCGCACCTTCCGCCCCGGGAGACCGGAGATGGCGATGATCACGGCGCTGGCGCCCATCGTCCGGGCCACTTCAGGAATGGCCTGATGCGAGCCGAGGACCGGCACGCCATGAATGTGCATGCGGTGCTTGAGGGGGTCATCGTCCAGGAAGCCGACCACCTGCATGCCGAACTCGGGATGATCGCGAAGCTGGCGGGCGAGGTGCGCGCCCGCGCCGCCCGCGCCCATGATTAACACGCGCTGCGGGGTTCCAGGGGCGGAAACGCGACGGTTCTGGACATCGTGGATCAGCCCGATCGCGAGGCGCGGCAAGGTGATCCCGCCGGCAGCAAGCACCACGAACAGGAACGGTATAGAGAAGGGCACCAGTGCGACCCCGCTCGTGGCGCGCTGAAACGACAGGATGACGCCCACCAGGAGCGTTGCGATGGCGAGAACAGTGTAGAGGGTGATGAACTCCTGAATTGAGGCGTAGCGCCAGTAACGAGCGTAGCTGCCGGAGATCCAGAAGAACAGGATTGTAAGGGGTGCTACCAGGGCTATGAAGAGAAAGAAACCAGGAGCGTATTGGCCCAGATCCGGCTGTTCAAGGCGCAGAACAAAGCTGCCATAGGCAGCGAGGGGCAGCAACAGCAGATCAACGGCGAGCAGATACCGATTTCGGATGGCAGTAAACATGAGAAAACGACCCCCTATGTAGACCCGATCGTGCGGTCCAGAACGGCGAGAAGACGATCGAACGCACCTGTCAGCACATCTCCGTGGCACGCCGGTACATGCGGATCACTCGCAGTGGCCCGACAGTGCATCTGTGGTGCAAGGGTTCCTGAGTTGGTGCGTGCCGGTCGCTCTTGTCGTAGAGGGTTGGGATGAGGTATACTGGGACGACCACAAAGCACCGTTCCTTTGCTGCCCGGCATTGGAATTATCGTGCGGTGGTTACGAGCGGAATGTGCGGCAACACATTCCGCTCAATACTTTTTTATTGATTCTTGATCCTGTACCCCCTGTTCCACATTATTGTGCCGTGCGACCGTGGCTCTACGACTGCATCCCGGCTTCGTTGCCGGGTTGCGTTTGTTGGGCCGAAGCATTGGTGTAGCTAATGCTTCGACCTTACCGCGTGAGGCCGCGGAACAAGCGACTACGCGGATGTGCCGTACCTGTTGACGGGCAACAACTCATAGAACGTGATGTGTCAATACGGGCAGAGCGTCGTTTCACCAACATATACGGCCGTGAACAGGCAAGAAAGCTAGATATTCCTGTTGCTGGACGGTGAGATTTGCAGTTGATGCACATTCAACATGTGCGAAGTAAGCATAGTATAGCAGTTGGCTACGACACTTGCAAGTAAAAAAGTGTAAGCTAACGTGGCAAAAACCGGGTCAGGGGCGGGGGGCAACGGCCGGGCGGGAGGCGGGAATTCCCCGTTCTAGCCCATTAGAATGCGATCGCGCCCAGGGTGCCCGGATTATTAACGAATGAATAAATTGTCACCACGTGGAGCTACAGCGAGGAGGCCATTGCGGCTGGCTCGTAACTGCAAACGATCAACTCGGCAACTGTGCCGCGTTTGCGACCATCACAATTGATCTTTCGGCTGGCATAGAGACTTTCATGCACGGGCTGCCCGGCGTAGAGGGAACGGGCAAGCTCGGTGTAGGAATTGCTGAGCATCACGAAGCAGCCCTGCTCGGTGAGGGCCAGGAACACTTCGGCCAGCCGGCGCTGCTCGGCTTCTGCGAAGCCCTGGTGGGTGTAGGCGGTAAATGAGGCGGTTGTGCTGAGCGGAACGTAGGGCGGGTCGAAGTAGACGAAGTCGCCCGGCAGGGCTCGCTGCAGCACCGCGCTGAAGTCGCTTACAAAGAGCTCAACGTGCTGCAGGGCGCGGCTCACCTCGCGCATGTTCTCGGGATCGACGATCAGCGGGTTGCGGTAATTGCCAAAGGGGGCATTGAACTGGCCGCGGTTGTTCAGACGGTACAGCCCGTTATAACAGGTGCGGTTGAGAAAGATCGTGCGTGCTGCCCGCTCGACCCGGGGGCGCTGCGGGAAGTCGGGGCGCCGGTCCCATCCGCGGATCTCGTAGAAGAACTCACGATCGCCAAAGTGTGGGCGTAGTTCCAGTAAGAGATCGATCAACTCCTCGACCTCATCGCGCACGGCTTCGTAGCAGGCGATCAACTCGGGGTTGGAGTCGCTCAACACCGCGGAATGGCGCAGCCTGCCGCTGTTCCAGAGGTGAAAGAAAAGCGCCCCGCCGCCGACAAACGGTTCGTGATAACGCTGGAACTGTGCGGGCAGGCGCAGGGTCAACTCGGGTAAGAGTTGCCCCTTGCCGCCGGCCCACTTCAAGAAGGGACGCGCAGGCACCGCAAGCTCCGTGTGACCCGGGCTGGCCCGCCAACATACCGGCCTGAGCCAGAGGCAATACTGAGGCTGGATTATAGCATATCGGTCTCCTATTTCCGTCGCCTCTCCACAACCCGTTGCATCGGTCCTGCGGAGAAAGCCGGTTGCTCCTGTGTTCACATTAACCCTGGTGTACAATACGAACCGTATCATCGGTCAGCACGTCTGTCGCGCCAGCCTGCGTGCGAGTGTGGGGCGGCGGTTGCCCCGTGGTGGAGGATGTTTATGAAGCGCTCGATCTGTCTGTACTGTGGCTCCCATTCCGGCACGAATCCGGCATTCGCCGCCGACGCGGCGGCGCTCGGCCAGGCGGTGGCAGCACGTGGGTGGCGGCTGGTGTATGGCGGCGGGAACGTGGGCCTGATGGGCGTGGCGGCCCGCGCCGCCGTGGCCGTGGGCGGTCAGGTGATCGGGGTCATTCCCCGCGCCTTGCTTGAACGCGAACAGGGCTTTACCGAAGCGAGCGAGTTGATCATCACCGAGACCCTGCGCGAACGCAAGGCGCTCATGTTCGAGCGCTCCGACTCCTTCGTCGCTCTCCCCGGCGGGTTTGGCACCCTCGAGGAGACCGTCGAAACCCTCACCCTGCGCCAGTTGCGCTACCATAATAAGCCGATCTATTTTCTTGATACCGCGGGGTTCTTCCAACCCCTGCTCCAGTTTTTTGAGCACGCCCGTTCCTCCGGGTTCATCCATCCGGATCATTTTCACCTGTTTACGGTGACCAGAAGTGTTCCGGAGTTGATGGAACTGCTCGAGCGCGGCGCGTAGGTCCGCCCATCTCCAGGCACAGGGCTACGTCAAGGTTGCTCACCGCGCCTGAACATCCAGGCAGACAGGGGGGCCGGCATCAGGACGCCATGCGTAATCGCCCCCTTTTCCGCTCAGGGAGGGGGAAGGGGGGAGGGCCCTCGGCCAGGACGTTGACGTGGTCGTACCTCCAGGCCGTTGGATCGGGCAACCCGGTTGCCCTACGAGGCGTCATGCCAATTCCTGTTGATGGGCAGCATCCCTGGTCTCGCCGGGATGCTACCTGTGGCCCACCGTTCGCTCATGTTTTCGGCGGAGGGCTTCTTGATGCGATCGGTTACTTGACAAACAACCGATGTGTAGTCAGGACGCAGCCATTTCATGGCTCCAGGAAGCCCTCTGCCGAAATGAGCGAACCGAGGGTATGGCAATCCAAAATCCAAAATCCACAATCCAAAATGGTATAATGCCAGGGTGTCTGACATTTCCCCCAGTGGAGCCCGCGCATGATTGAGATTACCCCTCCGGTTCGGGTGCGTTTCGCCCCCAGCCCCACCGGCTACCTGCATATTGGCGGCGTGCGCACCGCCCTGTTTAACTGGCTCTTCGCCCGTCACTACGGCGGGCAGTTCATCCTGCGCATCGAGGATACCGATGAGAAGCGCTATGTGCCCGGCGCCGCCGATGATATTATGGCCTCCCTGCGCTGGGTTGGCATTGAATGGGACGAGGGCCCGGATATCGGCGGCCCGCATGGTCCCTACATCCAGTCGTTGCGCTTCGACCAGGGCATCTACCAGGTGTACAGCGCGCAGTTGCTCGAGTCGGGCCACGCCTATATGTCCTTCACCACCGAGGAGGAACTGGCCCAACTCCGCGCCGACGCCGAGATGCGCGGCGTCAAGGCGTTCCGCTTCCGCGGCCCCGAGCGCGACTGGCCCCTCGAACGGCAGCGCGAACTGGCCGCCACCGGTAAACCCTACACGATTCGCCTCAAAACGCCCCTGACGGGCCAGACCACCTTTACCGATCTGGTGCGCGGCGCCGAGGGGATTACGGTGCAGAACGATCAGTTGCAGGATATCGTGCTGATTAAGACCAGCGGCATGCCCGTCTACCACTTCGCCCATCTGGTGGACGATCATCTGATGCGCATCACCCACGTGCTGCGGGCCGAGGAGTGGGTGCCCTCCACGCCCTACCACGTGTTGCTCTACCAGGCCTTCGGCTGGGAGCCCCCGGTCTTCGCCCATCTGCCGGTGATCCTGCGCCAGGATGGCAAGGGCAAGCTCTCCAAGCGCAAAGATGATGTGGCCACCAATCGCTTCTGGGAGCGCGGCTACCTGCCCGAGGCAATGATGAATTACCTGGCCCTGCAAGGGTGGAGCTACGACGATAAGACCGAGATCATGAGCCGCGAGGAGCTGATCGAGCGGTTCACCATCGATCGGGTGCAGGCCAGCCCCGCCCGTTGGAACCCCGAGAAGCTGCGCGATATGAATGGCATCTATATCCGCAAGCTCGCTCCCGAGGATCTCGCAGAACGCCTCTTGCCCTTCCTCGCCGCCGCCGGGCTGATCGGCGATCCGCCCTCCGAGGCCGAGCGCGCCTATGTGGTGCGCCTGGTGCCCCTGATCCACGAGCGGCTGGAGGAGTTGAGCGAGGCCCCCGGCTTGCTCGAGTTCTTCTTCTGTGAACCGCGGCCCGGCGCCGATGGCTATCCCTCGGCCAGCCTCGTCCCCAAAGGGCTGGATGCCGCGCAGACCGCGGCGATGCTGCGCGCCGCCCAAGCCACCCTGCGCGACCTGGAACCCTGGACCCCCGAGGCGCTGGAGGCGGCCCTGCGCGAGTTGTGTACGCGCCTGGAGCGCAAACCCGGCCAGCTCTTCGGCGCGCTCCGTGTGGCTGTCTCCGGGCGCACCGTCGCCCCGCCACTCTTCGATATGCTTGCCGCCCTTGGCCGCGAGCGGGTGCTCGCGCGCCTCGACGCCGCCATCGCCGCGCTGGAGTGATTGTCCTCACCTGCCCCCCGGTCCTCGCGCGCTCCACCTTTGGTGGAGAGGGCCGGGGAGGGTGAGGAGCAGCTTTTCACTTGAATTGGACACACCTCCATGCTCCCTAACTGGTCCCATTCCATTCATCACGACGGCTCGCCGCGCTACGTGCAGCGGGCGGGCCTGGCCGTGGGCGACAGCGCGCGTCTCTGGCTGCGGGTTGATAGTGATGCTCCCGTAGAGGCCGTCTTCCTCCGCGCCTGTCCCGATGGCGAAGAGGCGATCGTGGCGATGGAGCCGGCGGGCGTCGAGGGCGTCTGTCGCTGGTGGCAGGTCAGCCTGAGGTTGACTATGCGCCGCACCGGCTATCGCTTCTTGCTGCGCACGCACGAAGGTAACCGCTGGTACAACGCGGCGGGGGTCTGGTTGCACAACCCGACCGACGCCAACGACTTCGTGCTGCTTGCCGGCTACGAAGCGCCGGACTGGGTGCGCGACAGCGTGTTCTACCAGATTTTCCCCGACCGCTTCGCCGATGGCGATCCCACGAACAACGTGCGCGACGGCGAGTACCTCTGCTACGGTCGCCCGGTGGCGGCCCGGCCCTGGGGCGCGCCGCCGCATAAGGGCCACGGCGCCTGCGAGTTCTACGGTGGCGATCTCCAGGGGATCGTCGAGCGCCTCGATTACCTCCAGGATCTCGGCGTGACGGCGCTCTTCCTCAACCCGATCTTCACCGCGCCGAGCAGCCATAAGTACGACGTGGCCGATTACACCCAGGTGGACCCGCACTTCGGCGGCAACGCGGCCCTGGCTGGTCTGCGGGCCGCCCTCAGCGCCCGCGCGATGCGCCTGGTGCTCGACATCGTGCCGAACCACTGCGGCAGTACGCATCCCTGGTTCCAGGCCGCCCTGGCCGACCCCCGGGCCCCCGAGGCCGAGTTTTTCACCTTCCATCACCATCCCGATGAATACGAGTGCTGGCTCGGTGTGCGCAGCCTGCCGAAGCTCGATTACCGCAGCGAGCGGCTGCGCGACCTGATGTACGCCGGCCCCGACGCGTTTATGCGCCGGTGGATGCGCCCGCCTTACAGTATTGACGGCTGGCGCATCGACGTGGCCAATATGCTCGGGCGGCAGGGCCCCTGGAACATGGGCCACAAGCTCGGCCGCGGCATTCGCCGGGCCGTCAAGAGTGAGAACCCCGCCGCCTACCTGCTGGGCGAACACTTCTTCGACGGAACGCCCCACCTCCAGGGCGACGAACTCGACGCCACGATGAACTACCAGGGCTTCACCTTCCCAGTGTGGCACTGGCTCGGCGGCAGCGGCGCGCAAAGGCCCTGGAGCGATCCACACCCATTGCCCACCGCCGCCCTGGCCGCTCAATTGACGGCCTTTCGCGCCGCCATACCCTGGCAGATCGCCATCCAGCAGTTCAACCTCCTCGGCAGCCACGATACCCCCCGGGTTCGATCCGTCCTCGAACATGACCCGCGCCGCCTGCGGGTGGCCGTGGCGCTGCTCTTCACCTATCCCGGCGCGCCCTGCGTCTACTACGGCGACGAAGTCGGCCTCGCGGGCAACGGCGACCCCGAGTGCCGCCGCACCATGCCCTGGGACGAACGCGAGTGGGAACACGACCTGCGGGCCCTTTACCAGCGCCTGGCGCGGTTGCGGCGCGTCTCGCCCGCCCTGCGCGAGGGGGGCTTCCAGTTCCTCTACGCCAGCGGGCACACCCTGGCCTACCTGCGCGAGGCTCCCGGCGAGCGGCTGATCATCGTCGCGCGGCGCGGCGACGATGGCCTGGCGCACCTGCCCATGCGCCACGGCGGCCTGCCCGACGGAACCCGCCTGCGCGACCTCCTCAGCGGCGTCGAGACCAGTGTGCAGGGCGGCTGGCTGCCCCTCGCCGGCCTGCCGGCGGTGGGGGCGCAGATCTGGCAGGTACAGGGCTGATGCAGCATCAATGAACCCGTCAGGTGGGGGAATCGCGGTGCGCCTCTGGCACGTCGCATTGCCGCACCTGACAGGTCCGGCCTTCTCTCCGAAGCACGACGTTGCTCGGTCCCTGGGCAAGTGGTCCGCGATTGACGCCCCTCCGCCCCCTGTGGTATCATACCCGCCATTGCAGGGCGCGCGCCGCGCTTCTGGGCCGTCAGGCAGATCTGAACCTTACTGGTGCATCCGGCAGGTGTGTGAACAGGAGAGTCCGGGATGGCCTGGACCTCCCGGAAATCCTCTCCCCCGATCCGTGGATGGGGACTTGCCCGATGCACCGCTTACGTCTTCGAGGGGTGGCATTGTGGGCGCAAAAATGAAGGTCATTCTGCTCCAGGATGTTGAGCACCTGGGCAAAGCCGGGGAAATCAAAGACGTCTCTGGTGGTTTTGGGCGCAACTATTTGATCCCGAAGGGCTACGCGGTGCTTGCCACCCGCGGCCAGATCAAGCAGGCGGAACAGCGGCTCGCCGCCGAGCATCGCCGCATCGAGTCCGTGCGCCGCGATGCCGAAGCCGTCGCCGCGCGCATCAACGGCCGCACGGTTACCTTTACCGTGAAAGTAGGCGAGCAGGACCGGCTCTACGGTTCGGTCACCAGCAGCGACATTGCCGAACAGATCGCCGCGCAACTGGGCGTGGAGGTGGACCGCCGCAAGATCGAGCTTGATGAGCCGATCAAGCGCACCGGAACCTACTCCGTAACCGTGCGCCTCATGAGCGGCGTCGAACCGGTGGTGAACGTGGTTGTCGCCGGTGAGGGCGGCCTCCCCGACGCCGCAACTCTCGAGCCCGAAACCGCTGCTGAACAGGCCTGAGGCAGGGGCGCGGGGAACCCCGGGTTCCGCGAAAGGTCGCCCAGGGCGGGGGCGCGGGGACCCCGGGTTCCGCGAAAGGCCGCCCGGGGCGGGGGTGTGGGGGCCCCGGGTTCCGCGAAAGGCCGCCCGGGGCGGGAGTGTGGGGAACCCCGGGTTCCCCACTCGTCTCAGCCGTGACCGTGGTGTAACACACCTGTGCTAAAATACAACTGAACATCCGTTCAAGGATGTGCCGCGGCAGTGCCGTGGCACATCGTCGTTTCTGTGCCTGCTGTGGAAATGCTCTGGATAAACCGGGGAACGGGGTGGAAAAGCGGGGGAAGAAGCTATGGATCGCTCCGTGCCGTTCGACCTACAGGCCGAGCGCGCCACGCTCGGCGCCATCCTGCTGGAACGGGATGCGATTATCACCATCGCGCCCTGGCTGCCATCCGAGTACTTCTACCTCGAAAAACACGCCCTGATCTACGAGGCCATGCTGGCCTGCTACAACCGCCGCGAACCGCCCGATCTCGCCACCGTTGCGGCGGAGTTGCGCCGCCAGGAACGCCTGGAACTGGTCGGCGGCCTGGGGTACCTGAGCGACCTGGCCGCCGAGGTGCCCACGGCGGTGCACATCGAGTACTACGCCCGCGTCGTCGAACGCACCGCCGTGCTGCGCCGCCTGATCGAGGCCGGCGGCAAGATCGCCGCTCTTGGCTACGATGAGACCGCCGACCTCGACGTGACCCTGGATCGGGCCGAGGCCGAACTGTTCAACGTCTCGCAGCGCCGCAGCACCCAGGACTTCGTGGCCATCGGCCAGGTCGTCAACCAGTTGTTCACCCAGATCGAGAGCCTCCAGGAGCGCCGCGGCGAGGTGGCCGGCGTCGCCACCGGCTACCCTGATCTCGATGGGCTCACCGGCGGCCTGCAACCCAGCGACCTGATCATCCTGGCGGCCCGGCCGAGTGTCGGTAAGACCTCTCTGGCCCTCTCGCTGGCCTACAATGTGGCCTTTTTGAGCAATGCCACCGTGGGCATCTTCAGCCTGGAGATGAGCCGCGACCAGCTGGTGCAGCGGGTACTGGCGATGCACACCGGTATTGACATGCAGCGGCTGCGCACCGGCAATCTGCGCGGCGACGAGCTCAACCTGGCCTTCGAGGGTATGGGCGTGCTCTCGGAGTTGCCGATCTACATCGAGGACACCCCTGGCCTGAGCATTACCGAGGTGCGCTCGAAAGCCCGACGCCTGGCCGCCGAGGTCGGCGTGGATCTGTTGATGATTGACTACCTGCAACTCATGTCGGGCCGCCGCAGCGACAACCGGGTGCAGGAAGTGAGTGAGATTAGCCGGGGCCTCAAATCGCTCGCCCGCGAACTCAATGTGCCGGTGATCGCTCTCTCGCAGCTCTCCCGCGCCGTCGAGGGGCGCCAGAGCCACGTGCCGATGCTGAGCGACCTGCGCGAGTCGGGGAGCATTGAGCAGGACGCCGACATCGTGATGTTCATCTACCGTGAGGAACTCTACGACAAGGATACCGACAAAAAAGGCATTGCCGAGATCCACATCGCCAAGCACCGCAACGGCCCCCTGGGGGTGATCCCCCTGCGCTTCGAGCCGCGCACCACCCGCTTTCAGAACCTGGAACGCTACCGCGCTCCGGAGGGGTACTGATGTGAAAATCCGATAGCCGCTAGCCGATAGGGCCGCAGCCCGCGGCGGCCAGACGCGGGCCGGTTTTCATCGGGCGGTGGGTACGCAGTGCATGGACGGCTAACGTGAAAAGCCGATAGCCGATAGCCGCTAGCCGATAGGGCCGCAGCCCGCGGCGGCCGGACGCGGGCCGGTTTTCATCGCGCGGTGGGTACGCAGTGCATGGACGGCTGATGTGAAGGGCCAGGGTCCGGGAGGGTGCAGCGCGGCGCTCCTGACGACACGGCTCCGCAGAATCTGGTACACTGAGGACGATCATCGTCCTCACCCAACCTCGTCTCTTCACTTACGGTGGAGAGGGGGCGCCGAGCGGAGCGAGGCGGGGGAGGGTGAGAAGAGCTGTCCCCCTGCCCGTGGGAGGCTCTGGGAGGGCGTAGCCCTCCCAGGAAAATAGATGTTCCATCCCGCGGTGCGTGGCGAAAAGCCGCACAGGCTTCTGGCGCCCAGTGTCAGGAAGGCCCCGTGGAACGACTGCAACGTCTGCTCGCGCCGCTGTTCGTGGCGCTCATCGCGCTACTCACGGTTCCGGGCATGGCCGCGGCGCAGCCCGGCTCGCCCTGGCGCGAACGCGCCACGAGCTATTTCACGATTCTCTATGCTCCCGGCAGCGAGACGGAGGCCGGGCGCTACGCTGCCTGGGTTGACGAGATCTACCTGGAACTCGCCGCCGCCTTCGGCTTCCGCACCGCCCCTCCTCTGACCCTGCGGCTCTATCCGTCCAGTGAGGACTACTACCAGGTGAACCCCGCGGCGCGGAACGTCCCGGGGGTGATCGCCCACGCCGACTTCCAGCGGCGCGAACTGGTGGTTATCGTTGAGCGCACCGCCCAGCAGACCGAGGTCGAGGTGCGCAACAATGTGCGCCATGAACTGACACACATCATTGCCGCCGAGTTGAGCGAGAATCGCCTGAACACCGGCTTTCAGGAGGGGCTGGCCCAGTATATGGAGCATGCCTCCGGCGAACTGGAGCGCCGGGTGGCCATGCTGCGCGTCGCGCGCGATCAGGGCCGCCTGCTGCCCTGGACCGCCTTCGACTACCGCGAGCAGATCTACGGCGCCCCCGAGGTGGCCTACCCGCAGACGCTCTCGGTGGTGGCCTTTCTTGTGGATCGCGACGGGTTCGCGCGGTTCCGCGAGTTCCTCCGCGCCAGCGCCCGCAGCAGCGGCTACCGTTCGGCCCTTGAGCGGGTCTACGGGCGCACCCCCACCGAACTCGAAGCCGAATGGCGCGACTGGCTGCCGGGGTACCTGGATGGGGGCTACCGCCGCAATGCGGTGGAGCGGTACGATCTCGCGCTGGCGCGTGACCTGGTGGCCCGGGGCAACTACGCCGCCGCGGTGGAGGAGTTGCAGCGGACGCTGGAGTGGCTGCGCCGGCAGGCCGACACGCAGCCGCCCGAAGTGCTGGACGAGGCCGAGGCGTTGCTTGCGCGCGGCCAGGCGGGGATGCGCGCCGAAGAACTGGCCGAGCGCGCCCGCGTGGCCCTCGAAGCCGCCGACTACGAGCGCGCCCTGGCGCTGATCGAGGCGGCGCGCACCGCCTACGGCAAACTCAACGATACGCGCCAGGCCGAGGTGCTGGCGATTTACGAACAGCGGGCCACCCGTGGCCTCCGTGCCAGCGCCCAACTGGCCGCGGCCAGCGAACTGGCCCGGACCTTCCGCTACCCCGAGGCCCGCGCCGCCGCCGATGGCGCCGCCGCCGAGTTTGCCGCCCTCGGCGACACCACTCGCCAGAGCAATGCGCTGAACCTGCGCGCCACCCTTGACCAGCGGCAGCGTCTGGTCGGCCTGATCCTCGTGCTCGTCGGCGCCCTGGGCGTGGCCCTGAGCCTTGCGGCGCGGCTCCTGAGGCCGCCGTCAGAGGTGTGGTAACTACACCCGCACCGCGTCGGCGGGTACCGGAAAGCCCTGGCAGAGGGCCCGCACCTCGGCGGCCACCCGCTCCTGCACGGCGGTGTCGTCGATCCGCTCCAGCACCTCGACGATCCAGCCGGCGATGCGCTCCATCTCCGACTCGCGCATGCCGCGCGTGGTGACGGCGGGCGTGCCGATGCGAATGCCCGACGTGCGCATGGGCGGCTGCGGATCATCTGGGATGGCGTTCTTGTTGACGGTGATATGGGCGCGATCGAGGGCCTTCTGAGCCTGGGCGCCGGTAATGCCGAGCCCGGTCAGGTCAACCAGCATCAGGTGGTTGTCCGTACCCCCGCTGATCAACTTCAGGCCCCGGCGGGTCAGACCCTCGGCCAGCGCCCGCGCGTTGCGGCGGATCTGCGCGGCGTAGGTTTTGAACTCGGGACGCAGGGCCTCGCCAAAGGCCACCGCCTTGGCCGCGATGACGTGCATCAACGGGCCGCCCTGGGTGCCAGGGAAGACCGACGAGTTGATCGCCTTCGCCAGATCTTCCTCCATCAGGATCAGCCCCCCCCGCGGGCCGCGCAGGGTCTTGTGGGTCGTGGTGGTGATCACCTGGGCGTGGCCCACCGGGCTGGGATGTTCGCCCGCGGCCACCAGTCCGGCGATGTGGGCGATGTCGGCCATGAGCAGCGCGCCGACCTCGTCGGCGATCTGGCGCATGCGCGCAAAGTCAATGATCCGCGGGTAGGCGCTGGCCCCCGAGGTGATCAGCTTCGGGCGCACTTCCTTTGCCTTGCGCAACAGATCGTCGTAGTCAATCTGGCCGCTCGTAGGGTCAACGCCGTAGAACTGCACCCGGTACCACTTGCCCGAGAAGTTCACCGGGCTGCCGTGGGTCAGGTGGCCGCCGTGGTCGAGACGCATGCCGAGGATGGGGTCGCCCGGCTGCAACAGGGCGGTAAAGACGGCGATGTTGGCCTGGGCGCCGCTGTGGGGCTGCACGTTGGCCGCCGGGGCGCCAAACAGCTTCAGCGCCCGCTCAATCGCCAGTTGCTCCACGATGTCCACGAACTCGCAACCGCCGTAGTAGCGCTTGCCGGGCAGACCCTCGGCGTACTTGTTCGTCAGCACCGAGCCCTGCGCCTCCATCACGGCCAGGCTGGTGTAGTTTTCACTGGCGATGAGTTCCAACCCCTCGCGCTGGCGGCGCGCCTCCTGCTCGATGGCCTCGGCGATGGCGGGATCGGACGCCCGTAGATGCTCAAGCATGGTTCCTCCTTCGACGCTGCCACGACGTCAGGGCGCCGACCCGGCTGACGCGCGGGGAGCGGGATAGGCCGTCCCGGCGAACACATTGACAGTGGCCCGCGCCAGGAGGTCGCCGCGCGCGTTGATGTCGGCGACCTCGATCGTCACCAGACGACCGCCCTGGTCGGGCAGATTTAAGTCTATCACAAAATCAACCGCCTGGCCGGGGATGCCCCGCACGGTTGCGATCACCGTGTACACCACCGTGCCGCGCGTATCAAAAGCGGTGACGTACAGATCGCCCTCGGACGGGAAGATGGCGGTGCGGCCGCGCAGTTGCACGGGCGTGCCGACACGGCTGCCGTCCGCCGGTTGCTCGATGGTGATTTGCTGGGCGGTGGTAGGCGCGTAGCGCACGCTGCGCCGCGTGCTGGCAACCACCGTCCCGGTGCGCGGGTCAACCTCGCTCAGTTCGATAATCACCGTGTTGCCGACGGGCGCCGTGTAGGCCACGTGCTGGGAGAAGCGCTGGTCGCGCACAGGGAACGTGCCCCGCGCCAGTTCGGCGCCGTTCGGCTCGGTGAAACGGAAGAACAACCGGTTGTCGGCGGGGGCGCGACTGGTGCGGCCGCTCAAACGCACCGGGCTGCTGACCACCACGCCCTCGGCTGGCTCGTCGAGCAGGATCTGCGGAACGATCGGCGTCGGCGGCGCCGGCGTCGGCGTCGGCGGCACGGGCGTCGGCGCGATCGGCGGGCCTCCCAGGAGCAACTCACGGCCCAGCAGCCCGAGCAGAATGTCAAAGGGTGGGCGATTCTCGGGATGGTACTCCATGCGCCGGCGCTCAAAGTACTGCACCGCGAGCGTGCGCCCCTCGATCACCTCGGTAATCTCATCGGTGATCGGAAAGCCGAAGCGCGCCAGACCGCCGTTGCGCTCCCAGTGGGCGCGAAAGCCGCCGCAGAGGTAGTAGCCCGTTTCGGGGAACAGCCGGCAGCCGGGAAGGGGCTCGCCCGGGGGCCGGAACTGCCACGGGCGCCCCTGCCGCGCCAGGTACTCCACGCCAAGACGCCCCGCCAGCACCCCCTGACCTTCGGCAGAGTGATCCTCCAGGCGGTCGCGCTCGAACCACTGAACCGGCCCGGTCCAGTTCTCGACCGTTTCGAGGCGCAGCGGTGAAATCGGGAACCCGAAGACCGCCAGCGCGCCATTCTGTTCCCAGTAGCGCCGGATGGCCCCGCTGATGCACTGGCCGGTTTCGCGGAAGCAGCGTTGCTCGCCCTGGGCCCGCAGGTTGGCCGCGGGCAACGCGCCCAGAACCACGACTACGACAAATAGAAACACTCGTAGACCGCGCATATCGTCATCCTAAACGAGTTGTGCAGGCCTGGACCGCGTGAGGCGCCCGGCGCCTGTCCCTCTTGCGTTGCTTCCCTCTCCTGCCTGGCGGGAGAGGGAAGGGACCCTCAGGTGTAGGGTTTTTCGAGTGAGAAGGGGTTTTCGGCATTCCAATGCGCTTACGATCCTCACCTCCCTGCCCCCTTCTCCTGCTCGTGGGAGCGGGGGAAGTTGGGCGGCCCGATGCCCCAGATGGCGCATGCGACGCGAGGATGTGCGGGAAAACCCTACACCTGAGAAGCGGGAGGGGGGAGGGTGAGGGTTGAGCCGGCGTTTTCCCAATCACAAAACCTTCGCATCGGGCCGGCGCCCTCAAGCCACCGACTCGCCCGGGTTAAGGGCGATGATCTGGGTCGTGACGGCAAACTCTTTGCACGCTTCCGCCAGGGCCTCAGGTGTGCCTTTGAGGATGGGGAAGGTGGCGAAGTGCTCAGGGATGGCATAGCGCGCCCCGATCAACTTCAAGGCATACGCAGCCTGGCGCGGATCCATGGTGAAGTGATCGCCGATCGGCAATATCGCCAGATCCGGTTTGTACAGATCACCGATGATCTGCATGTCCATGGTTACACAGGTGTCTCCGCTGTGGTAGATAGTGAAGCCATTGCTGAAGCGCAGCACGTACCCCGCCGGGGCGCCCAGGTTGATGATCTGGCCGTTTTCGTAGATCGTGCTGGAGTGGTGGGCCACGGTCAGGGTGGCCCGCACATCCGCCACCGTCACCGTACCGCCCATGTTGAAGCCGACGATCCTCTCTGCCGCGATACCTTTGGATTCGAGATAGGGAACCATGTCGAACTGGCAGACAATCGTGGCGCCGGTATCCTGGGCGAGCGCCTGCACGTCGCCGATGTGGTCGAAATGGCCATGGGTCAGGAAGATTGCCGCGAGGTTCTGGCGCACGCGGGTCTTCAGCGGTTCGGGACAGGCGGGGTTTCCGTCAACCCAGGCGTCAATGAGAATGTTCTTCCCCTCAGGGGTCGTGATATGAAAGGTGCCGTGGCCGACCCAGGTGATCGTCACATCTTTGCCGATCGTGGTCATCGTTGCCTCCTTAACGACACACTGGCCTGAACATGGGGGGAACCGGGTTTCCCCGCCGGAGAGAGGGTTGGGGAGGGCGCAGTCCTTCCAGGCAAAGCTGCACGAACCCTGCCGAGAACGCAAGGATACCCGCACTCTGCCGGAAGGGAGGGTTGGAGAGGGCGCAGCCTTCCCAGGAAACCTTTCACGCAACCCGCGGGGAAACCAGGGTTTCCCGCGATTCCGCCCGTATGGGTGCTGGTCAATACCCGTGGACCCAGTATAGCACAAGCGAGCACAGTGATCGGCGAGCGTGTTCCCATCTGCCGAACTCGTTCGTACCGCAACGAGCGCCGAGGGGCGCAAACGGTCCGCTGCATGTGCTGCGGTGATCTGAACGGTACGCGATTGACAGCCTGCCCCAGCGCGGTATAATGAGTACCCCGTGGGGGTACCTGCCGATGTGCAATCGCCCGTTCCGGGCTGCGGGTGGTCTATAGAGGAGGGTAGCGGAATGGCCAAGCCGATTGTGGTGACAGACGCTAGTTTCGAGGAGAAGGTGCTCAAGGCCGACAAGCCGGTGGTGGTTGATTTCTGGGCGCCGTGGTGCGCTCCCTGCCGGGCAATCGCGCCCATCCTCGATAAGCTCGCCACTGAGTATGAAGGGCGTCTGACCATCGCCAAGGTCAATACCGACGAAGAGATCCGGTACGCCAGTAATCTGGGCATTCAGGGCATCCCAACGCTGATTATTTTTAAGAATGGCCAGGAGGTCGGGCGACTGGTCGGTTCTCGCTCCGAGGCCCAGTATCGCGAGGTGTTCGATAAGGTGCTGGGTTAATGTTCCAATGAGATGTTCCCAGTAGGGGAGACGCGGAGGTACGAGGCCCCTCTGAAAGCCCCGCCGAGACGCGGTCTCGTTGTGCTCCTAACATGCCGGCGGGGAGAGTCTGGGAGGGCAAGGCCCTCCCAGAAAACCCATCGTGTACCACTCTTGCGTGGTCTCACGGGGTTTTGAGATAGGTGCTCAGAACCGCAGCACGGGCGAATACCCGCCAGCGTCTGTCGCTGCACACCGCACATTGACAAGGAGGTCACTATGCTTGAGCCGCAAGCGAACCCTGCACGCACCCTCTCGCCGGAGCGGCGGGAGGATATCCTGTTACGGCTGCGCCGTATCGAGGGCCAGGTGCGCGGCGTGCAGCGCATGGTTGATGAGGGTCGCGATTGCCGCGAGATTGTCACCCAGGTGGCGGCGATCAAATCGGCCCTGGCCAGCGTCAGTAGCCAGGTGCTGCAGTGCTACGCCCGGAATTGTCTGGGTGACGATGAGCTTGCCCGTGATCAGGTCATCGCCGAGTTGATCGAGTTGTTCCAGGGGGCCCGATGAGCCAGGAACCACCCTGCCGCGCCGGGGTAACCCCTGCCGATCTGGCCCGCGAAGCCGACCGCGCGGTGCTCTACGGCGCGGTGCTGGCCGCGCAGCGCCCCGGGGTGCGCCTCAAGCCCGCCATCGCCGCAACGGCGCTGGCCCTCGTTCCCGCGGTGCGCGCCTACCTCGACGGCGAGGATGGCCCCCTGGCCGAGACGGCCCTCGCCTATGCCCGCGCCTGCGGCGCCGAGGCCTTCCTGCTCGCCAGGCGCCGCTCCTCCCACGTCTGACGTCGCCCGCACCCCCAGAGCGGAAGGGTCCACCTCTCTACTTTACGGCAATCCAAAATCCAAAATCCAAAATCGTATTACTCCTCCAGTTCCCACCCTTGCTGGCGCGCCAGGTCCCGTAATCCGCGGGTCAGGCTCTCGAGTTGCTTGAGCAGCAGCCGCAGCTTGAACGGCGCGCCCTCGTCGTGCCTGACCCACTTCACCAGGTCGCCCTCGGCATAGGCGCGCGTCAGCCGGTCGGTCTCGTCCACCATCTGGTCGAGGGAGCGGATGCGGAACACCCGCGCCTTGTTGCGCGGCTGGTTCTCGATCGTCTCGTCCTCGACACCCAGGTAGGGGCCGTCCTCCTCGCCCGTCTCTTCGTCCGCCCACAGGTCGGCGTCCGATTCCTCGCGGTCCACCGCGCTTACACTGGTCCTCCCCAGCGGCCCGCCACTGATCTGCACCTCCGGCCCGGAGGGGGTGGTGCGTAACTGCTCGCCGGTCTCCAGGGCCTGCAATGCCGTCTCCAGGGTCAGGTTAGGATTGGCGGCGAAGTAGGCCACCAGGCGACTCAACTCGGCCGCCGACAGCCCCTCGTCAACTGCGAAGCGTGCCAGTTCCATCTGGGTGCGCGGGTTGGCGACGCGGCGCAGGTGCTGGGCCTGGGTGACGTTCAGTTCGCGGCGGCGGATCAACTGCTGCACCTCGTCCGGGAGTTCGAGCAACCCCAGGTAGCGGCGCACGGTGCGCCCGCTCAGACCTACGGCGACGCCGACCGCCTCGTCGAGTTCGTGGTCGGCGAGCCTGCCCCGTTCTTCGACGATCCGCGCCCGCAGGCGGGCGAAGGCCCGCGCCTGCTCCAGGTCGTTCAGATCCTCGCGCTGTACGTTCTCGATCAACTGGCGCAGCAACAGGTCGGGATCATCGGCGTCGAGCACGATGCAGGGCACCTTCTCCAGCCCCAGGCGCTCGGCGGCGGCCCGGCGCCGCCCGCCGTAGACCACACGGTAGCGCCCTCCGCCCACGCTGATCACCCCGAGGGGTTGCAGCAGGCCGCGCTCGGCAATGGTGGCGGCGAGGCCGGCGATGTCGCCCATGTCCTCGCGCACCCCGTCGGGGTCGGCCTCAAGCTGGCGCGGATCAAGGTAAAGCAACTGCATAGGAAAGACACTCCGCTGGAACGCAAAACATTTGTGCCACGGCGGAGTATAGCAGAACTGGCCGTGCCCGGCAACCGCTACACCACCACGCGCATGGCGCGCGGCAGCACGTCCACGCACACGCGCCGGGCGCTGGTGGTCAGCACCTCCCCGTCGGTGGCCACGGGGAACGGCGCGGGCGAGGCGATCTCGACCCGCTGAACGGTGGCGGTAATGATCTGGCGTAGCTCGACGTGACTGCCATCGAACAGTCTCGGATAGTAGCGGATCACCTCATCGAGGCGCAGTTGCGGCACGATGCACAGGTCGAGCAGTTCATCATCGAGCTTCGCCGCGGGGGTGAGGAGGAAGCCGCCGCCCTGCCAGCGTCCACTGGCGACGGTAGCGAAGAAGAGCCGTTTATGGACTTCTTTGCCGTCGTAGCGCACGCTCATCACTGCGGGCTTGTAAGTTGCCAGGGCCCGCAGCGAGGCGACGATGTAGGCGGCAAGGCCGGTCAGCCGGGGCAGGTTCTGGACCTCGACGGCCACCTGGGCGTCAATGCCCGCGCCGAGGCCGTTAATGAAGACCCGGCGCAGTTCGAGGCCGCCGCTCTCGACGCTGATCGCGCCGAGGTCAACGCTGGTCATTCTCCCGGCGGCGAGGCGGTAGGCCATGCCGGGCAGACCGCCGGTGTCGAAGCCGGGGAACATCTTGGCGAAGTCGCAGCCGGTGCCGAGGGGCAACAACCCGAGCGCGGCGTCACCCGTCCCGGCCTGGCGCGCCGCCAGGATGCCGTTGACAACTTCGTTGACCGTGCCATCCCCCCCGGCGGCGGCGACGCAGCCAAAGCCCTGCTCGACCGCCTGGGCGGCCAGTTCAACCGCCCCGCCGCGAGCGTGGGTGGTGAAGAGCGTAAAGTCCACCCCGGCGCGGCGCAGGGCCTGTTCCAGTTCGTCACGGGCCTTGCCGGCGGCGCCCCGGCCCGCGGCGGGGTTGAGGATGACACAGGTCTTCATACTGGGAGGGTGCGGGAGGGCCTGGCCCTCGCGCCTCAGATCGTCACCCCGAGGGCCTCGGCGACGGTGAAAATGTCTTTATCGCCGCGACCGGACATATTGACCAGGATAATCTGGTCGGGTCCCAGTCGTGGGGCGAGCTTCAGGGCCTCGGCGACGGCGTGGGCGCTTTCGAGGGCGGGGATGACCCCCTCCAGGCGCGCGCACAACTCGAAGGCGTCGAGGGCCTCCTCATCGTCGGCGCTGGTGTAGGTCGCGCGGCCGGTGTCGTGGAGCCAGGCGTGTTCCGGGCCGACGCTGGCGTAATCCAGCCCGGCGGAGATCGAGTGGGTAAGGGCGATCTGGCCGGCGTCGTCCTGCAAGACGTAGGAGTACGTACCCTGGAGCACCCCGGGGCTGGCGGCGAGAAAGCGGGCGGCGTGGTCGCCCAGGCGCGGGCCGCGCCCGCCCGCCTCTACCCCGCGGAGCGCCACGCTCGCGTCGTCGAGGAAGGGGTGAAAGATCCCGATGGCATTGGAGCCGCCGCCCACGCAGGCCACGATCACGTCGGGGAGGCGGCCCTCGGCGGCCAGGATCTGCTCGCGGGCCTCGCGCCCGATCACGCTCTGGAAGTCGCGCACCATGGTGGGGTAGGGGTGCGGGCCGAGGGCCGAGCCGAGGAGGTAGTAGCTATCGGGGTTGGTCACCCAGTCGCGCATGGCCTCGTTAATCGCGTCCTTGAGGGTGCGCGAGCCGCTATCCACGCCGCGCACCTCGGCCCCCAGCAGGCGCATGCGGAAGACATTGGGCCGCTGCCGGGCCATATCTTCCGTGCCCATGTACACCACGCATTCCAGACCCAGCAGGGCGCAGACGGTTGCCGTGGCGACGCCGTGCTGGCCGGCCCCGGTTTCGGCAATTACCCGGCGCTTGCCCATGCGCCGGGCGAGCAACCCCTGGCCCAGGGCGTTGTTGATCTTGTGGGCGCCGGTATGGGCCAGATCCTCGCGTTTGAAGTAGATCTTCGCCCCCCCGCAGTGGGCGGTCAGGCGCGCGGCGTAGCTCAGCGGCGTGGGCCGGCCGGTGTAGGTGCGGTGCAGATGGGCCAGTTCGTCCCAGAACGACGGATCGGCGCATGCCGCCGCATAGGCTTCCTCAAGGGCCGTTACGGCGGGCATTAACGTCTCGGGCACATAACGCCCGCCATACGGACCGAAGCGGCCCGTCCGCTGAGCCTCAGGCGCGATTGCCATGCACGTGAACTCGCTTCCGTGGGCGCGTTTCAAATGAGCTTGACCATCGGCTCCACACCTCCATGCCTCCACGGGCCGGTTGTGAGGAACGGTGGAGCGAGGGTCAAGCTGGAACGATCAGGTCCGAACCTGGCCTTACCGCTGAATCAGGCTCTCGTCCTTGTTCTTCTCGCCCTCTTCGAGCAGCATAATCGGAATACCGTCCTCAACCGGGTAGCGGTACCCGTTGCGACGGTTCACCAGCCACTCCTTGCCGTTGCTGTCGGTCATCAGTTCGACCGGCCCCTTGTCGCCGGGATCGGCGAGAATGCTCAGCAGTTCAGGGCTGATGCTGCGCCGCTGGCCGTCGCCGCCAGCGGGAGCGGGGGCCAGATCAAAGACGCTGTCCTCGCGGTACTGGCGAATGGCGCGGAAAATGACCACTGCCAGCGCGACCAGAGCGGCGACGCCGAGAATGCGAACGAGGACTTTCATAAGCTTTTTCCTCCTGACTGACTGAAACGGGCGACATGCGCCCGCGAGCCGAGACTGGAAGCACAGGCGCGATAAGTTTCACCATTATACCCGATCAGCGGTGGTCCGTGAGGCTGCTGGCGGGCCTGACCGGGGCAGGCGCAACACCGAGCCTTCGCGCCAGGGTTGGGGCGGCGTTTCCGGATCGATCCACACCAGCAGGCGCCCTCGCGGTTGTGGGCCATCGGGGTAGGTGATCTCAAGAAAAGGAAAGCGTTGTTCCTGGCGGCGCATCGTCGCGATATCGTAGATAATCTCGGTCCATGTGCCGGTATTGATGTAGTACTGGCCCATCCCGAGGGGCACGATGCAGGCCAGGTGGGTATGGCCGCAGACAAACAGGGTGTCATCCCGATGGTCGGGACTGCGGGCAATGCGCAGCATCTCGCGGGCGAAGCGGTCATTGAAGGCGCGCACCTCGCGAGCCACCTGGCGCGTCGCCTCGCTCTGCACCTGGTCGATCATGTCGTCGGGCGGTTCAACCGCGCTGGCGACCCTGCCGACCCGGCGCGCCACTTCACGATGGCGGGCCACGCGCCCGCGGCGGATGCTGGCGCCCCAGCGCCAGAAGCCGCGCAGCGCCGGGGCGCTCAAGATCCCACCGGGGCCTTCGCCAGTAATCGGCATCTGGTGCGGTTCGGGCCAGGCCACAACCTGCAAGAAGCCGGCGACTCCGCGAGCCAGGAAGCGCCGCGCTGCCGGGGTGCGTAACTGTGGCAGCGCCAGCAGGTACCAGAAAAGCGCCGAGGAGGGTTTAACGTTGTCAATCAACGGCGCGATAGCCAGCGGCTCGTCCTCCAGATCATTGATGACCTCCTTGACCATCTGGGTGCCGCGCACGACTTCAAACGGCTCGGTAATGCCATCGAAGTAGACAAAGCGGTTCCAGCCGTCAAACTGGTTCCCGTGCACAATGTAGACGCCGCCCCCGTGGTAGCTGACCCCGAAGCGCAGGCGCGGGTCGTCGGGCGCGAGGCCAAGGGCCGCGCGCAGACGGGCCTTGGCGGCGGGGTAGTGCAACTCGAAGTCGTGATTGCCGATCAACACGGTAAGTTGCGCCCCGGGCCGGGCGACAAAGCGTGCCAGGGCCTCGAAGACCCCGGCATGGGCGCGGATCACCGTCTCGATGCGCCGCGCGGCGGCGGCGTCGCTGTACTCGTCGTCCTCGAGGTCGGGCAGGCGCACCTGGAGAAACTCGATCGTATCGCCGGCCAGGATCAATTCCGTAGGTTCGCCGCACACGTAGTGGTCGAGGAAGGCGATCAGCGCCGCGTCATTGTCGAAATCATCGAGATGGTCGCCGCCGCCGAGGTGCAGGTCGCTCACGACGATGCGGCGCTGCTGCGGGCTGATTGCGTCGGGGCCGATGGGGGGCGTGGTATACGCCGTGGGCCGCAGCACCACCCGCCGCAGGCGGAGAAACACCCAGCGCAGCGCCAGGGCAAGTAGCGCCAGACCGCCGATGGCCTGCAGGGCGCGGATGATCGCCCGCGCCGGCGAACGTGTTCTAGGCTGAGCGTACGGCTGCAATGAAGGCCTCGATCCTGGCTGGATCCTTGACGCCGTCGGTCTCGACACCGCTGCTCACGTCAACGCCGATTGGCCGTACCGTGGCGATGGCCCGGGCCACATTGGCAGGATGCAGCCCCCCCGCCAGGATCAACGGTATCTGGGCGGCGAGGGCGGCGGCCCGCGACCAGTCGGCCGGCGTGCCGGTACCGCCGTAGGCCCCGGGCACGTGCGCGTCCACCAGCAGCAACACTCGTGGCGGAGTGCGGGCGGAGACAGCTTCGCGCTCCGTCCGTTCGCGTTGCGCCCGCGCGATCCAGGCCCGCTCGGCGGGCGCGCCGGTGAGCCGGATGGCCTTGAGGATGGGCAACGGCAGCGCGTCGGCGTACTCGACCGGCTCATCGCCGCTCAACTGGATCAGGTCGAGACCCACGGCGTGGGCGATAGCGGTAATCGTGGCGGGGGCTTCGTTCACAAAGAGACCGGCGAGCAACGGCGGTGGAGTGGCGCCTTCGCGCAACGCCGTGGCGATGGCGCTGGCTTCCGCCACACTCACCTGCCGTTTGCTCGCCGCAAAGACCAGACCGATCCAATCCGCCCCGGCGGCAGCGGCGGCGCTGGCATGGTCAGCGCGACGCAGGCCGCAGATCTTCACAATCACACCGGCTCCAGCAGCGGATGCTTACTCCGCTTTCAGTGTATAGTAGACCCGCTTCCCGCGGCCGCTTCGCTCGAGCATGCCGGAATTGATCGCCTGCTTGACCATCGAGCGCAACTGCTCATTGGTGCGGGCCAGATTATGCTCCTTGCGCTGTTCGCGGAGGGTGTCGAAGATCTGTTGGAACGAGACGGGCCGGGTGAAACGGGCCATGATCTCGCGGAAGATCGTCCACTCCTCATCGCTAAAGGCGATCGGTTCGAGCAATTCGAACGTCTCGCCGCCCTCGTCGCTCTCAGGCACGGTTTCGGCGAACGCCTGCTCAGGTGTTTCGGCGAGGGCCCGTGGCTCAGCTACGTCCTCATTGAGTGCGGTAGCCGCCAGTTCCGGCACAGGTTGCTCGGGGCTTTCAGCGGGCGCTGGCGGCTCGGTCCCGCCCTCATCGAGCGTGGAGGCCGCCAGTTCAGGCCCGGCGCCCCATTCCTGAGCGGTCTCGACTCTGATTTCCGTCGCGGCCTCCTCAACGGGTTCGGTTGGGGTTTCGGCAAGCGCCTCGCCGGGTGATACATCAAGGACAGGCTCCTCCGGCGGCGCGATCGCGGCAAAGTCACCCATCTCCTCAGCCAGGTGCTCGACCGCGAAGGCGATCTCTTCGGCCAGATGCTCGACGCTGAGGGCCACATCTTCAACCGACTGCTCGAGTTCATCGAGGGCGAAGAGCCCCTCCCCCAACACCGTTGGCTCCTCCTCGATGGGCGGCGTATAGTCAAGCTCATCGAGGTCGGCCTCAACCTCCTGGACATCAAGCGGCTCCGTTGGCGCGCCTGTGTTCTGGCTGCGGCGCGAGCGGCGCCGGCGGCGACGCCCGCCCGTGGTAGCGCCCGACTCCACGACAATCGCGGCGCTGATCGTGCGTGACGTCTCCTTGCGGCCATTGGTCAAGACGCTGGTATCCACCACCGGCTCGACCGGCAGTTCTTCGCTGAGGGCGGCGGCGAACTGGGAGAGCTTATACGGGTCCTCACCGGGGAGGAAGACCTCGTTGACCGTGCCGTTCGTAAAGATCTGCACCTTGCCGCGTTTCTCGGCGTCAACCACGAAGTCCTTGAACTTCGCGAAGGGACGCCCATTGAGATCGCGGTACCGGCTCTCCTTGAAGTCGCCGCCCATCAGTTCCTTCATCACCAGCTTGATCGAGCCCAGGGTAGAGACATAGCCACGCTTACGCACGAGGTGGATGGCCTCGACCAGGACATCATAGATATCGGGTTCGGCGACTGGCGCGGGGGGAGACTCAACAACCGGTTCGCGGGGCGGCTCGAGAACCGGTTCGGGGCTGCGGCTCAATTCGGTAGCGCGGCTGGCAATCGCCGTGGCGGCGGCGGAACCGCCCGGCGTCTTGCCAACCAGTTGCTCATAGAACACGAACTCATCGGCGCTCTGGGCCAGGTGCGTGCTTGCCGCCCCGCCGATACCGATGATGTAGACTTCCTTTCCTTGCTGGCGGATGCTGTTGACCAGGGGGATGAAATCGCGATCGCCGGTTACCAGCACGAACCGGCTGATGTTGGGATTGGTGAACAGCGTCTTCATCGCGTCGATGCACAGGTTCATATCGACGCTGTTCTTAATCGCCCGGCCGGTGCGCCCCATGTCCTTGTCGTAGTAGTAGGTCGCCACGTAGATCGGCTCGATCGCGTTGGCGTAGAGGGCGCTCGTGACGCGGGGGTAGCGGTACCAGTCGGCGTAGGCTCGGGAGATGACCACGCGGCCAAGATCGCCGCAGCGGTCCATAATCGCCTCAAAATTCGGATTTGCGTTCAGCTTATCGCGGACACTTACGTAGACGTTCTCGAAGTCAATGAAGACTGCGACGTCGGGTCGCCGTTGCTCGTACATTGGTTGTTGATCTGCTCCTGTGTTGTAGGTCGTAAGGCAGGCAGGAGATACTTCGGGGTTGGCGCGGGGCTACCCATCGGGGCGCTGCCGGTGATGTGCAGCGCCAGCGGTCGCAGAACGCGAGCCGGGGCGCGATGACTACGCGGGCGCGTGGCGCTCATTGGCCCAGCAGCGCCAGTCATCGCATCGTGCCGTCGGCGCGCGTTACCGGTGACCAGGGGTAGAGGAACAAGCGCAACACCGGGAAATCTCCCTGGCTCCACCTCGTACATCTGATAGTCCTGTTTAGATACCGGTATGCCATTACCTTGAGGCCGCCAACTCAACGGTTGCTGCCGGTTCACTGCTACTATAGCATTGGAATGCTACGGATGCAAGGAGTACTCTCGCCACAACGCAGGAGCGATACCCCTGGCCGCAACCCTCCCGGTCGCGGCCAGCGGGCAGGGGTGTGGGGAAACCTGGTTTCCCCCTTTCCCCCTCAGAATCGAATGATCCGCCCGTACGCCAGCAGGCGCGCGCGCAGTTCACCCCGGTCGATGCGCCCTCGCAGATAGACGCGCCAGGCCCGAAGGGCCAGACGCACCATGCCCACGCGCACGATGGCCCGATGGACGGCAAGGCGCCAGGCCGGGCCGCGCATGGCGGCGAACCGGTCACGGCTCTGCCAGAGCGCCACCAGCATCGGCCAGCGCACCTGGGTGGTTGCCGCGCCCCCGACATGGGTCACCCGCGCCGCCGGGACCTGCCAGATCGCCCAGCCAGCCTGCCGGATGCGCCAGCACCACTCGATCTCTTCGCTGTACATGAAGTACGCCTCGTCCAGGGCGCCGACAGTGGCCAGCACCTCGGCGCGGGTGAGCATGCACGCGCCGAGGGGGTGATCAATCGGGAAGGGGGCTTCGCCCTGCTCCTGCGGGTAGCGGCCATGCCACCAGGAGCCATACAGTCGCCCCGGCATCACCTCGCCCGGCGGGAACAGGTCGAGCGCGGTCATCAGCAGGGTCGGGAAGCGAAAGGCCGCCGGTTGCGGCGTGCCGTCGGGGTTGAGCAGCCGCGGTCCCACCAGTCCGACCCGGGGGTGGGCCTCCAGGAAGGCGACCATGTGCTCGATTGCGCCAGGATGTACCACGGTGTCAGGATTGAGGATGAGCACGTAGGGGATCGGGAGATGGAAACGGGAGATTGACCTGCCCGGGAAGGGGCCCCCGGCGTTATCGGCGCATGCGTCCGCGGTCCGGCCTTCGAGATGGGCCAGACCGGCCGCGATGCCCCCGGCGAACCCGCGGTTGTGTTCCAGGGCGAGCAGTTCCGCTTCTTGGAACTCGCTGCGCACCAGGGCCGCGCTGCCGTCACGCGAGGCGTTGTCTACCACGACCACGCGCAGCGGGACGGTACAATCGCGCAGCGAGGCCAGGCAGTCGCGTAGCAGGGCGGCGGTATTGTAACTGACGACAATCGCTGCGACGAGGGGTGCTCCGTGGCTCATAGCGGCGCGATTGTAGCGCCGATGCGCCGGAGGCGCAAGGCGGCCTTGCGGTTCGTCCGGATGCTGTTACAATCCAATAGAGTCTCGATATCAATCCGCGCAGGCGGACAGGTGCCCCATGGCCTATTATATTCGCGAGACGCTGTCAGAGCGCCCGGCCCTGAGTCCGCGGCGGCCAACCATCAATGAGTTTTTTCTCTCCAGCTACACCCTCAGCGTCTACACTGGCTGCGAGCTGGGCTGCCCTTACTGCGATAGTTGGATCTACCAGGAACGGCCGCTGAACGAACGGATCCTCGCTCCACTCGACCTGCCGCAGCGCCTCGCCGCCGAACTGCAAGGTGTAGATCGCGGCGACCTGATCGCCATCACCGCCCTCAGCGATCCCTACCAACCCGCAGAGCAGATCTACCGCCTCACCCGGCAGACGTTGCAGGTGCTTGCCGAACGGGAACAGCCCTGCCTGCTGCTCACCAAGAGCGCCCTGGTGCTGGAGGATAAGCCCCTGCTCCAGCGCATGAACGAGCGCAGCCTGGCCGTGGTGATGACCACCCTGGTGACCGCCAATCCGCACTTGAGTGAGCGGCTGGAGGGCAAGGCCCCCTCGCCGGCGCTGCGGCTGGAAATGCTGCGCGAGTTGAAGCGCGCTGGTGTGCCGGTAGGGGTGGCGATTGTACCGATTATTCCCTATGTCACCGACCGCCAGACCGCGCTGCGCTCGCTGGTGCGGGCCTGCGCCGACGCCGAAGTCGACTTTGTGGTCTGGGATTACCTGCACATTCCGAACGCGCAACACTGGCTACGCATCAACGAGTTACTGGCCCGGCTGGGTAACTATCCGGTCAGTTACTACCGTGATCTCTACCGCGATCAGCCTACGGTCAACCCGATCTACCGCCAGGAGATTGACCGCGAGTTGCTCGACCGCTGCGATGGTCTCGGCGTGGAGGCGCGCGCGCCGCACCGTATTTTCGCCGGGCGGCTTGCGCCGCGCAACGAGGCGGCCCTGCTGCTCAAGCACGGCGCGTTCCGCGACCGCGTGCAGGGGCGCGAGCTGGTCGCGATGAAGGAGCGGGCCCTGGCCGATCAGGTCTACGCGGGAACGATCGATCCGCTGGCGCTTCGCGAGAGTTCCCTGTATCCGCTGGTGCGTGAGGTGCTGGGGATCTGATCCCTGGAGGGGAACACAGGCGCGCGCCAGCGCCCCCAATGCCGGTCGGAGGAGAGCGGGAAAGCCAGCTTGCCCCACGTCCCTGCCCAACGCTAATCACTACGGCGCCGTAAACAGATCGCCGACCAGTTCCTCCGGGGTGGGCTGGAACGGCCAGAGGACGACGCCCGTGGCGCCAGCGTCGCGGCTTGCCTGTAGCCCGATTCGCAGGTCCCGGCGCAGTTCGCTTGTGTCGCGACGGTGTCCCTCCCCACTGGGAAAGCCCAGTTCGCTGACGACCACCGGCTTGCCCCGGCGCAGGGCGTGCAACTCGGCGATGCCCCGTTCCAGATTGCGCGGCAACCCTTCGCCGTAGTACCAGTGGGCTACGTAGCGCCCGGAGTCATAGGGTTCGTCATCGTAGTAGTGAAAGGAGTAGAAATCCACCAACCCGGCCAGTGGCGATGGCGCCGCGTCCGGACGGAAGTAGCTCCTGGCGAAGGCCATGCCGATGGTGGTCATCTGCGCCGGATCGATCCACTTCACTTCGTAGTGCAGCCGCGTGAGAAAGGCGATCCGCGCTTCGGCGAGTTGGAGGCAGAGGGGAAAGTCGCTATTGTCCCAATCGCAGCAGCGCTGATCGATCGGGCTGCCGATGTCGGGCTCGTTAAACAGATCCCAGGCCAGAATGCCGCTTTTGCCGGCCAGCCGCCCGACCACGGGCCGCACGTGCCAGTCCAGGGCGCGTTCGAAGCCCTCCGGGGTGAACTGATCCTGCGGATACTTCGCCAGCAGCACGGGCATGACATACATCCCGCGCCGGTTGGCGCTCTCCACCAGCGCCTCCAGGTGGTCAAGGCGCCGGTTCAATCGCGTAGCCCGGTGTGTCGGCGCGGGCGCCCCCAAAGACGTAGTAGTTGAGGAACACCCGTACCGTGTTCACCCCCAGCGCCCGCATGCGCTCGAAGTCGGCATCAATCGCCGCCTGGTCCCAGCGGCAGCGGCTGTCGGCGCCGAAGTGCAACTCCGGGCAACCCGGCGGGGTCGTCGTAGTATGGGTGTAGTTCACCCCGCGCACCTCGAAGGGTGTTCCACCGGCGATCAGCCTGTCACCGCCGACCGTCACACGCGGCAGGCGCGTCTGCGGGGGATCAGCTTTGATATTGCCAGGCGCGACCACAAGCGGAGCGACGAGCAGCAGCGCGGCGACGAAGGTCAGGAAGAACAACGGGCGAGCAAAATGGGTGGTTCGATGGTGGGTCATGTATGCTCCAGGCGAGTTGTCTCGTAGCGGCATTGTTTCTGCAACTCCGGCATTGTACCGGAAGCAGCGGCGATTGTTAAGCCGAGATTATGTTATCGGGCGGCTACGCCGCTCTGACGCTCCTTTGTCACTGGCCGCAGTTTCCGCTGCGAGGAGGTTCGGAGGGGCTGCATCCCTCCGAGCTTTCCTCTTCCTGGCGCGGTAAAGCCGCACCAGGAAGGTGAAGATCTTCGGGGGCCTGCGGCCCTCGCAATCCCGGCCAGGGGCAAAGTGACAGAGGAGAGCTGAACCCCGCCGGCAAAGGCGGAGTTTGCATCAGCGCCGGATTTCCCTGATCAAACAGGCTGCGAGATTACGTTATAATCGGACGGCCAGCGCACAGTATGAGGGTAGATTGCCCCACGTCTCATGAAAGCTGCATCTGCTACGCCGACCAGCCTGGTCACGGTTGCCCGGTCGCTGGCCGAGGCGCTCCGCGCGCTCCTCGCCGCCGCCATCGCCCTGGCGCTCCTCTGGGCGGCCTATGCCGTCATCTGGCCCCTTACCATCGACGTGGGAGGCAACGATCATCGCTTCGCCCGCGGGTTCCACGAGCCGGAGCAGTTGCACGGGCGTTCCATGCGCTGGACCGATGAGGACTCGACCTTGCGCTTGCCCCGGCCACCCGCCGGCGCTTCCTCCGTTCTCGAACTGGCGTTGCTTGACAGCCGCCCGGAACGTTCAGGGCCCCTGGTCGTAAGGCTGATGGTAGACAATGCCGAGGTGACCTCCCTCGTCTGGCAGGGCTACTATCCGCGGAAGTACCGTGTACTCCTGCCAGCGCGCCTTTCCGCCAGCGGCGTGGTGGAGGCGCGTCTCCAGAGCGACGCCCCCCTCATCGTGAGCGACGGGCGCCACCTGGGGGTGGTGGTCTTCGACGCGACGATCATCCCCCAACGCGGCGCCTTCATGCCAGTCCCCTGGCTCGCCCTGTGCGCGCTTGGCATTGGCGCCTTTACCTACGCCACGCTGCGCCTCGCCGGGGCCGGCAGCCGCCTGGCCCTCGCGAGCGTAGCCGCCGGCACCGCCCTCATCGCCCTGGGCGTCGCCGCGCGTCCCCTGGAGGTGCTGCCCTACCTTGGGCACTTCACTGCGGTGGCAGCGATTGCCTGCCTGGGGGTCTTCATCGTTCGTCTCATCGTGCCACTGGCCCCCGTGGATCGCGGACGCCCCGCTGGATCAGGTTCCCGGTTGCTGGTTGCTGGGGAGCACGCCGCGTTCGTGCTGGCCATCGCCTACTGGATGGCCGTTCTCTACCAGCGTTTCATGGTCTGGGACGGCGCTACCGCCCTTGGGCCCTCGCCCTGGACGGTCGGAGTGGGCGTGGCGCTGGCGGGCGCGCTGGGGCTGGGTTGGCCGCTCTGGTGGGTGCTGCGCGGCCGCTGGTTGCCCCCCGGCGAAGGGCGAACCCGTGGCGCGCGGATCGCCCTGGTGGTGCTGGCTGGCGCCGCGGGCGCGCACCTGGGCTGGAGCCTGTGGTACGCCTTCACCCGCCAGGCGCCCGACTTCTGGATCCTCTTTCGCGGCGCGCGGGCCTGGGTGAACGGCGGCTCGCTCTACGACCTGGAAGCAGTTGCGACCAATCATTTCGGCCACGTCTTCAAGGTGCCGCCGTTCTACGGGATGTTCTTCGTGCCGCTGGTGCGCGCCTTCGATGGCCAGAGCGTGCTGGTGGCCCACCGGGTCATGAACGTCGCCCTGATCATGGCCACGGCTCTGCTCTGGCTGCGGATGTGGCGCCTCTCCCTGATCTCGTTGAGCGCCGCGGCCGTGCTGATCGTGTTCAATTTTCGCCCCCTGGCCGACACCATCGCCTTCGGGCAGATTGACCTGGTGCTGTTGTTCGTGCTGACGGCGGCGCTCTGGGCGCTGCGCGACGGGCGCGACGGCCTCGCGGGGGCGCTGGTGGCCCTCGGCGCCCTGTTCAAGCTCTATCCGGTGGTGCTGCTGGCCTTCTTCGTGCTCAAGCGCCGTTGGGCCGGGTTGTGGGGCTTTGCCCTGGGCATGCTGCTCTTCAACGGCATTGCCGTCGCGGTGATGGGCTGGGAGATGCACCGCGTCTACCTGTTTGACGTATTGCCGAAGATCGGCGGCACCACGGCCTGGGTCGAGAACCAGACCCTCTCGGGCTTCGTCGCCCGGCTGGCGGCCTCACCGATGTCGGCAACGATTTTTCAAGACCAGACGTTGCGACTGCTGGGCACGGCGCTATCGGCAAGCGTGGTGCTGGCGGTGTTCGCCCTGGCCCTGATCCCGGCCGACCGGCGCAGCCCGGCCTTCGCGCTGCAATATGGCCTCTTTCTGCTGCTCATGGTCCTGTGCGTCCCGGCGGCCTGGATGCACTACGAGACCCTGCTGGTGATCCCCTTCGCCGCCCTGCTGTTGCACCTGTGGGGACGGCAGGCGCCCCTGGGGTACCTGCTGGCGCTCGGTTTGAGCTTCGCCTTGATCGCCTACGGCAACCAGTGGTCGTTCTTCAACGGAACCGTGACCGGCGTGTTGAGCCTGCTGGGCATCTCCTACAAGCTGTACGGCATGCTGCTCCTTGGCGCCCTGTCGGGCGCGGCGCTCCTGGCCGCGCGGCGGCCCGCTCGCTCGGCGCGGCGACCACGGGCCGCCACTGAAGCGCCGGTGGGCGTCACCCCAGGCGGGTGAACAGGCTGCCGCCGACGGTCATCACGAAGAGCAGGTTGATCAGAATCCCCACCACCAGGCTGATGGCGACCATCAGTAAAAGGTAGAGGGTGCGTCGCCGCACCGCGCGTTTGAACTCCCCTTGCAGGATCAACGTCAACGTCGCCTGGTGCGCCGCCAAAACGCCCTCGACCGGACTGCCCTCGGCTTCGGCCTGCGCCAGCGCCCGCGCGACATCGAGCAGTTCGCGGCAGCCGCGGTCGCGGGCGGCGTGGGCCAGGGCGGCGAAGGGGCGCAGGCGCAGATCGGCGCTCAGTTGCAATGCCTCGCTGACCAGCGCCTGCATCGGCGCGAGGCGCGGGTGAGGGCGCGCCACGTAGCGGCGCATGATCTCGATCGGGGCCTCGAAGCTGCCGAGGGCCACGCGCACGAAGGCGACAAGGCCCGGCGTGAGCCGGCGCAGGGCCGCGGCCTCACGCTCGCGGCGTCGCTCGGGCAGCCGGGGCAGCAGCAATCCCAGACCGAGATAGGCCCCCAGCGCGCCGCAGAGGAGCAAGGCGCGCGTCGCATCGCGCGCCCCGCCTACACTGGCGGCGAGGAGCAGCAGTGCCGCCATGGCGCCCCCCGCGATCTGGCCGGCAACCAGCCGCCCGGTCGCATCGAGCCGTTCGGCGCGGACAAGCGCCAGCGCGGGCGATAGGGCGCCGCGTCTCAATGTCAGGCCGAGCAGCGCCAGCAGCGCGCCGGCCAGCGCGAGAAACCAGTACGGCGCTCCGGGGACGATCAGAAGATCGGGCATGGGAGTTCCTCCGTTTGCTTGGACACGGTTCCTGCCGGGGGTTTGGTCCTTACCGTCCCCTATCGGGTGCAGCGCGCCTCCCGCAGGGGAGGGTTTGGGAGGGCTGCGCCCTCCCAAAAAACCTTGCATCCCCTTATCGCCTGGTGCAGCCCCCTTGCCCAGAGGCCAGTTGCGCAGCACCAATCAATAATCGACATCCTCGAAACGGGCGAGCAGTACCCCACCGATGATTGGCAAAACCAGGGCGCCAACCACCAGCGGGCCCACCAGCACGCCCGCGGGGGTCGCATAGGCCTGCACCACCCGCTCCCACTGGCTCCAGACCAGGTACAGCGCCATGCCAATCCCGGCCAGGCCGACCGCCACGCCGCTGTAGCGCACCTGGGCCAGTTCGGTGGCCACTTCGTCGCGGCGCCGCTCGCTGGCCTGTAGCGCCTCGTAGGCCGCCTCGCAGCGGCGCGCCAGCACGTCGAGGGGCTGAGCCGCTGCTGCTCCGAGGTGGTTGAGCAGGGTGGCATGGCGGCGCGAGGGGGTTTGATCGGTCAGGGCGGCAATGACCTGCTGAGGGGTGGCGATCCCATCGTTCAGGGGCGCCCCCTGACGGGTGATCAGGAAGCTCCACTCGGCGCGCAGGGGACCGGCGGGCAACTCGGCGACGATCTGCTCCAGGGCGGTGCGCAGGCTGGCCCCGCCTTTGAGCAACGCGCCCAGGCGCCCCACCGCCGCCGTTAGTTCCGACTCCAGGCGGGCCACGTAGCGGCGTTCCGCCGCGACGAGCAGCCCCCAGCCGGCCAGCGCGGTCACGGGCGCGCCCAGCAACAGGGCCAGGTGCAGGGGCGCGATCAGCGCAAGCGCCATTGCCAGACCCAGGGCAAGCCCCAGGCATCCGGCCACCAGACGTTCGGGCGCAAGGGTCTCAGGCGTCCACACCAGCGCCGGCGCGATGGTCAGGTGGTTCGGCGGTCGCCGGCGGCGGTGGCGCGCTTCGGCCACGAGGAGCGCCAGGGGCCGGCGCAGCAGCAAGGCGATGGTAAGGATCGCCGCGGCGGCCAGGGCCGGGGCAGTTGCCGTCACCAGCCAGGCCGATTGGGGATGGGTGGTCAGCGGGTTCATGCGTTCCTCCTCTGCTCAAGGGCGCTGATGGCCGCCTCAACCGGCGTCAGGGCCGCCGCTCCAACTTCTCCGCTCGCTTGCAGGGCCAGCAGGGCCTCGCGCCGCGTATGGAGCAGATCCAGCGCGAGCGGCGGCGAAAGGCGGCCCGGGTCGAGCGACGCGAGCAGGTCGGCGGCATCGCGGGGGCGTGACCGCTCCAGGGCCGCGCGGGCCTGCGCGACCCGTTCGCCGGCCAGCCGGTCGTTCTCTTCCCCCGTAGCGATCAGGGCTTCGAGAGCCGCCCAGCCCCCTGGAGGCGTATGGGCAGCGAAGAGCGGCATGCTGGCGGCAAGCGTCGCGTAGGCGGCGCGCGCCTCCGGCCAGTTCCGGGCCGCCAGCGCCTCCCGCACGGCCGATTCGGCAGCCCGGGCCTGCTCCCCCAGACGTTGCGCCAGGCTCAGGTCGGTCTGGATGGCCCGTTGGGCGGCGGCAACCAGCCGCTCATCGCGCCGGTCGCGCCAGGCCCGTTCGAGGATCGCCAGGGCCCGACCCGTCTCACCGGCGCTCGTCGCGGTATCGGCGCGGGCCACACTGGTCTCCACCGTCGCCTGGCCGGTAGCGCCAACCGGCGTTGGCATCTGTAGACGCAGCAGATCCAGCCGCCGCCGCAGCGCCGCAGGGGTGCGCTCGGGGCCGTCCCAGACCAGGGTCTCGCCCTCGACGCGGGCAGCGACGCGCCAGGTCAGGTCGTCGCCCTCGACCTCGGCGCGCGCCAGTTCGATGAGCCGCGGGCGTGGCCGCTCGCCGCCGGCTTCGGCGCCGTCGAGGAGGGCGACCTCGCTAATGTAGCGCCGGCCCGCCGTTTTCTCCAGGTGGATGACCACATGGAAGTTGTCGCAGAAATCCTCCAGCGCGTTGTCGCGGCGCCCTTCGTAGATGTAGGCGCCGGGCATGGCCGCGCAGTCGGCGAATCGCTGCACCGCGCGGGCGGCGGAACGGGCGTGAATGGTCGTGACCACGGCATGCCCGCTCACCGCCACCGCGAGAATGGCTCCGGCCTCTTCGGCGCGGATTTCACCCGGCGCGACGAGCGAGGGTGTCTGCCGCAGCACCTCGCGGGCGGCGCGCCCAAAGGCGCCCCGCTCGACCGCCGTCTGAACGAGCTCGCGGGTCCAGGCCCGATGGCGCACGTTGATCTCCAGGGTGTTATCCTCGATGGTGATCACGTGCGGCTCGCCGGGCCAGGAATTGACGATCGCCTCCAGCAGGGCGGTCTTGCCGCTGCCGGTCTCGCCGGCGATGAGAAACGAGCAGCGGGCGCGCACCAGCAGCCGGAGCAGGGCGCCAACCGCGGGGCCACATGCGTCGCGTCGGAGCACATCATCGAGGCGCCAGGCGTGGCGGCGCCCCCGCCGGATGCAGATCAGCGCCGTGTCCTCGGGGGTGCAGGGCGGGATGGTGACGTGCATGCGCGTGCCGTGAGCCAGCGGCAACGTGTCCTGGGGACGGGAACGATCCAGGGGCACGTTGAGCCGCGCGGCGAGCAGCAAGGCGCGGTCGAGAGCCTCGCGCGGATTCGCGAAGCGTTCGGGCGCGATAGTAAAGTCGCCGCCCTCTTCCTGCACCATGATCACGTCGCCGATGATCTTGACCTCCTGGACGCGCTCATCGTCGAGGTAGGGCTGGGCCGGCCCCCAGCCCAGGGCGTCCTGGAACAGCCGCAGCAGGCTGCGTTCGTCGGTTGGCAGGTCGCGCAGGGGGCCGTAGCCGCGTTCGATCTGCGCGCCGATCTCGGCGCGGAGCACCCGAAGGACCTCGGGGTTGCGGGTGGCGGCGGGGGCGACCGGATCGAGCAATTCGGCGCTGATGCGGTCGCGGAGGGCATCGCGCACCACCTGCAGGATGTTGGGGTCGTTGACCGGCTCGGGTTCTCGCTTCCGGGCCGGCGCCGGTCTCAAGGCGGCGAGACCGCCGTCTTCGATCACCAGCAGGGGCCGGTGGGATGTGGACATGTCAACTCCTGGCAAAGCGATTTCGGATTGCCGATTGTAGATTTGCGATTGGACATAGCGGGTTGCGGGGGGGGTGAGGAACGCAGATTTCCCTACGCCCCTGCCACGACCACTGGCGCATGCCGGACGCATCCATATCAGGCAACCGCGGGCGAACGGGGGGCCGGCGCGCCCTCGCCGCGCAGCCGGGCGTTGAGGCGCGCCCAGAGGCTCGAGCGCGGCATCGGCAGGGTCGGTGTCAACCCCAGCCGCCCGCAGAGGGTGTTCACCACCTGATGCACGGCGGCGGCAAAGGGGCTGTGCGGCCCGATGTCGAGCATCGAAATGTATCCGTCGTGTTCATCGGCCAGACTGGCCAGCCGGGGAGCGCGGGGCAGAGCGCCCAGACCGTTCACCTGGGGGTAGCGCCGGGCGAAGAGTGCCGCCACTTCCTTCACCGTCGCCGTCACTCCCCGTTCCGGCTCCATGAAGAGCAGCATGCACTGCTCCAGGCGCTCCGGAGCGTGCTCGCGCAGATGGTCGAGCAGATGGCCGACGCCCATCCGCTCGCGCGCGCCGGGCGGCGCGGGGAGCACCACCGCGCCGCCCCGCTGGAGCACGTGCGTGGCGTACGGCCGGCGCAGATAGTCGGGCGGGGTGTCAATCAGCACCAGATCGTACCCCTCCAGACGGGCGACGCCCTCGTAGAAGCCCTGCCAGTCGGGCAGCCGCACGTCGTTCTCGGCCCGCGCCACGGCATGCGAGCCGATCAAGAAATCGATCGCCCCCCAGCCCGTTGCGCTGCCGCGCGTGTGCTCGGGCTGGTAGATAAATGGGCGGATGCCATCGGGTCCCCAGTGGGCCGGGCCGCGCTGGATCAGGTGCAGGTAGGACGGCGCGCTGGAGGGGATGCGAAAGGCCGGTACCAGCCCGGGGTTGGAGATGTCGCTGTCCCACACGAGCACGCGCAGCCCGCGCCGGCGCAGGCCCTCGGCCAGCACGCAGGTGGCGAAGGTCTTGCCGATGCCGCCTTTGGCCGCGCCAATGGCGACCATCGCCAGGCGTGGAGGTGTGGCCCGATTCAGGCGCAACTCTTCGGCGAGCCAGGCCGCGACGCGAGCCGGGTCGCGCTCGCTCAGGGCCGGCAGGCCGGCGGCCTGGGCATCGTTGAGGGCCCCACGGGTCGGCCCGCTAAAGTTCACCAGCACGCGCGCGCCAACCCGGCGGGCCAGGGCGATGACGCGCCAGAGGTCGGGCAGCGCCGCCGGGCGCGTATCATCGAGGTACAGCGCCTCGGGTGGGTGGTCATCTTCAAGCAGACGAACCACCTGCTCCAGCCGCGAAGGGGCCAGGACGGCCAGGTCGCCGTACTGCTCGAGATGCGCCTGCAATCCGTCCATGGCCGAGAAGATCACCAGTTCCATTACCATCCTCCACGAATGGGTCTCGTCTATTGCCGATCTACCGCGCGCTACGATGATGCAGAGGTTGTCCGGGAGGGGCGCGACCATTCCGGGCCCTCCCGCCCGGGGCTATAGGCGCCCCAG
Organism: Chloroflexaceae bacterium; assembly: GCA_034431835.1. Taxonomy (GTDB): domain Bacteria; phylum Chloroflexota; class Chloroflexia; order Chloroflexales; family Chloroflexaceae; genus JACAEO01. The sequence goes on along the minus strand of DAOUDA010000082.1, from coordinate 42,615 downwards.
CCCCCAGGCGCCGTTGACGTTTCCCACCCGCAACAGGCAGTCCGCGCGGGCGTCGTAGCGGAAGAGCGGATTGGTGGGAAACACGTCGCCGCTCTGGCCCTGGGCGCCCTGGCGCAGCACTTCCTCGATGGCCACCACGGCCCGGCGCCCGCGGGGTGTGCGGCTGATCTGCACCACGATCAAGTTGACGACATCCGAGGTGATCAGCCCGCGCACGATCTGGGCCGCTGCCTGACCGCCGCCGCTGGCCTCTGCCGCCAGGCCGATCATGGCCATGCGCTCGAGGTTGCGCAGCGCCCCCTGGACGCTGCCGGCGTGGATGGTGCCAATGCCGGGATGCCCCGTGGCGGCGGCCTGGAGCATGGCCATGGCCTCGCCGCCGCGCACCTCTCCGACGATGATGTAACCGGGCTTCTGCCGGAGGGCGAACTTCACCGCCTGGCTGAAAGCCGCTTCTTCGGTCACCTCGATGTGCAGGCTGTTTGGCCCACGGGGCAGTTCACCGCCATCTTCGACAAACACCAGCCGCGTCCGCTGCCCGATAGCCTGGGTGAACCCCGCCGTGAGCGTCGTCTTGCCGCAGCCGGTTGGTCCGGCCACCAGCACCGAGGCGCCGGCAGCAAGCGCCTCCAGCAGCAGGTCGCTGGCCTCGCGAGTAAGCATCCCGGCCTGCACGAGATCATCCAGGGTGCGCCAGCGCTCGGGGAGCAGGCGGATGGCCAGGCTGCCCCCGTCGCGTGAAACTGGCGGCCGGGTGATGGCGAAGCGCAAGCCATCGGCCACCCCTTGCATCATCGGCGCGGGCCAGTCTTCGTAGGGCTCCAGACGGAAGCTCCGCAGCAGCAACTGGCGCTGGGTCCACGTGATCCATTCAGGGTGCGCCGTCACGCCGGTGTTGAGCATGGCGCCGCGCTGGACGACGAAGAAAGGGTCGTCGGGTGAGCCGTTGTAGAGGATGTCGGAGACCTCGTGTTCGGGATCGCGCCACAGTTCCAGCGGGCCGTACCAATCCACGCGCGCCGCTTCGTGTTCCATCAGCAGGTCTCCGCCAACCCCAATTAGGTCAAACACCTCTTCGGGCGGCAGGCCCCAGCAATCGCGCAGGCGCCCGCTACGCACCAGGCTGCGCAGTTCGTTGGCCAGGGCCCTGGCCGCGCCCCCATCCTGGCGGGGTGGTTCCCATGCTGGAAATGAAATGCCGGCGTCAAGATCGTCGTGGTGCATTGCGGTTCTCCTAACGTGAAAATCCGCTAGCCGATAGCCGATAGGGCCGCAGCACGCGGCGGCCGGACGCGGGCCGGTTTTCATCGGGCGGTGGGTACGCATTGCATTGACGGCTGAGGTGAAACAATAGCCGGTTGAAGGGGGAGGGGAAGCCGCGTTTTTCCCCTCCCCTGCCCAATTGGCGCGTTTCCTGCCGGCGTCTACGGTTGAGGGCTTCCAGGAACAGGGCTGCCTGCGCCGGGGAGCGTCGCAGTTGCCGCAGGATCGGCTTCAGCCGGCGCATCGAGACGTTCGGCGCTGACCTGGCCGATGTCGAGCCGATCGAGCGTGTTGAGGGGCGCGGAGGTTGCCCCGTAACGCTCGCCCCACAACTCAAGACCAGCGGCCTGAAGCGCCCAGATCGTATGCGCCTGGTAGGGGGTGAGTTCCAGATAGGCCACTCCGGCGGCCTCATCCACATAAAGCACCCGCACCGAACTCAGCAGGCGGCAGGCGTAGGGCCGCGGCTGGACGCTTCCGCCAGTGGACGGAACCAGCGAAGGGGCCTCTCCTTCGGCGCTGCGTTTCGCCCGGTCGCACAGATCAGGGGCCCCGCTGCGGTCGTTGAAGCCGATGTTCACCCGGTCGCGATGGCTCAGCGGGCCGATGGTTGCGGTTGAGAAGGGTAACGGCACCATGTCGGGCGACAGCGCCTGCCCATTGGGGTACACCGGCTGCGTAGGCGGTTCGGCCAGCAGCATGGGGGCCTGCACCAGATCGTTCGCGCCCAGGTCGCGCGCGGCGTAGCGGCCCACTACAGCGGCGGGGTCACTGATGCCGGCGAGTTGCACGGGGCGGTGAAGTGGCAGTTGGATCAGGCTGATGTCCTCGGCGGTGATCTGCCGGCCATAGGGCACGTCACGGACCAGCACCACCAGGGTCTCCGTCTTCTGGCTCTCCAGGTAGCCAAGGACCGCGAAGGCCACGGCGATAATCAGCCCGAAGCCAAGTAACACCACGGGCAGCGGGTTGCCGCGCTTGCGGGCGAGGGCCTGGCTCAGCGGCGCCGAGGTCGGTGTGAGCGTCGTCATCGGGTCGTTCCTCCGTCTTAGCGAGCGGGTTCCAGCGTCTCTCCAGCCAGGATCAGGGGCGCAACATGGCCCCAGCCAACAATTCCCTGCATCACCGGGCGCACCTCGGCGCACAGCAACGGCGTCGCCTCGGTGACGGGGCGCGCCTGGCTGCTGCTGTAGCTACATGTGCCCCCCGCGGGCAGGACGGTCCACGTCACCCGGTCGGCCAGGGCCTCCGGGTCCTCCGCCAACCCGCGCACCCCGCGCAGGTTGGCGCGAAAGTAGGCCGATGCCTGGTCAATCACGGCCCGGCATGCGGCCGCTGCCGCGTCGGACCGGCGCACCTGCGTGCAGGCCGTCGTCGCCCGCAGGCCCGTGGCGTTGCGCGCAAAGGCGGCGTAGTCCATCGTCTGCACCGCCGAGCGGGTGGCCTGTTGCAGCGCGTCTTCCAGCATGGCCACCTGCATCCAGCGTTCGGCCACCTCCACGACCAGCAACACAAAGGCCATCAGCACCGGCAGCATTACCGCCACCAGGACAAGCGCCTGGCCCGGCGCGCGCCTTTGGGCGGCTTTCTCTCTTCGCATGGCTCCTCCTTGCTCCCAGGGCTGCTTCCCCTGGCACGGTCCGGTGGTTCCCCACATTTGGCGGGTGGTCTTATTTCGGGAGGGCCAGGCCCTCCCGAACCCGCCCGCTGGGACCCTGCAACACCACTGCGGTGAGTCGCTAGTGCTGGTCGCGCTCGGCGGCCCGCACAGCCTCTGCCCGAACTTCGAAAGCCGTGAAGAGCGACGGTAACGGCGTCCAGAACTCCCCCTGGTAACGCACCGTTACCGAGATCGGCGCGTAGCGCCGGCATGGCGCGGCACATGTCACCGCGATCTGGGCCTGCTCGGGTTCCATTCCTACTCCCGCGGCGATGACCTGCTGTGCCGTGGTCCGGGCCGCGGTCTCTCCGGCGGGCCCGCCCCCGGCGATGGCCGCCTGGTGCGCCGCGGCTCGCGCCGCCTGCGTCACCGTATAGTTCGCCAGCAGGATCTGTCCCAGCCCGATCAATCCCAGGACCAGCAGGAGCAGGATCGGCAGCGCCAGCAGCGTCTCGACGAGGGCCTGTCCCCGGGTGCGGCGCCAGCCTCGTGTCAGTTGGTTCATTGTTTGCTCCTCTTCAGCGCGGCAGGCTCCCCGGCCCTACGACGCTGCGCGGGGCGACCAGATTTACCGTAAACGTCTCTTCGTAGACCTGCTGCTGGGGCGGCGGCAGCGGCGCGACCGGGATCTCGGGCGGCTCCCCGTCCCACAAGTCATCGGGGTCCGGCGCCGTGTTCACGATCCACACCTCGGCGTCTACCGCCACGCGAATGCCGACCGGGGCGAGTCGCTCCAGGCCGTAGGCGTGGCCCCGCTGCCCGCTGAAGGTCGGGAGGGGCGCATGGCTCCAGTACACCCGGGCCTGCCGGGCGATCTCGTCTTCGCGCACCGGGCGGTTGGCGCGGATCTCCGCCAGGGTCGCCCCGCCGAGGTAGGCATGCGTGCATCCTGGCAATCCGGCTGGCGACGGGGCGCAACCCGTCGTTCCAGCGCCCAGGCGCGGGTCGTGCCAGACGCCACGGTCGTCCTGGTAGCCGGTCACGCGCCAGCCGCTGATCGTTGCCCGGTACTCGTAGTGCGGAAAGAGCAGCAGCGGATCCCACTCGTTGGGGAAGACGATCTCGGTCAGACGTGGCGTGTAGCGCAGCGTCTCTCCGGCGGGCCAGGCAAACTGTGTCCCTTCGGTCAGGTAGACCGCATCGGTCGGGTTGGCGCCGCCGGTCAGCGGGTCGAACTCCGAGTTGATCGCCAATCGGATGCGCGCCCGGCCCTGCTCGACAGTCGGCGGCGGATCGACCGGCGTTTCCACCACGGCGCGGTTGTCGGCGGGGTCATCGCCCGGCGTGACAGTGGCGATCAGCGCCTCCATGCGCAGGGTCCGGCCCGCCGGGACTTCGGTCTGCACCACGATGGTCAATGGTTGGGGCGACTGGAACCGTGGCACCAGGGCGCCCAGGTCCCACTCCAGCACCCGGCCGCTCACGCGGTCGGGGGTAACGCTGGCGCGGCGGAACTGCGCGTCGGACGGAAGGGTGACGCGCAGGGTCACGCCCGTTGCCGCGCGGGTCAGGTCGGGGCGTAGGCGGTAGAGGTTGCCGTAGTCCACCTCGTAGGCATAGACGCTGCCCCAACCGATGATCGCCGCCGGTCCCCGCGCCGTGACGTAGACGTTGGGGCGGATGACCTCCGTGATCGTTGCCGCGGTGTTGTTAATTCGGTCGGCCGGGCGCTCCGGGGTGCTTGTGATGATGCTCCCCCGTGCGCCAATGGTATTGGCGGAAAAGGTAGCCGCATCGGTAGGTGTGGCGGGCAGGCGGACGGGGATGCGCAGCGTCCAGACCTCGCTGCCGTTCGGGCGCAGGTCGCGGGCCGCACAGCGCACGCTGAGGGGGCCAGTGGCCACGCATTGGGCGGGCAGGTTCCCGAGGGTCGCGCCGTCGTCCAGGGTCAGATCGATGGTCGGATCGTTGGCCGTGCCCGTACCCAGGTTCACCGCGGTAACCACCAGGTCGCCCCACTCGCCCACCGGTAGCGGTGATGGGCTTAGCGTCAGGCTGATGGCTACGTCGGGGAAGAGCACCCGCGTAGTGGTGGTCGCGCTGTTGTTGCCCGGCGGGTCGCCGGCAGTGGTTGTCGTGACCGTGGCCGTGTTCCTGAGGATCTCTTCCGCGTCCACCGTCGGACGGACGGTGATGCGGAAGCTGGCGACTTCATCGAGACGATGGTCGTTCCATGCACAGCGCACGGCGTGGGCGGTCGCCTCGTAGGCGCAGGCCGGATGATCCACGCTCACGAAGGTCACCCCGGCAGGCAACGGATCGCTGAGACTCGGACCCCATGCCACGCTGCTGCCACGGTTCCGCACCGTCAACGTGTAGGTCAAATCGCTTCCGACCAGCACCTCTGGAGGGGCGGCCTTGGTCAGAACAAGGTCGGGGGCAACGATGGTCACCGTGGCAGCAGCCTGGTTGTTGAGCAGGGTCCACTCCGGCGTGGTTGTAGTGATGCGGGCGCTGATGGTCACGAGCGGCGGATCCGCCGGGTCAGAAACGGGCAGTGTTGCTCGTAGGGGCAGCCAGAGGTTGCGCCATTCGCCCGGCGCGAGCGTGCCCAGGTTGAGGGTGCGGGTAGATTGGCCGTCATCGTCAAAGACCAACCCGCTGGAGAGCGAGACCGTGACCACGGTGTGGTCGGCGCGGGCCAGGGCGTCGGTACTCCAGTTGCCTGCCTGAAGGAGCGCCCAGAAGGGCGTGCCGACCAGCACCCGCTCAGGAGCGAAGAGGCCCACGGCTACATCAGGCGCCTGGATGGTTGTCGTGGCGGCGGCCTCGTTATTGGTCGGATCGGTTTCCGGCGTAGTGCTAGTGACGCTGGCCGTAGCGGTGACCGATGGCGGCCAGACCGGTCGCGGGGCGCGCGCCCAGGCGCGGTAGGTGCGTTCAGCGCCCGGTTCGAGCGTGCCGACGTTCCAGATGATCGGCAGGCCGCCGTCGAGGCGCTCCAGGCCCGGGGGCAGGGTCAGCACGACCTGGACATTGGCCGCGCCGCTTGTCGTGGTGAGGTTGCGGATGGTAACGTCGTAGGGAAACGGATCCCCGGCGCGCACCCGGGCCGGCGCCGCGAGCGAGACGGTCAGGTCCAGCCCGGCGTGGACGCCCAGGTCGAGGGTGCGGCGGTCCTCCTGGCGCGCCAGGCGGGCGGCTTCGCGATCGTGGAGCGAGCCGTTCAGCAGGTCGCTGCGTGTGCCGGCGAGAACGATGCCCTGTGGCCCGGCGTCGCTGTCACGGGTCAGGTCACTACTTGCGTTGGGCGTAGTGTAGGTAAAGCCGTGGAGCGCGCTATCTGCGGTGAAGGCCGCCGGTGCAATACGGATGCGTAGATCCCGGTTCGGCGGAGCGGCGAAGCGGTAGCGCCCCTGGGCATCGGTGGCGACGGTGGCCAGGACCGTGCCGGCGGCATCGGTAAGTTCAACGGGTACGTTGGCGCGGCGCGGTTCGCCGTCCTGGCGGACGCCGTCGCGGTTGGCGTCGTCCCAGACCACACCCTGGACGTAGGCGTAGGTGCAGAGGGGTTCGACATCGCCCAGGGCGGCGGATTTGGTGGGAGAGGCGTTGCCGACGATGGTTCGCGCGGTGCTTTCCTGGCCGCCGTTGCCGGCATAGAAGCTCACCACGACCTGTTTCATGCCAAAAAGTTGGGTCGCGGTCACCTGGGCCTGGGCGGGGTCCGCGCCGGTAGGAAGACTCGCCAGGCCGCCTATGTGGTTTTCGGTGTGGGGTGGCGTGTCGCCTACGATGAAGTGGTGCAGGTTGTCGGTAAAGGCATCATAACGATGGGCCGGCCAGGCACGACCATCGCCGGGGGCGCGGTTGAGCGGATCACCGCGTGAGACGCTTACAATCCCCCACCCACTGCCGGTCCAGCGGTATGCCAGGGTGTCGCCCTGGGAGATGCTCTCGTAGTGGCCTGTTGGCGGGTCGCGGAAGAAGAACTGGTCGCCAGCCCGGTCACGGATGCCGAGGAAGAGCGTCTGCCCGTCAGGAGCGAAGGTCAGGTCGGTCAGGATGGGTTGGGGATACGCGACGGTGCCGTTCACACGCGCCATCGCCTCTGCGCTGTCCACCCAGGAATTCCACGCGGCTCCGTTCCCTCCGATACCGTTATCGGGAAAGCTCAGGATGACCGTGGAAAGCGATGTGCCGTCCAGGCGATCGAGCATGTCGCTGCCGCGAAGGTTCTGCGTGAGCGAGGCGCCCCAGTTCCAACTCCCCATGGGGGTGCGGTAGAACGTGGCAACGAAGACCGTAGCAGTATGGCGATTGGTGAAGCCAACGAGTATAGCCGGGGCGTCGTTGACGGGCTGCGGCGCAAAGGTGATCGCGAAGGGATAGGTCGCGGCACTATCCTGCCCGATGGCAGCGTAGGCTCCGGCCAACGACATGGGCGGCAGGAAAGCGCCTGTGGTAACATCCAGGCGCTCGATGCGCCGCTCGGAGATATTGACGACGAACAGGTAGCGCCCTTCCGGGTGCATGGCGATGCCGCCAAGACCGCTCGTGCCGGTGCGCACAGTGGTGGCGGCGTCATAGGTGTCGTTGCCGCTGCGCTCCCAGTGATTCCCGGGGACGGTGGCGAAAAGTGACCAGGCCCCCGTGGCGGGATTGATGGCGTAGATGGCGCCGGGACCGCCGGGGCCGAAGGCGGTGAAGCGGCGCAGATGGGCGGCGGCGAAGAGACGCGGTGTTCCGCTCAGCGCCCCGTCGTCGTAGGCCAGGCCGTAGACGGCGCCGATGCCGTTCTGGGCCCGCGCGCTCGCCGGACTGCCCTGCGGACGCTGCCCCAATGGGGCAAGGGCGCCCGTACTGGATGGCGACACCTGCAGGACCGCAGGCACGTCGGTGCGCGGCGCGAAGATCGTGTCGTCGCTGCGGGCAACGGCGTAGGTCGGCGCGGCCAGGCAGGGAACGGCGGCAGTGGAGGCGGCGCTGCCGGAGGGCAGGCCGCCCTGAGCCGCAGCTTTCCGTGGGGGGAGCAGGACGATCAGGAGCGGCAGGAGGGTCAGGGCGGCCAGTAAGACGGCGAGCGCCTCCGGGGCCTTCCAGTGGCGACGATGCGGGGCGAGGAGGCAAGGAAACAATGACATGGACGCGAACCTCCGGCACTGGGTTGCTACCTGCGATTGCAGATTTTGAATTGGGCGCCACGACGCTACAGCCGAGGGTCGAGCCGCCTGAGCATGCGCCGGACATCACCCTCACGTATCTCAAGCGCCTCGAGCAATACGGTTCGCTTATGTACCGCGCACCGGGGCGTGGCGATACGCATGGAGCCACCTTGCATCCTGGCTTCGCCGCTCAAGGTCGAAATGAAACACGGGAGGGTGCAGGAGAGCGAAGCTCTCCTGCACCCTCCCGTGCCTCGGGGCCGGAGCGGGGTGAACCAGGCTATACCAGGGCCCGTTGATTAGATCACATGCTCTTCATTGCCAGGTCTGATCGCGACGCCATCTGGGGCAATCTACCATCCAGAATGGTATTACGGGGTCAGCAAATCGAGCACCAGACCCTCGTGGGGACGCAGGTCGAGGACTGCCAGGGAAACGTGGCCAGCGCGATCCATGGCGGTGCAGGCAGCGATGGCGCCTTCGGGAGCGATGTGCCGTAGATCGAGCTGACAGGGGCGCTCGGCAAAGTTGAGCACGATCAGGAGGCGTTCGGGGCCACGGGCGCGCAGGTAGGCGTAGACGTCGGGGTCGCCGGTCTCAACGCTGCGGTAGCTGCCGGCGTTCAGGGCAGGGGAAGCGTGGCGCAGTTCGAGCAGATGGCGCACGAGGGCCAGCATGGAGTGGGGATCGGCGCGTTGCGCCGCCACGTTGCGCTGCCGGGCATCGGCGGCGAGGGGCAGCCATGGTTCGCCGCGGGTGAAGCCAGCCCCGGGGCCGTCGTCCCACTGCATAGGGGTGCGCACAGGGTCGCGGCCATGCCCGGGCACGCGGATGCCCAGTGGGTCCACCACGCGTTCGGGGGGAATGGGCACATCTTCCATGCCGATCTCATCACCGTAGTAGAGGGTTGGCGTGCCACGCAGGGTCAGCAGCAGCATATGGGCGACGCGGGCGAGCGTGGGGCCAGGGCGCGAGGCAATGCGGGACCGGTCGTGGTTGCCAAGCACCCAGTTGGGCCAGGCGCCAGGGGGTAGGGCCCGCTCGTAGCGTTCGACCAGATCGCGCACACCGGCGGCGCTCCATTCGGGTAAGGTAATCAGGTTGAAGTTGAACGGCAGGTGCACCTCGTCCAGATTGGCGCCGTAGTACGTCACCAGTTCCTCCACCGGCTTGTAGATTTCGCCGATCAGAACCCGATCCTCAAATTCATCGGCCACGGCGCGCATCTCGCGGATCACCGCGTGAACCTCGGGCTGATGCTGGTCGTAGACGCGCAGCAGGCGACGATAGGGCGGCTGAGCGGGTGTCCAGTTCGGGTCGGGAGGATTATCGGGCAGATCAGGATGCTTGATCAGCATCCAGATCACATCAACCCGAAAGCCATCCACCCCTTTGCGGAACCAGAAGCGCATGACGTCGTAGATCGCCTGGCGAACGGCGGGGTTGCGCCAGTTGAGGTCGGGCTGTTTGGGATCGAAGAGGTGCAGGTAGTACTGGCCGGTGGCCGGATCGAACGTCCAGGCCGGGCCGCCGAAATGGCTGAGCCAGTTATTGGGCGGGCCGCCGCCAGGGGCCGGATCGCGCCAGATGTACCAGTCGCGATAAGGGTTGTCGCGGGCGCTGCGTGACTGGCGGAACCATGGATGCTCGTCGGAGGTATGATTGGGCACCAGATCGAGCAAGAGCTTTAGCCCATGGGCATGCGCGGCGGCGAGCAGGCGGTCGAAATCCTCCATGGTCCCGAAGCGCGGGTCGATGCCGGTATAATCAGCGACATCGTAGCCAAAATCGGCCATGGGCGAGGGGAAGATCGGTGAGATCCAGATCGCATCAATCCCGAGCCATTCCAGATACTCCAGCCGCGAGGCGATGCCGGGCAGATCGCCAATGCCGTCGTCGTTGCTATCCTGGAAGCTCCAGGGGTAGATCTGGTAGATCGTGCCGGTTTGCCACCAGTGAAGGGTCGTGCGCATGGCCGTGTCCTCACGCATCGAACACGCCCGGCTCGGGACGCGGCGTGATCTGCTTCTTGAGCAACTCTTCCAGGGCGGAGGCCTGGCGGGGCGAGAGGGCGCGCTGTGAGATGATCAGCACCTGGCCGGTGCGGAGGGTGAGTTCATATACCCCCTCGGCCTTGCGCCAGGCGCGAAACTCGTCCCAGGCGAAGGTGCTACGCCCCTGGCGCGAACTCATTTCCACGCCGCGCTTATCAAACTCATAGCGAGTTGGCAGGTAGATCGGCAAACTGGTATCGCGGCTGCGCCGGGTAATGATGATCCATCCCACGATGGCGTAGACCAGCAGCGGCAGCCAGGCGGCCAGGTAGAGGAGCGTCGGCGCGTTGGGCGCGAAGAAGCCATACGCCGTAAGCGTGGTGGCGACGAACGCGTAGAGGTAAAACGCCGGGCGTCGGAAGTACCGGCTCAGGGCATGCCGCAGAAACTCCTTGCGAGAAATGGTGCTTTCGATGACCATGACTACATCCCGTCGTCGCAGAGGCGCTCGCTGGGCGGGTGTGAGAGGGCGCCGTCCTCCCAGGACACCAGTTTTGTAGTTGGGCGGCGCCGCCGTATGGCCCTCTATTATACGCGGAACCGCGGCCGTTCTCGCCACGCGAGGGAGCACCAGAGAGGAGATCCATGAGCGGTCTGGCAATCAACCTTGAAGATGTACGCGACGCGGCGGAACGGCTACGGGGCATCGCCAATGTCACCCCGGTGCACACGAGCCGCACCCTGAACGAACTCACCGGTCGCGAGATCTGGCTCAAGTGCGAGAACTTCCAACGGGGCGGCTCGTTCAAGTTCCGGGGGGCCTACAATGCCATCAGCCGGCTGCCACCCGAGCAGCGGATGCGCGGTGTAGTGGCCTTCAGCAGCGGCAATCACGCCCAGGGGGTGGCGCTGGCGGCGAAGTTGCTCGGCGTGCCCGCGGTGATCTGCATGCCCGACGATGCTCCACCGGTGAAACTGGCGGCCACCAGGGGCTATGGCGCCGAGGTGGCGATCTTCGAACGCTCCACGGTGGATCGTGACACCTTCGCCCGGGCGATCGCCGAAGAACGGGGAATGACGCTCATTCCACCCTACGATCATCCGCATATTATTGCCGGACAGGGAACCGTGGCGCTGGAACTGCTGGACCAGGCGGGTGGGCTCGATGCGCTGGTGATCCCGGTCGGCGGGGGTGGGCTGATCGGCGGCTGCGCGGTAGCCGCCAGGAGCCTGGCGCCAACCATACGCATCTTTGGCGTGGAAACCGAAGGCGCCGACGACGGGCGGCAGTCGCTTGAGCGGGGCGAACGTGTGACCATTGCGCCCCCGACCACCATTGCCGACGGTATTCGCACCACCTCGCCCGGAGAACTCACTTTCCCAATCATGCGGCGGCACGTCGAGCGGATTCTGGTAGTGAGCGATGAGGCGGTGCTTGAGGCGCTACGTTTCATTCTCCTGCGCCTCAAGCTCGTGACCGAGCCAACCGGCGCGGTCGGCCTGGCGGCGGTGCTGGGCGGGCTGCTGCCGCCGGAGTGCCGCCGGGTGGGTGTGGTGCTCTGTGGGGGCAATCTGGACCCATCGCTGCTGCTGCGGCTCTGGGAAAGTCACCGCTAGAGCGCTGACCGGGATGGTTGATCCGCTGATGACACTGAGCGGCGTGGCTCGCTGCATGCGCACCACCGTCATTGCCGGTCAATCTTTTTGAGAAACGCCATAGCGTGATTTCAGGACTACGACCACTCTGCGTTGCGGCGAGGCGGCGGGGCGGTGGGGGTGGTAGGGGTTGTGGAGGCTGCGGAGGCGCCCGCGGTTGCAGTTTTGGGGGGGCGGGCGCTTTCCTGGGCGGGCGAGGACGCCAGACCCTCCTACCCCGAGCTGCACCCTGACGGGCGACGCAACCAGTCAGACCTTACGACGGGCAAAAAACTCCTTCACGCGGCGTTCAAGCTCCTCAAACTCAAAGGGCTTGGTGAGGTACTCATTGACCCCGGCTCGGTAGGCATTCTTCTCCGTATCGGGCGTGCCAAACGCGGTGACCATGATCACATGGACGTCGGAGTGGTTCTGGCGCAACGTGCGCACCAGTTCCATGCCTCCCATGCGAGGCATGTTCATGTCAGTGATGATCACATCAACCGCGGTCTTCTGAAGGTGCTCGAGCGCGGCGATGCCATCTTCGGCCTCAACAACGGTATAACCACTGTTGGCGAGTAGAAACCGGTAGAGGCGCCTGGTGGAAGGGTCGTCCTCTACAATCATCACCGTTGGCGACACGCTGGCCTCGCTTTGATCAAGTTCTACAGAACATTTAACGGAGCAATGCCCGCTTCTTGCAGACGTTCGCGGCGCCAACGGGCCGGTACGCCATATTGCTTACTATACCATACTGGTGAGAAAAAACGAGAAGACCCCACAGGTCAACCGGACCTGTGAGGTCCTCAGGATGGTTAGAGCACCGACCGGAACGCTTGATCCACTGAGGCCCCAGAGCCGTGTGGCTCGCGGCACTCGTGCCGCCATCGATGTCGCGGAGGGTCGCGCCCTTCGCACTCCCCCCAGACGGGTACGCAACAGGCCGCGCAGCGAAACCGCGACTTCCTACCGATACGCTGCCAGATCGTGAGCTTCGATGATCGGCATAAAGCGCAGCATCTCTACCATTTTGAAGATTTTCTGGTGGTGCGGGCTCACGTTTATGGCGAAAAGTTTGAAGCCGGACTTCCGCGCCGTTACGACAAACTTGAGCAAGGCCGAGATGCCTGCCGAGTTGATGAACGAGACCTCACTAAAATCGAGCACGGTCACCGGGCGCATCTCCTGGCATTCCGCGGCGATTGCCGCGGCGGAGATCGCGTCGACGCTGGTAGTGGCGATGTGTAGGATGGCGACGTCGCCGAACTCCTCCCGCAGGATGATGTCGCTCATGGCCCCTCCCTCCGATAGAGCCGTAGGGTGAGCACCGTACCTCGGTGCGATGTGCTTACTTCCAGGTGATCAACAAGCTCGCTGATCAGATACATGCCAAAGCCACGCAGGTGGCCGCTCTCAAGGCTCTGCTCATCAACCACCCGCCGCGAGGGATCGAACCGCTCGAGACCGCTTCCCTGATCGCTGATCCGGATTTCCAGCTTCTCGCCGTCGATTTCGAAGACCACGGCCACCAGTTTTCCCGCTTCATGCCGATTGCCGTGGTCAATGGCGTTGTTTACCGCCTCGCTAATGGCGAGTTTCAGGTCCTCAACCCGCTCCTCCGAAAACCCGATGGCACTGCCCACTTCTGCTGCGCTGGCGCGCACCACCCGCTCGAAGATTGGGTTCGAAGGGATGTTGAGCTCTACACGCTCCATGTCCGACCTCGTTCCGTAGCGCACGGACGTCCGTCCGAGGCGCATTGTAGGCAAGACCTGTCACCAGAACGTAACAGGGAGGGGCAGCCGTCAACGACCACCGTTGGCAGATGACTCGCGCGCGCCACCGCTGGCGGGTTGGGGTGAGGCGCCGTCGGGGTTTTCCATCGCTCGCCGGCCTCGAACCGCGGGACGGGCGACGACCGGCATCTGCCGCACCAGATGATCGTAGCGCCGCAGGTAGGCCTTGCCCAGCGGCGTATTACCGATCTGCAGGTAGCACGCCCCCAGGTAGTACAGTGCCTGAACGTGGCGTGTATTCTGGCGCAATACCTTCTCAAACAGTGGGATGGCCTTCTCTGGCTCCAGAATCTCCCGGTAACACAGCCCGAGCATAAAGGTGGTCTCAAGGTCTTCGGGCCAGTGGTTGAGCACATGCTGGAACTCGGTCACGGCGAGTTTGTACAGCCCCCGCCGCACATACATATAGCCAAGATCGTAACGCAGGGAATGGGCGTCGGGGGACAGTTCCACGGCCTTGCGCCAGGCCGCCAGCGCCCACTGTTCCCGTCCGAGAACGGTATAGACAAAGCCCAGCAGGTAGTGCGCCTGCGGATCGCGGGGTAGAAGTTCCACCGCGCGCTCAAACGCGCGCATGGCCTGCAGGTTCATACCCATATCGTAGAGCAGTTTCCCCATGCTCAAGAAGAGCCGCCCATTGTTCGGATAGAGGCGCGCGCATGCAAAGAGCAGGTCATAGGCCTCGCGGGGCTGTTTTCGTAGCCGCAGGACCGCGCTCATCCGTAGCCGCGCGTCAATATAGTGGCCATGCTGGGGGGGGACCTGCCGGTACTCGTCCAGCGCCTCGTCCCAGCGCTGCTGGCGGGCCAGCAGATTGCCGAGCAGATAGTGCGCCAGGTACTCCTGGGGCCGCCACTGCAGCAGCGCCCGATAGATCCGCTCGGCCTCCTCTTCGTAATGCTGTTGTTTCAGCGCATTGCTGAGCCGGTAGTACCACTGCGCGACCTCTTCTTCGCTCCGGGTGACGAGCACGTTTTCACCCGGCTCCGGATCGGGCGAGACGAACGTTGGTTCGACGCGGAGGGCCTCGGCAAAGCAGCGCTGGGCCAGTTCGTGCGCGCCGTGGCTCTGATGCATCAGGCCCATGTAGTAGCGCGGCTCGGCTGCCTGGGGCCGCGCGTCACACGCGCTGTTGTAGTGGATGTAGGCCCGTCCGGCATCGTCGATCTTCTGATAGCAGCGTCCCAGGGCAAAATGGGCTTCGTAGAGCCTGGGGTTGTGCTCCAGGGTCTCTTTGAAGGCGGCGATCGCCCGATCGATCTGGTTCAGCGCCGCAAAGGCGACACCCAGGTTGTAGTGCGCCTCGGCCAGTTGCGCGTCGGTCTGGACGGCTTCGAGGTATTCGCGCAGGGCGCCGTCCCAGTCTTCTTGAAAAGCCAGCGCGTTGCCAATGTAGAGGTAGATGATGGCTCGCTCGCGTTCGTAGATCTGGGCCTGCTCTTCGCCGTCAACATAGGCGGCGATAAGCGCCGCCTTGAAGTGTTCAATCGCTTCGGGGTAGGCTGCGCGCAGGTAAGAACGTATGCCTTGACTGAACGCTGCGCCCAGGCGCGTGCCCGCCATGAACCGCTCACTTCCGGCGAATGTATCAAGGTCGAGCGGCATGAACTGCAGTTGATCGTTTACCGCCATGGCTTTTCCCATCCAACCCTCTCCGCAAGCCGGCCCGCAGGTGCGATGGTTTCACTATACCATGCCGTAGTTGACTACGACATAACACGCTCCCTGCGCTTATCTGGTTGTTTTGTTAGTTACAGAGCGCCGCGGGAGGGCGACGGATGCGAGAAGGGCCGCGGGCCCTCCGGGCCTCCCGTTGGGCGGCGACCGCGTAACTCCTTTCGACGCCGTGTGCACCTGCGGCGCAGTTGGGAACGTTGCGGGGAGGCGCCGCCTCCCCGCATCCCTCCGGATCAGCGATAATCCTCGGTGGCGATGCGTAATTGCTGGTGCAGTTCGCGGGCAAGGCCGCGCCCATAGCGGCTCTGGGCCAGTTTAAGCACCTCGGGCAAGACGGCGATCCAGGTCTGGGCCTCGTCGGCATGCGTGGCGCCGACCAGCCCCAGGGCCTCGGTCCAGAAGCTGTCGGCTCGCTCGGTGCCGAGCACATCGGCGGCGACGCTTTGCAGTTCGACGCTCAAACGGCTGAAACGGCGCCGTAAGACGACGATGGTTACATCGTCGCTCTGCGCGCCATCGCTCCAGGCGCGCAGTTCGTGCAGCAACAGCGCGACCAGCGCCCGAGGCTTGAGGTGGCGATGGGCCTCGATCAGCGCCTGCAGTCGCTCAAAGCTGAAGAGCGCTCCGCCGCGGTTTTCGGCTTCGGGCACGCCGTCGGTGTACAGCACCACGCTATCGCCGGGCCCCAGGGTGGCCGAGGCTTCGCAGTAGTCGCTGTCGGGATCCACACCCAGTGGCAACCCGGAAAGTTCCAGTTCGTGCACCTGGCCGTCAACGATCAACGGGAAGGTGTGCCCGGCGTTGGCGACCCGCAACAGCCCCTGCGCAATGTCGAGTCGGGCATAGAGCATCGTCACCATGCCCTGGGGGATCTCGCTCAGCACGCCTCGATTGACGGACGCCAGGGTCTCCCCTGGCGGCTCGCCCCGGCGCGCCTCGTGGCGAAACACGGTTCGCGCGACAGCCATACGCAGTGCGGCGGCCAACCCCTTGCCGCTCACGTCGCCGATCATGATCCCCTGCGTATGCCCATCCAGGCGTATGAAATCGTACAGATCCCCGCCCAGATCACGGGCGGGCAGCGATACCGCGGCCACCTCCCACCCGGGCAGTCGTGGAGCGGCTTCCAGGAGCAATCCCTGTTGCAGGTCGCGGGCGAGTTGCAACTCCTGTTCGAGTTCGGCAGCGCGGCGCTGCTGCTCGGCGGTCAGGGGCGGGGGGCTTTCCGCCGGCGGGCCCGCAGGTACGGGGCGTGGGCGGCGGCGAGGAACCACCCCCTGATGTCCCAGGAGGGTCGGCACGCGAGAGGTAAGCTGATGCCCTGCAATGCGTTTAGGCATGGCCGGTAGTACGCTAAGCGGCTTCATCGTTATCCGCGGCGGCTTTCGCCATTCAACAACGCCTCGTAGCGCCGGCAGGTTTCGGTCAACCATCCCGAGGCTACCCCGTCAATCACATGATCCGGCGGCAGGGCGGCCAGGTGTTTGAGGGCGCTGCGATACTCGCGCAGCGCGCTCTCGAAGCGCCCCGCCTGGCGATAACTCTCGGCCAGGTGAAAGGCGATCACCGGTGAGTCGCCATCCAGGTACCGTGCCCGTTCCAACTGCTCAATCGCTGCGGTGTGCTGCCCCTGCCGGGCGTAGATCAGGCCAATCAACATGTGCGCCTCGGTGGTCAGCGGGTTGAGTTCCAGGGCGCGGTGGGCTTCAGCGGCAGCCAGATCGAGATCGCCGCGATCGGCGTGGGCGCGCGCCGCCAGGGCCAGGATCTGCGGGGCATGCCGGTCGGCCAGAGGCGCCTCGGTGAAGAGCGCCAGCGCCGACTGGATGTCGCCAGCGGCGAGCAGGGCACGCCCCCGCGCAACGATCTCCGCCCCTGTGGCAGCAGCAGGCTTTGTTCCGGAACGGCGCACTGCTGATCGAGGGCTCTCGGCCCTGCCATGGATGGAAGGAACGTGGGGCGATTCCTGACGCTCCGATCGCTTTACATAGACATACGTTCCCGCCACCTCGCGCCAACGGAAGCGATCAAAGATGTTCCACAACGTTTCGGAGAAGCCCAGGAAGAGCGTTCCGCCCTCATCCAGCGCATGGTAAAACCGCTCCATCAGTGCTCGGCAGGTGCGTACCTGGAAGTAAATGGTCACATTCTGGCAGAAGATGATGTGTACCCCACGGGCCTGCGGAGGGAAAGGATCGAGCAGGTTGAGGCGCTCAAAGCGCACCAGCCGCCGCGCCGCCGGCCCGATCGCCAGCCCATCGCCGTTCCGCTCGAAGAAGCGCATCTGCTGTTGCGCCGACAGGTTGGCGAGGGTGCGCCCACGGTACGTGCCCGCCCGCGCTCTGGCCAGCGCGGACTCGCTCAGGTCGGTCGCCCAGATCTCGATGGGCCGCGGCGGCGGATCGCCCAGCGTCTCCAGGGCCGTGATGGCAATAGAGTAGGGTTCCTCGCCGGTGCTGCACCCCGCGCTCCAGATGCGCAACGGCAGACCCGGCGGCAGGCGTTGATGCAGCGTGGGCAGCACCTCGGCGCGGAGCGCGTCCATATGCGGCCGGTTGCGAAAGAACTGCGTCTCGTGGTTGAGCAGCAGTTCGGCGAGTTGCTGGAGTTCCAGCGGATCGCGGCGCGCGCGCAGGGCGGCTACGTAGATCGGCGCTGGCTGCTGGAGGAGTTCAGCGCGGCGCCGGGCTGCCGCCTCAAGGTTGGCCAGGCGCGTATCATCCAGGTAGACCCCGCAGTAATCGGCCACCAGGTCGCGCAGGGTGGCCAGGAGGTGCGGTGATAGCGTTTCTTTAGCGGGTGGCCAGATAGTCATAGGCTCTCGAACGGGAAGGTCCGGGAGGTCTATTCAAGGCAGGGGCGTGGGGAAACCTGGTTTCCCCACCCTCTTCTGAACGATCGAGGAACGACCGTTGCTGGGAGGACTTTGCCCGCCCAGATCCTCCTGAAGGAACGTATCCGGATAGGCTCCCGGCAATCGTTTGCGCGCGCCTCCGGTTCAACCGTTACGCGCAGGGCGTTGGGCGCATTGTCCTGCCGCCAGGCGCTGGCAGAGGGCCGCGGCAATCTGCTGGGGGGGCAGCACTACATCTGTGGCCCCCAGTTCGATGGCCGCGCGGGGCATACCGAAGATGGCGCACGATGCGCTGTCCTGCGCAATGGCGTACCCACCTGCCCGCCGGATCGCCAGCATGCCGATCGCGCCGTCGCGCCCCATGCCGGTGAGCAACACCCCCACGGCCCGCTCTGCACAGACCGCAGCCACCGATTGCATCACGATGTCAATCGCGGGGCGCTGGATGAGCAAAGGCAGGCTGCTCAGGTGGATCGTGCCGTCAGTCTGCACCAGCAGATCATAGCGATCAGGTGCGACCAGCACGTGACCCGGGCGAATGACCATCCCTTCGGTTGCCAGCAGCACCCGCAGCGGCACACTCTGCGCCAGCCACTCGACCATGCCGGCGCTGAAACCGTCGGCGATGTGCTGCACCAGGATAACTGCCGCGGGAAAGTCTGCCGGCAGGTTGGTGAGGATCTGCCGCACCACCCGCGGCCCCCCGGTGGAGGCCCCAATCACGACTACCGGGCACAGGTCCGGCTGAGCCTGTGGCTCAATGACCAGTTTCTGCCGCCACGTGGGTTCCGCCTGCTCGGCCCCTTCAACCGGTTGTGGCTGCGCCCTGCACTTGCGCCGGCCCCGCAGGTGCGTCACCACCCGCACCCGTGAGAGCAACCGGACCTTGCGCACCAGCGCCCGGCGCGCCCGTTCCTGCGCCACAGGGTCGCCGAGCAAAGGCTTTTCCATAACATCAAGGGCGCCAGCGCCCAGCATTTCAAAGGTAATGTCAACGTCCCGGTTCGACAACGTGGCGGTGA
This sequence comes from Chloroflexaceae bacterium, assembly GCA_034431835.1. Lineage (GTDB taxonomy): Bacteria > Chloroflexota > Chloroflexia > Chloroflexales > Chloroflexaceae > JACAEO01. The sequence goes on along the minus strand of DAOUDA010000082.1, from coordinate 23,609 downwards.
GCACCAGGATCGGCGTCGGATGATAAGCCATGATCTGCCGCGTTGTCTCGACCCCGTCCATTACCGGCATCTGTACATCCAGGATGACGAGATCGGGCTTCAGTTCGGCTACCAGGGCCAGGGCCTGCCGTCCATCGCCAGCCTCGCCGACGACCCGTATCTCTGGATCGGACTCCAGCAACTGGCGCAGCACGCGCCGCATCAGGGTCGAGTCATCAACGATCAGAATGCGCAATGAGGCGCCCATACCTTACTCAGAGCATTTCAAGCACCAGTTTTACCCGGTTCGGCAAGTTCAACAGGTCGATGTCTTTGTTCAGATAGTCATCAACCCCCGCTTCGAAGGCGGCGTGTTTGTCGTCAGTAGACGTGAGCATAATGATGCGCAGCGCGTCGAAGCGGGAGTCATCACGGAGCCGGCGGCACACTTCGTAGCCGTCAATGCCTGGCATCTGTACATCGAGCACCAGCAGATCGGGAACCTCTTCGGCGATGCGTTCCAGGGCCTCCTCGCCGCTATGGGCCAGAACGACCTCGTAGCCGCACATTTCCAGCCGGAGCTTGACAATATCGGTTACGAGCCGGCTATCGTCAACCACCAGGATTTTTCCGGTCATCACCGCCTCGCAATCTCAGCTATGGAGAACTGATGGGTCATTGGCACTACAACGAGACGTCCTCTCGGCCTCTCACGAAGTCCTCGCTTCTCGCGCAGCGCTTCCAGGATACCGCCAGGGTGTAACGGTGGCCCTACCGTTCGTCGCCGAGGAGGCGCCGTACCACCTCGAGCAGGTTCTGCTGGTCGAACTGGCTTTTGACAATATACGCCTGCGCGCCGACCTCCAACCCGCGCCGGCGATGTTCCTCGGAGGCCAGGCTGGTGACCAGCACCACCGGCAAGTGGTGAAACTCGCGTTCGGCGCGGATGCGTGTGACCAGTTCGAAGCCGTTGAGGCGCGGCATCTCTACGTCGCTCATCACCAGATCGATCGGCTGGCTCCGCAGCGCCTCCAGGGCGTCGGCGCCGTCAACGGCCACAACCACCTCGTAGCCGGCGGACTGTAAAACGCTGCGGATCAATTCGCGGGTGGCAAATGAGTCGTCGGCGACGAGGAGCCGGCGCACGCGGGGTGAGGCCGCGGGCTTGTCCAGCGGCGCGTTCCGGCCGGGTTGCATCAGATGCACCGGATTGAGCAGCAACACCAGGCTGCCGTCGCCGAGTTGCACCGCTCCGCCGAAGCGCCGCTGCGGCGCCAGCAGCGCTCCGAGAGGCTTGACCACCACTTCGCGTTCATCGAGCAGTTCGTCTACCAGGAGCGCCACCAGTCGCTGCGGGCCGCCGGTCAGCACCGCGGGTGTTCGCCCGGCGCCGCTGGTGGTTGCTGGCGCTGCTGTGCCGAGGAATTCCGCCAGATTACGCACCGCCACCGTGCGCCCTTCGTGCTCGACGATAGGCTGGCCCTCCAGGGATTGGACCTGCTGTTGATCGATCCATACGACACCCTGGCAGGCGCTGGCGGGCAGGGCGAAACTGTCGCGGCCCGCTCGCACCAGCAGGATGCGCGTGGTGACCAGGGTGAGCGGCAGGATGAGCGTCACGCTCGTGCCCAGGCCGGGTTGCGACTCGACCTCCACGCGCCCGCCCAGTTCGGCCAGATTCTGGCGCACCACGTCCATGCCCACCCCACGACCGGAGATGTCGGTAATGACGCTGGCGGTGGAGAATCCGGGGGCAAAGATCAGCTCCAGGGCCTCGTGGTCGGACAGGTGCGCCGCGCTCTCGGCGCTGATAATGCCCCGGCGCGCGGCCTGTTCGCGCAGATGCTGGGGGTCGATCCCGCGCCCGTCGTCGGCCACAACGACGCGCACCTCGCTGCTGGCCGCCTCGGCGCGTACCGTCAGGTGGCCCTGCGGAGCTTTACCGGCGGCCTGGCGCTCCTCTGGCATTTCGATGCCATGGTCCACCGCATTGCGCACCAGGTGCAGCAGCGGGTCGGCAATGGCTTCGAGCGCCTTGCGATCCAGTTCCACGGTCTCGCCGTGCAGGGAGAGACGTACCTGTTTGCCAGTGACCTGGGCCAGGTCGCGCACGGCCCGCGGCAGGCCGCCGAAGACGGTGGCGATCGGCAGCAGGCGCGCCGCCATCACTTCCTGTTCGAGATCGCGCACCAGCAATTCGTGTTGCCCGGCGTGTCGGCTGAAACGCTCGGTCTGTCGTTGGATGAGCAAGGAGGCGCGCCCGCCCGCTTCATGCGCCGCCGCCAGCCGCATGTCGAGCGCCTGCCGTTGCAGCGGCGAGAAGCGCAGGCGTGCAAGCTCAGCTTCGAGTTGCCTCAGGGCGTGCAGTTGTTGCTCCACCGCCGCCTGCAACGTGCGCAGTTCGTCGGCGTGATTGGCCAGCATTTGCTGGCTCACGACCAGTTCGCCGGCGAGGTTGAGCATGCGGTCGAGCCGGTCAACCCGCACGCGTACCGTCTGCCGCGCGGCGCGCGGCGGCGAAGCGGGTGTGACCGAGGGGGGCTCGGGTGGTGCGGCAGGAGAGGCTGAGGCGGCGGGGGGCGCTGCGGCCTCGGCGGACGCCGGAAGGCTGGCAATCAGCGCCTCCACGTCCAGCGGCGGGGCGCGCCCGGCCACCGCCGCGTCGCTCAGGGCAAGAATGGCATCGCCGCCGCGCAGCAGGGCATCAGCAAGAGGCCGATCAAACACGCGCCGTTCCTGGCGCAACTCGCCGAGCAGATTCTCAAGCGCGTGGGCCAGCCGGCTGATCGGCTCGAACCCCAGCACGCGGGCCGAGCCTTTGATCGTGTGCATGGCCCGGAAGATCCGGTCCACTGTCGCCCGTTGCTGGCCGGCTCCGGCTTCCGTCTCAAGGGCAAGCAGCCCGTCCTGCAGCACGCGCACATTCTCGGCGGCCTCTTCACGAAACTGCTGGTGGAAGGCGGCAAGGTCCATGCATCTCTCGCTGGGGGGTGACGCGATGGTCAGGCTGGAATGCCCGACCTTTGACCACTAGTTGGAGAGGTGCGGGGAAACCTGGTTTCCCCGCACCCCTGCCTGCATGGAACCGAATACACTGGTAATCCGCATCGGCCCTACGGTTCGTGCTCCTCAACCGCGATGCCGTGCAAGCGATCGGCGATGGCGGTCAGCGTTGCCGCGGATTCGGCCATCTGGCGCGAGCCGAGGGCCGTCTGGCGGGCCACCTCGGCGATTTCGCGCATGGTCTCCACCACCTGTTCGCTGGCGCTCTGCTGCTGGGCCGTGGCCAGGCCGATCTCGGCGGCGCTCTGGGCGGTGCGTTCGGCTACCATCACGATGTTATCCATGATCTGCCCGGCGCGATGGGCCAGTTCCACGCCGCGCTCGACCTCTTTGCTGCCCTCTTCCGCGGCCAGCACCGCGGCGGAGGTGGCCTGACGGATCTCAGCGATGACCCCTTTGACCTCCTTGGCGGCGGCCAGGGTGCGGTTGGCCAGGCTCTTGACTTCGGCGGCCACCACCGCGAAGCGGCGACCGTGCTCGCCGGCGCCGGCCGCCTCGATGGCGGCGTTGAGGGCCAGCAGGTGCGTTTCGTCGGAAATGTCGTCAATCAGGTCAATAATCTCGCCGATCTGCTGCGAACGTTCGCCAAGGCTGAGCACGCGGGTGGTCACGTCGGAGACGCGCCCGCGGATGCGCTCCATGGCCTGAATACTCTCGTCTACCGCGTCCTGGCCGCTGCTCAGGTTCTCCAGGGTTTGCTGGGCGGCCTGGGCAACCTGCTCTGCCGCCTGGGCGATCTGCCGCGCGGTGCTGCCCAGTTCCTCGATGGTGCTTGAAACCTGGGCCACGGCGCTGGCCTGTTCGGTCGCGCCGCTGGCCTGCTGTTGCGAAGCCACCTGCAGCTCCTGGGCTGCGGCGGCCAGTTCGCTGCCAAGCTCAACCTGCTGAAAATTCTTTTCAATGAGTTGCTCGGTCTTGTGCAGCAACTCCTGGGCCCGTTCCTGTGACTGGGCCACCACCTGCAGCAGATCGCGCCCGCTGAGCCAGGCGACCACGGCCAGAAAGACCCCGGTAATGACGAAGTTGATGAGGTATATCCAGTCCGGTAGCGGGATCGGCTGGTACAATGCGCCCCATTCAACCGTGAACATGACCGCGTAGATCAGGATGGCCCCGGCTGCGATATGCAGCCCATCGCGGCCATGGCCCAGCAAGCCGGCGCTGATGACGGGAATGAAGAAGAGCATCGCCAGGGGACCGGTGGCCCCCCCGAGCAAGAAGACCGCGAAGGCTGCGCCGAGGAGCATTCCGAAGAAGACCACCCGCCGGCTGGTGAGGGTGTGCCCGCGCCGGAGCAGGTAATAGGCGCCCAGGTACACCAGCAGGGCCAGGACGGCGATCAGCGACGCCACGACGCTAACGACGCTACCGACGGTCTGGAACAGCCAGAGGCCGATCGTCACCGCCCAGAACAGGCCGACAACCACGATGCCGCCGGCAATCAGCAGGCGCATCACCCCCAGGTTGTCGCGCAGGAGGGAGGTTTCGGGTATCACAGCGGTAACACGTTCAGCGGACTGGTACATACGCTTTCCTGAGGTAAACGGAGCCTATGCGCGGGAGGCACGGCCCTCGCACGAACCTTTTTCCCACCCGAACAGGTAGAGGGGCCAGGGAAACCCGGTCCGGCCACAACTCTACCTGTTGGAGGAAAAACCTTTCGCCCAGAGAGGGCGCTGGCGGCCCCGACTCTCCGGGTCGCGGCAGGGTGCAGCCGCTCACAGGACGGCGCCAAGGGCGAGATCGGTGGCGATGCGGCGCATATCGAGCACCAGCACCGGTTGATCATCACGAATGACGGCGCCGAGCACCCAGGGCGCCCGCAACCGTCGCCGTAGCAGCGGCGCCAGGGGATGCACCGTCACGCTCTCCAGGCTCTCGATGCGCTGCACCCGCAGCACCACGGTCCGCCGCCGCAGCAGCACGGTAAGGGCCTGCCGCGCGGGGGCGCCGCCGTCCTCGGGATCGAGCAACGGCCCCAGGTCGCGGGCCAGCAGCGGGCGACCGTGGGCTTCGCTGGCGCTGGGCAGCGGAGCGACCCCCAACTGATCCACGTGGCCGCGGGGCACAAAGTAGCGCCGGCGGGCTGTTTGCACCTCAAAAGCCAGAGTGGCAGCAGTTGCAGCGATCATGTGGGCCGATTCCTGTTAAAAAGACTGCACGCACGTCATCGCCGGGTCTCATTGCGACGCCGTACACCCCATTCCAAAATCCAAAATCTACAATCCAAAATCTATTACAGCCCCTCCTGCACGGCGGCGATCAGCGCGCCGGGGTCAATCACCCCCAGGGGACGCTGCTCGTAACGGCTGACGGCCGTAAGCAGACGCACCCGGCCAGCGGGTGGTGGCTCGAATGTATCCTCGTCGAGGAGCACGAGGTCGATCACCGCGTCCACCAGCAGGGCCAGGGCGATGGTCTCGTGGTGTAGAAGGACAAAGCGCGTCGAGCGTTCCGGGGCGCTGGCGGGAAGTCCCAGGGCGATCCGCAGGTCAACCACCGGCACGATGCTCCCACGCTGGTTGATGATCCCGGGGATGACCGCCGGCGTGCCGGGCACCGGCGTGGGCGCGCGCCAGCGGATCACTTCGCGGACACAGGCGCCGGGCAGGGCGTACCATTCGACCCCGGTCCGCACAATCAGACTGGCGGAGGGATCGCCATGTTGCCCTTCTTCGGGGATGAGAACCGGGGTGGCACAATCGCTCATGGCCGTGACGCAAACTCGATGCGAGCGCCGGGAGCCTGTCCGGCTACGCAGGGTATCCGGTTACGTTCTGGGATGGCATAGCCCTCCCGGCCCCTCACCTGAGGCCGGGACGTGGGGAAACCAGGTTTCCCCACCCTCCTCCGACTGCGCGAGGAACGAGGGCGCCCGGGTTGACCACACGGCCCAAGCATACACCGAAAGCCCTGGATGGATCAAGGCGAGCGGTGGTACCAGGGTCTGCTTGTGGACAGTACTCCTGGCTGTGCGCAAGCAAAACCTGGCCATTTGGGGTGCTTGTCAAAGGTACCTGCCAGGGGTATAATCGCCCGTCACGATGTTTTGCGACGCTGGGTCCGTAGTCCAGATGAAAGGCCAACTTCGGTGAATGACAGGAAGATCCGTGTGGCAATAATCGGCGTCGGCAACTGCGCCTCGTCGCTGGTGCAGGGGGTTCACTACTACCGCGACGCTGATGAAAACGATCAGATCCCCGGGTTGATGCATGTTAACCTCGGTGGGTACCACATTAGAGACATAGAGTTTTCGGCGGCTTTCGACATCGCCGATGCCAAAGTCGGCAAGGACCTGTCCGAGGCCATCTTTGCCCCGCCGAACAACACGTACCGTTTTGCGAGCGTTCCAGCGCTGGGCGTGCCGGTCTCGCGGGGCATGACCCATGACGGCATCGGGAAGTATCTGGGCCAGGTGATCACGAAGGCGCCGGGGCCAACCGACGACATCGCGGGCATTCTCAAGCGTACGGAGACCGACGTGGTAGTCTCCTACCTGCCGGTGGGCAGCGAGATGGCCACGAAGTGGTACGTCGAGCAGATCCTCGAAGCCGGCTGCGCGTTCATCAACTGCGTGCCGGTGTTCATTGCCAGCCAGGCCTACTGGCGGCGGCGCTTCGAGGAGAAAGGGCTGCCGATCATTGGCGACGACATCAAGAGCCAGGTCGGCGCGACGATCACCCATCGCGTGCTGGCGACGCTGTTCCAGGAGCGTGGGGTGCGCCTCGACCGGACCTACCAGTTAAACATTGGCGGCAACACCGACTTCCTGAACATGCTCGAGCGCGAGCGCCTGGAGAGCAAAAAGATCAGCAAGACCAACGCCGTAACCAGCCAGTTGCCCTACGAACTGCCGCCGGACGCGGTACACATCGGACCGAGCGACTACGTGCCGTGGCTCGGCGACCGGAAGTGGGCCTACATCCGCATGGAGGGGACCACCTTCGGCGACGTGCCGTTGAACCTGGAGTTGAAACTGGAGGTCTGGGACTCGCCGAACTCGGCGGGGGTGGTCATTGACGCCATCCGCTGCGCGAAGCTGGCCCTCGATCGAGGGATCGGCGGGGCGCTGTACGCGCCGAGCAGCTATTTTATGAAGACGCCCCCCAAACAGTACACCGACTACGAGGCGCGCGACTTCACCGAGCGTTTCATTCGCGGGGAGGCGACGCCGAAGTAAGAGCCTGGCTCTCAGGGAGGCGTAGGCGGCCCATCAGCGGCGGGGGCAGGCGTCTGTGCTACAATGGCGCTGAAGCGAGGTTGCGAGGATGGGCCATGAAGCTGATCGTGCAGATCCCGGCGCTGAACGAGCGCGACACCATCGCCACGGTGATCGCCGGCATCCCCCGCCGCATCCCGGGTATCAGTCGCGTCGAGGTGTTGATCATCGACGACGGCTCCAGCGATGATACGGCGGCAGTGGCGCTGCGGGCCGGCGCCGATCACGTGGTGCGTCACACGGCCAACAAGGGGCTGGCAACCGCCTATCAAACCGGTATCGACACGGCGCTGCGCCTGGGCGCCGACGTCATTGTCAACACCGATGCCGACAACCAGTACCCTGGCGACGAGATCCCGCGGCTGGTGGCGCCGATCGTCGCCGGCACGGCTGACATTGTGATCGGCGACCGGCAGGTGCAGAGCCTGGAGCATTTTTCCCCGCTCAAGCGGGCGCTCCAGAAGCTGGGCAGTTCGGTGGTGCGCTGGGCCTCCGAAACCGATGTGCCGGACACGGTCAGCGGCTTCCGCGCCCTCTCGCGCGAGGCGGCGCTGCGCACCTTCGTGACCACCGACTTCTCCTACACGGTCGAGAACCTGATCCAGGCCGGCAAGCGCCGCCTGACCATCCAGGCGGTGCCGATCCGCACCAACTACGTCGAGCGTCCCTCGCGCTTGCACCGGGGCAACTGGAACTTCATCAAGCGCCAGGCGGCCATCATCGCCCGCACCTACGCCACCTACGAACCGCTGAAGGTCTTCAGTTACATTGCCGCGGCCTTCTTTCTTCCCGGCATGCTGCTCCTGGGGCGGGCGGCTTACGTCTTTATCGGGCGGCGCGTCACCGACCTGACGGCTGACAACGTGCAGGCCCTGCTGGTCGGCAGCATCCTGGTGCTGATGGCGCTGATCACCTTCCTGATCGGCCTGCTGGCCGACCGGGTCGGCGGGGTGCGCCGGGTACAGGAGGAGATCCTCTACCGGGTGCGAACCATGCAGGTTGATGACGAGGCCTGGCGCCGGCAGATGAACGCCCGCCTGGACGCGCTCGAGCAACACGCGCCGCAGAGCGCGGCCGTAGGCGCGCCGGAGGGGGAACGTTAGAGCACTGAGCGGAAGATCGATCCCCTGAGGACACCGAGCGGCGTGGCTCGCTTCGAGCAACGCCAGAGGGATCAGCGGGGAAAGCAGGTTTCGCCACCCCCTGCCTGAGGGGAGAGTGGGGGGCGCCCGCTCAAGCACAACATGGTCTCAAAATACCGAGCAGGCTCGAAGGACATCCTTCGGGCCCGCTCGGCGTTGAGGCCTATGCATTGCGACACTAGGCGTCGAACTGTGGCGCTGACGGGGACGGTTGCACCGTGGCGCCATTGCGCCCCTGGACATGGCCGGCAAACGGCGTTGACCAGAGGGTGCGCATGTGCTGCAAGGCGCCGCCGGTACGGCGATCGAGCAGCATCACAAAGCGCATGGCTTCGGCGACTCCGAGGCGCTCCACCAGCGCCTCCCAGCCCTGCTCTATCAGTCGCATCTCCGCCTGGGTCATTGTTTCTGCTCCTTGAGAAGTTGCAAGTCAGCGTCAACCATCATATGTACCAGTTCCTGAAAGTTGGTCTTTGGGCGCCAACCCAGCGCATTCCGCGCCTTGGTGGGATCGCCAATCAACAGATCCACCTCGGCCGGCCGCATGAAGCGTTCGTCCTGAACGACATAATCGCGGTAATCCAGATCCACGTATCCAAAGGCAAGTTCGCAGAACTCGCGTACTGAATGGGTTTCCCCGGTGGCGACCACATAATCGTCGGGATGACTCTGCTGAAGCATCAACCACATCGCTTCGACATAGTCTCCGGCGAAGCCCCAGTCGCGCCGGGCTTCAAGGTTGCCGAGACGCAGTTCTTCATCAAGTCCGAGCTTAATCCGCGCCACACCGTGAGAGATCTTGCGGGTCACAAACTCAAGGCCGCGCCGGGGCGACTCGTGATTAAAGAGAATGCCCGAGCAGGCGAACATATTGTAACTTTCGCGATAGTTCACCGTGATCCAGTGGCCATAAACCTTTGCCACCCCATAGGGACTGCGGGGGTAGAAGGGGGTGCGTTCGGTCTGGGGCACTTCAACCACTTTGCCGAACATTTCACTGCTACTGGCCTGGTAAAAACGGATCTCCGGATCCACAATACGAACGGCATCGAGCATTCTGGTCACGCCAAGCGCGGTCGTCTCACCGGTGAACACGGGCTGGGCCCAGGACGTTTGCACGAACGACTGGGCGGCAAGATTGTACACCTCGCTCGGGCGGTGCTCGCGAAGGATGGAGATAAGCGAGACCTCATCGGCGAGATCGCCGGTGACGAGGGTAACCCGTTCCTGGAAATGCTTGATACGTTCAAAGTTGACCGTGCTGGTGCGCCGCACCATGCCGATCACCTCGTACCCCTGGCCGAGGAGAAACTCTGCCAGATAACTACCATCCTGACCGGTAATGCCCGTAATGAGAGCGCGTCGTTTCATGATCGTTTCTCACAAGCAAATCAGTTAGCAGTACACGTCGTCTCGGCGGGGGGGCGGAGTCACAGCCTCACGCGGGGGGGTCGGAGGGGCGCAGCCCCTCCGACCCCCCGCCCCTACGTTGTAAAATCAGTGAGCCGCAACGTCACCCCAGCTAACCGTTTGCAGTGCGAGGGACGGAGCGAAGCGCCTATGGCAGGGAAGTATCTGGAAGCGCGCAACCCTCCCGAGCCTTTGTGCCGTTACGCCTGCTGAGATCGGCCGACAACCAGGCCTGGCGCGCAACGGTCAGGCACCACGGGCGGCGGCGACGGCCTTCTCAGCGGCTTCGGCGAGGGTCGCCGCGGGAATGAGGCGCGAGGCGGCGAGGATGCGCCGGCCCTCCTCCTCATTGGTGCCCGTCAGGCGCGCCACCATGGGAACATCGGTCTGCACCTCCTCGAGGGCGGCGACGATGCCGCGGGCAACCTCATCAACGCGGGTAATCCCGCCGAAGATGTTGAACATGACCGCCTTCACGTTCGGATCGGCGAGGATAATTTGCAAGGCGGCCTTGACCTTCTCCTTGCCCGCGCCGCCGCCGATATCGAGAAAATTGGCCGGTTCGCCACCGTAGAGTTTGACCACGTCCATAGTTGCCATGGCCAGACCGGCGCCGTTGACCATACAACCGATGGAGCCATCGAGCTTGATATAGGTCAGATCAGCCTCGCGAGCGCGCAACTCAGCCTCGGGCTCATCGGAGGAGTCGCGCAGGGCGGCGAGATCGGGGTGGCGGAAAAGGGCGCTATCGTCGAGCAGCACCTTGGAATCGAGGGCCTGGAGGGCGCCATCGGCGCGGATGACCAGCGGGTTGATCTCGGCGAGGGAGGCATCGCTCTCGACAAAGACGCGATAGAGGGCCGAGGCGATCTGGGCGAACTGGCGGGCCTGCTTGCCATCGGTGAGACCAATGCCGAAGGCCAGTTCACGGGCCTGAAAATCGAGCAAGCCAAGGTGGGGATGGGCGGGGATCTTAATAATCGCCTCAGGGTTGGTGCGGGCGACTTCTTCAATCTCGACGCCGCCCTCAGCCGAGGCGATCATCGTCACGCGCTTGGCGGCGCGGTCGAGAATGGCGCTGAGGTAGATCTCTTTGGTATAGGTAATTGCCTCGGCCACCAGCACCTTCTCGACGGTCAACCCCTTGATCGACATGCCCAGGATCTGGGAGGCGGCCTGTTCGGCCTGTTCGGGCGTATCGGCCAGTTTGACGCCGCCGGCCTTTCCTCGGCCACCGACGAACACCTGCGCCTTGACCACCACGGGGCCGCCGATCGACTCGGCCACGGCGCGCGCTTCACCCGGAGTAACCGCGACTCCGCCACGAGTGACCGGAATACCGTACTTCGCGAGCAAGTCACGCGCCTGATACTCGTGCAACTTCATGCCGTGCTCCTGGTCAAACCCTCTGCGTGATCCGGCCAACAGGAATACCAACGGCGCTGCGAACCTTCCGGGCCTCCGGCCACAGCGCCGTCATCGGGGAGCGCGCAATTACATTGAGCGCTACAAGCAATCGCAAGCCCTATGGTAGCACAGGCGCTAAATCGCTGTCAAATGACTCGTTTTGTTCAAAATAATTGCAAATGATGAACATTTTGTGAACACTGAGCCGGCCAGGAAGGTGCGTTTTGACGCAATGCGCCATGGAACGTGATGAGGCTACGTGCAATACCGCTTCTTTGTGCTGGGAAAGGAGCGGGATTACAACGGGGAAAGCGGGTTTCTTGTTTGGAATCGGTTTCCTGCCGGCGTGGGGCAACCAGGTTGCCCCGAGGGAAAGACCAGCAGGGCCGAGGCAACGTCCACCCTGGGCCGGGGGGTCGGGGCGGGCGGGCCACCCGACAAGGTGTCATGGTATAATACCCCCCGAGGGTATGTAGCGGTATGACCTTGCAGAGAACCATGAGCAGCCAGCAACCGATTGTCATGTACGGCACGACCTGGTGCCCCGACTGCCGGCGGGCGCTGCGGGTGCTGCAACAGCACGGCGCGGCGTTTTTGTACGTGAACATTGAGGAGGATGCGACCGCAGCCGACTACGTGGTACAAGTCAACAACGGCTACCGTAGCGTTCCCACCATCGTGTTCCCCGACGGGTCCATCCTGGTGGAGCCTTCCAGCGCGGAACTGCAGGCCAGACTGGTCGGGTGAGCGCCGGTTGAGCCCGTGGAGCAATCCTGAGGATTGCTCCACGGGCTTAACCAGTGCCATTAAAACAGATCAACCACCTGGATCACCTGCTCGCGGCTCGGCCCGACCGAGACCAGGCCCAGCCGCGCGCCGACGAGCTGGCAGATGCGCGCCACGTAAGACTGGGCCGCCTCGGGAAGATCGTGGAAGTGACGCGCGTTCCGGGTGGAGACCCGCCAGCCCGGCAGTTCTTCGTAGATTGGCTCACAGCGTTCGAGCACTGCCACGGTCGCGGGGGGGTACTCGAGATAGGTTTCGTTGAGCCGGTAGCCGACGCAAATCTTGATTGTCGGCAGGTTGTCGAGCACATCGAGTTTGGTGATTGCAATGGTGTCAATGCCGTTGATCTGCGCCGCATAGCGCGCCAGAACCACATCGAACCAGCCCACGCGACGCAGCCGGCCGGTGGTGGTGCCGACTTCGGCCCAGGGCGTGCCGATCTGCCTGAGTTCGTCGGCCTCCGGGCCGTGCACCTCCGTAGGGAACGGCCCCTCGCCGACACGAGTGGTGTAGGCTTTCAGGACCCCGATGACCGCGTTCAGGCGGGTCGGGCCGATGCCCGCCCCCTGGCAGGCGCCCGCCGACCCCGGCGGCGACGAGGTGACGTAGGGGTAGGTGCCGTGATCCACGTCGAGCAGCGCACCCTGGGCGCCCTCCAGCAACACCGGCAGATCTTTGTCAATCGCGCGGTTGATGATCGGATGCACGTCGGTGACATGGTCGGCCAACTGGCGACCAAACTCCAGGAAGCGCAGGTAGGTGTCGTGCAACGAGATCGGCTTCGCGCCATAGATTTTGGTGAGCAGGCGGTTCTTTTCATCCAGCACCACGCGCAGACGGTTGAGGAGGGTCTCTTCGTGTAGCAGATCGGCCATGCGGATGCCGCTGCGACTCATCTTGTCGGCAAAGGCCGGGCCGATACCACGACCGGTGGTGCCGATGCGTCCTTCGCCGCGGGCCTCTTCCTGAAGCTGGTCGAGCAGGATGTGGTAGGGCATAATCACGTGGGCCCGCTCACTGACGAACAGCTTCGCCGTGGCCACCCCGCGCGCCTCCAGATCACGGATCTCGTTCAGCAGCACCTCGGGATTTACTACCACCCCTGGGCCGATAACATTTACAGTCGCCGGATCGAAAATACCTGACGGGACCAGGTGAAGTTTGAATGTGCCCAGGTGGTTGACAACGGTGTGGCCGGCATTGTTGCCACCGCTGTAGCGCACCACCAGTCGCGCCTTGCCCGCCAGCAGATCCACCAGATGACCCTTGCCCTCATCGCCCCACTGGGCGCCAATCAATGCGATAACGGGCATCGCCGGCTCCTTTCTCTTACGTGCCGAGGCTAAGGGTGGGGGCGGCCAGGCCGCTTCAGGGGCCCTGCCGGCTCCAGCCTCGGGTTGGAAACCCTTGTTGGCGAGGGGCGGAGGGCCAGGCCCTCCGCACTCCTCCGGGCAGATGTATAAGCAAGCCGGGTTATTTGAGCACCTGGCGCAGCACAGCGATGCTGTCATCCACGTGGCGCGGCTCGATGATCAACGGCGGCAGCAGACGCAGCACGTCCTCGCCAGCGGTGGCGACCAGCAGGCCGCGCTCCTGAGCGGCTTCGCGCGCGGCGCTGGCCGAGCCGGTCAGACGCAAGCCGCGCATCAACCCGCGCCCGCGCAGTTCGACGATCGTGTCGGCGCGCTCGGCGGCCAGGTCGTGCAGTGCCTCGTCCAGGTATCCGCTGACCTCGCGCACCCGCGCGAGGAACGCGGGATCGCTGACGCGGCGGAAGACCACGCCAGCCACCGCGGTGACCAGGGGGTTGCCGCCGAAGGTGGTGCCGTGATCGCCAACGTGGATGGTATCGGCCACGGCCTGGCTCATCAACACGGCGCCAATGGGCAGCCCGCCGGCGAGGGGTTTGGCGATGGTCATGATGTCCGGGCGCACGCCCGAGGGCTCGTGCGCCCAGAGCGTGCCGGTGCGCCCCATGCCGCACTGGATCTCGTCGAAGATGAGCAGGGCGCCGTAGTGGTCGCAGAGGGCGCGGGCCGCCCGCAGGAAGGCGGTGTCGGCGACGCGCAGGCCGCCCTCGCCCTGCACCGGCTCGAGGATCACTGCGCATACGTCGGGGGCCATGGTCGCTTCAAGCGAGGCGCTGTCATTGAACCTGGCGAAGCGCACGCCAGGCATCAGCGGCATAAACGGCTCACGGTACTTCTCGCGGGCGGTTACGGCCAGGGCGCCCATGGTGCGCCCGTGGAACGAGCCGTCGAAGGCGACAATCGCGGTCTTGCCCTCGCCCACGCGGTCGCGGGCGTAGCGACGGGCAAACTTGATCGCCCCTTCGACGGCCTCGGCGCCGCTGTTGGCAAAGAAGACCCGATCGAAGGCCGGGTGGCCCGACACCAGCATGCGCGCCAATTCTCCCGCCGGAGCGGTGAGGTACAGATTGGAGACGTGAATGAGTCTGGCGGCCTGCTCGGCGATCGTCGCGATCACCTCGGCGTCGCCGTAGCCAAGCGCGTTGACGGCAATGCCACTGACAAAATCGAGGTAGCGCCGCCCCTCGGTGTCGAAGAGATAGACCCCTTCGCCGCGCTCGATTACAAATGGGGGCTTTACATAGGTCTGGAGAATATAGTCGCGATCGGCCCGTATCGCCGCCGCTGTCCGCTCCGTGGTCATATGCCGTCCTTTCTGCGCGCTACCAGGCTCCCGCGCTGATTATAGCACCCTCTGGTGGTATAATGCCGCTCCGACGGTCGGCGCCGGCGGCTGATGCAATGCCCGCCTCCGGCGGTGAAGTGTGGGCTGGTGATGTGACAGGGTGGCCGCGTCCGGGGCCCGGCACGTTGCATCGGTCCTGGCGCTTGCCCGCTGGCCGGCGTTGTTGTGGAGGCACTGGTGACGTACACGCTCACGCTCAAACCAGAGGCGCCGGCTTTTTTACGACCGCAACGTTTCGTGCTCAAGGTCGAGGGCGAGCGGATCGCGGACGTCGAATACCGCCCCGATCCAGGCGACGAGGCGCCATTCGCCCAGCGGGAGCGGATGCGTGTTAGCGAAATCGTCGAGACGTCAACCCGCATCTGCCCCGATAGCGGCATCGCCCACGGGTTGGCCTTGTGCCATGCGATCGAGGCGCTGGTGGAGACGCCCGCGCCACCATGCGCCGAGCGGTTGCGTCTGGCCGCGGCGGAACTGGAACGGGCCGCCTCGCACCTGACGACCCTCGCCGCGTTGTTTCGCATCCTGTCGCTTATGCCGCTGGCCCGCTCCTGCGCCGATGACGCAACGGCGATCCGCGCCGCGCTTGCCGGGCTGACCGGTGGCGATGCGGCGGCCTGGTTGCGCCCCGGGGGCCTGGAACGCGAACCCGATGCAGCAACCTGGACGGCCCTGGCCGCGGTCGAGCCGATCCTCACCCGCCTGTTTCCACTCGCTGAGCGGACCATCGCCCGGCGCACGCTGCTGGCGCGCACGGTGGAGATCGGGGTGATCAGCGCGACCGCGGCCACGCAGTACGGGCTGGCCGGGCCGCTTGCCCGCGCCGCGGGGTTGAGCGCCGATCTGCGGCGCGATGCGCCTTACGGGGCCTACGCTGAACTGACGCCTGAACTGGCGCTCCAGGAGGGCGGCGATGTCCACGCGCGCATGGCAGTGCTGTTCCTCGAAACCCTTGAGGCGCTGCGTCTGGTGCAACGGGTGGCGCAGGAACGCCAGGAAGGCCCCGCGCGCGTCCGGCTGCCCGAGACGTTGCCCGCCGCCGCCGCCAGCGCCGCGGTCGAGGCGCCACGGGGGCCGTTGCGCTACCACGTCACCAGCGATGGGCGCCAGATCAGCGAGGTTCGCTTTCAGAGCGCCCCTCAGCTTGATCGCCTGCTGGCCCGTACCGTGTTGGTGAACGCCGCGCTCGACGATGCGGCCTTGATCGTGGTGTCCACTGATCCGTGCGATACGTGCCTGGCGCAACCACAGATATAAAGAGGTTTTCCTGGGAGGGGGCTGCCCTACCGGACCCACCCGTGTGGGCGCGGATAGAAACCGGTGCCTATGCTGCTTACGCTCGTCTTTAGCCTCCTGCTGCTGGTCGCCGCACTTGCCTTTGGGCTGAACCGGGTGGCGCCCACCCGGCGCCTGGGTTTCGCCACCGGGGCGGCGGTGTTCGCCGCGGCGGCGCTGATGCTCCTGGTTCCGGCGCGCGCCGTGGACCAGGCGCCGGTTGAGCTCTTGGCGATTGGCGGGGCGCGCTTTAGTTTCTGGCCCGCCCCGGGCGCCGTGGAACGGCTGGTGGCCCTGGCGCTGCTCGGAGGTGGCGGAACTGCGCTGTTGAGTCTGGCCGGCGCGGCGCCCCCGTCCGTGCGTGGCTTCGGGGGGGTATTCGCCTGGGCGACGATCGCTCTGGCGGCGGCGCTGTTGAGCGTGATCACGCCTGCGTTTTCGATGGTGCATCCTCTTGCCTGGTCGGTTGTGGCGCTGGCCGGCTACGGCGCTCTGCGGGCCAGCGGCGCCACGGCGGAGAGCGAGGCGCCGCCGCTGCTGGTTGCCACTGGCCTCGGCGCGAGCCTGCTGTTGATGGTCGCTTTGCTGGTGGCGGGGCCCGATGCTGGCGCGGGGCAACTCCCCGCGTGGTCCGCCGCGGCCGGCGGGGTGCTGGCGGCCCTGGGCCTGGCAGGTTGCGCCCCACTGCTGTATGCGCGCGACGAGACAGCGTCGGCGCCCGCACCCCTGGGCGCGTTGATCTTCGGGCTTGCCACGCCGGCCGCGGGGCTGGGGTGGTTGCTGCAGAGCGTCGCGGCGTTGCCTTCCCTTCCTTCCGCCTGGGGGCTGACCCTCGGCGTGATTGGCGGGCTCGGGGCGCTCGCCAGCGCGGCCGGCGCCCTCGGTGAGCGGCGGCTGCGCCCGATCCTGAACTGGACCTGGGGGTTCCAGGCGGCCCTGATTGTCGCTGCCGCGGGCCTGGCGGCGCCACGCGGGCTCGAAGCGGGAGCCAGCATGCTCCTGGGTCTGTTGTTGGGTTCCGTCGTAGCCGCGAGCGCCGCGGCGATCCTCGAGCAGCACACCGGCAGCGACGACTACACGGCCGTCGGCGGCGCGCCGCGCCTGGCGACCGCGGCGTGGGCCGTCGGGATGCTGGTGAGCCTGGGCCTGCCGCCGCTGTGGGGGTTCTGGGGGCGCCTGTGGTTCCTGCAAGCCGCGCAGGAGCAGCACCCCTGGCTGGCGGCCCTGACCCTTGCCGCGTCGGTGCTGTTGACACTGGCCCTGCTCGCGCCCCTTGCGGGGTTGCTCAGCCCTGCCAGGCTGCCTCCCCGCCGGGAGCAATGGACCGACGCCGTCCCGCTGGCGCTGGCGGGAAGCGTGTTACTCGGGTCAGGGGTTGCGCCCCAACTTGTCCGGATGTTGTGGCCAGGCGACGCGCCAATCGCGCCGGTGATCCAGGGCGCTTCGATTGTCGCCGGGATGCTCCTGGCAATCCCTGGTCTGTTGCTGGCGCGCGCCGCGTCCGGGCGCTCCCTGGAACGCGATCCCGACGAAGAACTGGTAAGCCTGGCCCCTGAGGGTCTGGGTATGGCGCTGCGGCCGCTAAGCTGGCTTGCGCGGCCAATGCCATTGCTGCGGAGTTCCTGGGTCGCCCTCCAGCGGGCCAGCGAACTCCTGCGCGTTCCGCTCACACTGTTTGAACAACGCTACTACCTGCTGGGCGTTCTGGCGGCTCTGCTGACGATCATGCTGCTCATGGTGCGTTGATGTGAGATGAGGGGAATCGCGCAACCCTCCGGGTTGCACCACTTGCCAGAGGGGAGGGGCACGCGACCGTATGATTAACTGGTTTCTAATCGGGATCGGAACCACCGCAGCGGTGATCCTGCTGTTCCGTGACTGGCGGATAACCTTCCCGGCGCTGCTGCTCAACAACATCTCCCTGGCGCTGTTTCTGGCCCAGCAACGTTTCGTCGCGCCGGATTTGCGCCTCCTCGGCCTGGAGGTCAGCACCCTGGTTGTGGTAAAGCTGATCTGCGGGATCGCTGTGACGCTCATTCTCACCATTACCGCATTGACTTTCTCCCGAGAATACGGTCTGGAGAACCTTGACGAATTCGGTCTGGCCGAGCTTCGGCGCGCCGCGCGGGCGGCCCAGCGGCAACGCGCCAGCACGCCCTTCCAGCTCAGCGACTACGTGGTGCCCTTCTGGTCGGGGGTGCTGGCCCTGCTGGCCAGCCTGGCCCTGCCGCGCATCTATCCAATCGCACCTTCGGAGGGGATTGATTTTGCCTGGTACTGGCTGACCCTGACCGGCCTGTTGACGATTGCCACGGCCAGCGACCTGCTGAAGATCGGGTTGGGATTACTGCTGTGCGCCAGCGCGATTGATTTGCTCTACACCGCCGTGGTCAGCACCCCTGAAGCCAGTGGCCTGAACGTGGCGCCACTGGCGCTGTTGAGCGCCTTCAACATTCTTCTGGCCCTGGCCATCGCCTACCTGAGTGGTTTGTTGTATGGGCGTCTCAAGACGCTGGAACTCGGCGCGTTGTACGGGCGGTAGAGCCTGGCCGGATGAGCAGGGTATCCGATTTCATTCTGGGAAGGCGCAGCCATCCCGGACCCTCCCTTCAGGCATCTATGACCTACCTGCTGCTGATCTTTTTCCCTGTGACCATGGCCGCCAGCACCTTTGTGCTGCGGCGCCAGACGGAACTGGTGATCTTTGCGGCTCTGGGCACGGTACTGGCGCAACTCCTCATCGCGACGCAGATCCCCGTCGACGACCCGACGCGCTTCCTGGGGGTAACCCTCACCCTCAGCCCGCTCAACCGGGTCTTTATGCTGTTGTTCCTGACAATTGGCGGTTTCGCGATGATTGGCGCCTGGCACCTGCCCCACGGCGAGAACTTCATCCCCATCGCCCTGCTCATTCTGTCGCAGGTCTGCACGGTGCTGCTGCTCCAGGATCCGTTCATCACCACGTTGCTGCTGGCGGCGACCGGGTTGACAGCCGTGCTGGCGATCGTGGATCTTCCGGCAGGGGCGAGCAATCTGGTGGGAACGCAGGCGATCGCTGCGGCGTTGAAGTATCTGGTGCTGATGAGCGTGGCCGCGGTGCTGATGTACATTGCGTTTGTGCTCACCGACATCTACCGGCCCGGCGAACTACCCGGGCGAATCTCGCCCGCGCGCTTCATTCTGGCGCTCCTGGTGGTGGGCTTTGCGTTGCGGCTCGCGCTGATCCCCTTTCATACGTGGCTCACCCATCTGGTGGATTACGCCGAACCGCTGGTGGCGGCGCTGATCATCACCCTCCTCAATACGACCAGCCTGCTGGTGCTGATCCTGGTCTTCCAGAGCTATCCGAACCTGCTCCTGGAGAGTGAAGGCGCCCACGGCGTGATGCGGCTGGGCGCGATTGTCAGCGCGCTGGCCGGGGGCCTGCTGGCCGTCGGGCCGGCCGCATTGCGCCGCACCCTGGCCTATCTTATCCTGTACGATTGTGGTATGGTATTCTATGGTCTGGCATCGGTGTCGAGCATCGGCCTGGCCGGTGCCATCTTTGGGGCGTTGAATCAGACCCTGGCGGTGACCCTGCTGTTTGTCAGTCTGGGATTGCTGGAACGCCCCGATGGTCGCGCGCCGGGTGTGGTGCGCCGTGACCTGTTGCGCCGCTGGCCGGTGGCCGGGGCCGGGTTCCTGGTCGGGGGTCTGGGGCTGGTCGGGTTGCCACCGTTCAACGGGGCGATAAGCCAGATCCTGATCTACCAGGCTGCGGCCCAACATGGATGGGCCGAGTTGTTGCCGCTGGTATTGGCCACGTTGCTGGCGGGCGCAGGACTGGCCCGCGTCGCCGCGGAGCGCCTGCTGGGCCCTTCAGAAGTCGAGGGAGAAGCGGAGCCGCCGTTGCTTGGCGAAATTGATCTGGATCGCCCGGCGCCACGGCGGCTTGCCCCGGAACCACGCTCGACGGCAGCGTTGACGCTGGTGCTGCTGGTGTTGTGCCTGGGGATCGGGTTGTACCCGCAGGCGTTGCTGGCAACGATTGACGAGGCCATCCGCGGGCTGTCGTTCCTGCGGGCCCTGTAGTGGTAAACAGCGATATGGAATGGCTGGCGCTGCTGGTCGCGGGAGCGATCTATCCGGGATTGCTGACAGCCATTGCGCTGGGGGCGCTGTTTGGGCTGCTGGCCCGTGGTCGCGCCCGCTGGCCCGTAGGAGGGGCTTTCGCTTCCCGCGAGGCATTGGCAGCGATGGGAAGCGTACTCAGCGCCGGGTTGGCCCTGGCAACCCTGCCCTGGCCCCTGAACCCCGTCTCGGGCGCAGCGGCGTGGCCGTGGGCCTGGGCAGGGTTTGAAGTGGCCTTTCTTCTGCCCCTGGCGCCCGCCCTGGCAACCGGCCTGCCTGCGGTGGCGCGAGCGGCCATCCGCGAGGCGCAATTGGGGGTGCTGGCGCGGGCGGTGATCTGGCTGGCGCTTGGCCCGGCCCTGGCGGCGCACGCCGACTGGCGCGTGGCTACCGCCCCCGGCCACCTGCTGGCCCTGGCAGCGGCGCTGCTGGTCCTTCCCGCGGCGACGGGTTGGGGGCCGTTCAGTGGTGAGGAGAGTATTACGCCAGGCGGCACGGCGGCGGGGTTGCCAGATGCCGTGCGCGCCCTCGACTCCTGGGCGCGTGATGTGCGCGCGGGGGCGCTTCTGGCGGCGATCGTGGTCGCCGGGTTGCCGGTGGCGGTAAGCCTCCCCGGCCTGGGATTGCTGGTGGCCGGCGCCGGCTTCGCGAGCATCGGCCTGATCCTGCGCCGCATCGAAGGCCGCGTTCCCCGGATCTCACTGCCCGACGCCCTGCGCCTTGGCCTGGTGTGGGCCCTGCCCCTGGCGGCGCTGGCGTCCGTGGCCCTGAGCGCGGCCAGGTGGCTGTGACGCCGTTTCCTCACACCCCTGCCAGAGGAGAGGGGCCGGGAGGGTCTTGCCCTTCCAGGAAAACACTTTTATTAGTTTGTGAACAAAGAGCCGATCCGGATAACCTGGTTGTCCGCTTCCTTTTCTGGGAGGGCGTCGCCCTCCCAGCCCCTCCCTGAGGGGAGGGGCGTGGGGAAACCCGGTTTCCCCACCTTCCTACAGGAGTTATTCGGATAGGCTCTAAGTTTCCTTACATTTCCGCCCCCTCCCAACCCCCCGTTGGGAGGAGGCGCCGACCTCACTCCCCTGGAGGGGGAGGTCTGGGGAGGGGGCGGAGTTACCGAAAAACTCAGTTCACAGAGTATTTTACCAGTCTTGTACGGTTCATGGGTCTTGAAATCGTTTCCACGAGGAACACGTGACCGACGTCATTGAGATCGAGGAGTTACACAAAGCCTATGGCAGCCTGCCGGTGCTGCAGGCGCTGAGCCTGCGCGTCGCGGCAGGCGAAGTCTATGGACTCCTCGGTCCAAACGGCGCTGGCAAAACAACGCTCATCCATCTAATGATGGGCTTCCTGCGGCCCAACCAGGGGCGTCTGCGGCTCCTCGGCAGCACGAACCTGGAACGGGTGCGCCCGCGCATCGGCTACATTCCCGAACGCCAGCGCTACCACACCCGCTACACCGCTCGCGAGTATCTGCGCTTCCTGGGACAGTTCAGCGGCCTGACCGGGGTGATACTGCGTGAGCGGGTCGAACGCGAACTGGCGACCGTGGGGTTGCTGGCGGCCGCCGACCGTAGCCTCGGCACCTACTCGAAAGGCATGCTCCAGCGCCTCGGCGTCGCGCAGGCGCTACTGAGCGATCCGGACCTGCTGCTCATCGATGAGCCGACCAGCGGCCTCGATCTGGCCGGGCAGCGCGAAGTGATTGAACTGCTTGCCAGTGTGCGCGATCGTGGCCATACGATCTTCCTCTGCACCCACTACCTGCAAGAAGTGGAACTTCTCTGTGACCGCGTGGGCGTGCTGGCGGGAGGGCGCATCGCCGCCGAGGCGCAGATGCGCGATCTGCGGGACGTGGCCACCAGTGTGCGCATCCGTGTGGGCGCGCTTGGCCCGGGGCTGCGCGCCCAGCTCGAGAGCCTGGGTAGCGGCGTGCGCTGCGATGCCCAGGGCGTGCGTCTGAGCCCCAACACGCCTGAGTTGCAGGCCACCGTGTTGCGCATGCTTCTCGACGCGGAAGTTGCGATTATGGCCCTGGAGCCGTTGGAAAGCCCCCTGGAGCGACTGTATCTCTGGGCGCTGCACAGCGTGCCGCCGACAAGCGCCGAGGCGCGTGGCGCGTTTCTACCGTCCTGGGACCCCGAACTAATCGCTGCGCCGCCTGCCGCGCCGCCACCCGCCGACGAGCGCCCGGGCGAGAGCGACACGCTCCTCAGCGAACTGCTGGGCCGCAGTGAACCTGATGGGGAAGCGGATAGCCGGCGGTGAACGCCCATGCCCTTATGCTTCGACTTGAACGATAGGCGAGATCCATGCGATTACTGCGTTTTACCGGATTTACGCTGCTGGAATACCTGCGCTCGGGTCGCGTTGCGATTGAAATTGTCGCCGCGCTCGCGGTGTATTTCGTGTTTCTCCGCCGGCCGATGGATGCGCAGTATTTCTTTAGCGCGCTGGGGATCTTCACCCCGGTGCTGACCCTCTACACCACGGCGATCATCATTGGCCTGGGCGACCGTCCCCAGAGCTATGTGCCGCTCGCGCACGGGATCGGACGCGGCACGTATCTTCTCGGTCTCTTCCTGAGCGCCTGCGCCATCGTGTTGGGCGCCTATGGTCTGCTGAGCCTCGGTGTGGCGCTGTTGAATCGGCCGGCGGACCTGAGCCTGGGCGACTGGCTGCCTGGCAGCTTGCCCCTGTTCCTCAATATCGGGCTGCTCGCGGCGTTGATGCTGCTGCTCTCCCCACTCGTCCTCTCAACTGGCTGGCGCCTGCTGGTGCTTGGCTTGATCGCCCTGGCTTTTTCGAGTAACTTCATCGGCGGTGTGATGCTCGAAGCCCTGCCCGAGACCGGCCGGGCGCTGTTGCGGGCGGTGCAGGCCCTGGTGGGCGGCCCGCTGGTGCCGGCGTTTTATGGGTTCCAACTGGCGGTGACCCGTGATTACAGCACGCCAACGGCCTTCGCCAATCTGCTGGCCCAGGCCTTGCTGCTCGCCTCGCTGCTTGGCCTCTCCATCTATGCGCTGTCGCGCAGGGACGTGATTTTTAGTAGTCAGTAAGTATAGCAGTCCTCTTCAGGTTGTGAAGCCCGGAGTATCAGACGTACCCGTAAGGACGCAGCACGCTGCGTCCGTACGCACGGTCGCTGTTTAGAGATATTGGGTGGAAGATGTTTCGTCCCTACTCAACGGGCACGAAGGCGACCGCATCAACCCACACGCCCCGGCGGTCGTCGCCGGCCAGGGTGCTGGTGCTGACCAGAGCGGTACGTGGTTCCAGGTCATAGGTCCCCAGATCGACCCACCAGTTGCGTTCGCGTTCCACATTGGCCGCCACCAGGCTCTCGCCGTCGCGATGGCGCACGAGGTAGCGCGCCTCGCGCGTTTCGTCGAGGCCGTTGAGCGCGAAGGGCACATAGGCCAGCACGCGGTAGCGCCCGGCGCGCGGCAAGGCGGGGCGCCAGGCCGCCACGACCGGGGCGCGCAGGGCGGCGGCGCGCCAGGGAC
>DAOUDA010000081.1:0-6560 GCA_034431835.1 Chloroflexaceae bacterium | reverse complement strand
TAACTCCGATAGGAAGGTGGGGAAACCGGGTTTCCCCACGCCCCTCCCTGAAAAGGAATCGGACAACCAGGTTATCCGGATAGGCTCTTAGTGGTGCGTCCGGCGAGTCATTGGTCATGCTGCGCGCAGCCAGGCATCTCGGCCGCGACCCTTCGCTTCGCTCAGGGTGACACGGAACGTGCCGGATACACCACCTGGGCCAGGTTTCACGGGAGGCAAGCATGCAGCAATGTACGCACTGTAGCGCGCAACAACTTGACGGGGCGATTTTCTGCTCGGAGTGTGGCGCCAGTTTGCTCGGCAGCCCGCAGCGCCGTGAGACCACCGCTTCCCTCAATCGGGCCGCGGCAACGGGCGAAGCAACGGCCTTCGAGATGAACGAGCCGCTGGTGATTGACGCACCAGCCACGAGCGTCGCGCCAACCCTTACGCTGGTGGTGATCAACAGCGGCAGGCGCATCATCCTTGAGGCCGGTGACAACCTCCTTATCGGTCGCAAGGATAACCAGCGGGGGATCTATCCCGACGTGGATCTGGGCCTCGATGGCGGCTACGATGCCGGCGTCTCGCGCCGCCACGCCATGATCTCGTTGCAGAACGGCAGTTACTGCATCGAAGATCTGGCCAGCGCCAATGGCACCTTCGTCAACGGACGGCGCCTGCACCCGCAGGAGCCTTTCCCCATTCGCCCCGGCGATGAGTTGAAGCTCGGCACGCTGCTGCTGCGTTTCGAAGCGGGATAAATGATCGGTCATCCAAAGGAGGGTTCCTGAAAGGGGCAAGCCCCCCGGACCCTCCCGCGTGGGCCCTCTTTATCACCTCAGGAGTGTCATCCGTGGCCAAGACTGTTATTCTGCATCTGACCGGCGAGGACCCGCTGCTGGCCGAGATTGAGGCCGAACCGCAGCCGGGTGATCAGTTTATCCGCGTCTTTAACATGCGCAAGCGGGACGGCAAGCCGGTAAACTACCTGGCCGCCGGCGTGCAGGCGGTAATCTTTCCCTGGCACCGCATCACGTTTATCGAGTTGATGCCCAGCGAGGAAGAGCGCAGTTCAGTGATCGACTTCTTCCGCTCGTGAGATCTGCCCTTCGGACCTCCCAGGGCTGGGAGGTCCGGGTTACTCTATAATATGCTGGGAGGGCTGGGCCCTCCCGGACCGTCCCCTCAGGTAGGGGGAAACCTGGTTTCCCCAGGCGCGCCCACACCTGCAAACGGACAGGAAACAGCCTATGATCGAGTACCCCGGACACGCCGGCCCCGCGGGGCGGCTCCAACGCAGCGAACTGTTCGTACCCGCCTCCCGCTGGGCCATGATCGAAAAGGCGGCCCGCAGCGCCGCCGACGCGGTGTGCATTGATCTTGAGGATGCCGTCGCCCCCGCGGACAAGGACACTGCCCGGGCCAACGTGGCCCGCGCCTTTCGCGAACTCGACTTCGGGCCGCGCCTGCGCTCCTTCCGCATCAATGGCCTCGACACACCCTTCGCCTACCGTGATCTGATCGAGGTGATCGAGACGGCCGGCGAGCACGTGGACCTGGTGATGGTGCCCAAGGTGAGTAGTCCCGAGGACATCGCCTTCGTGGATCGGCTGCTCACACAGATCGAACTGGCGCGCGGTCTGTCGCGGCGGATCGGCATCGAGGCGCAGATCGAAACGGCGCGGGGCTTTCTCTACATCCGCGAAATCGCCGCGGCCTCGCCCCGGTTGGAGACATTGATCTACGGCCCCGGGGACTACGCGGCAGGGTTGCGCGCGCCCCTGGCGAATGTGGGCGAACGCGACGAGTACGACGCGGCCTACCCTGGCCATCGCTGGCACGCGATTATGCACGCGATCGTCGCTGCGGCGCGGGCCAACGGCCTGCGCTGTCTCGACGGCCCCTTCGCCGGACTGCAAGCGCCCGAAGAGTTGGAACGGGCCAGCCGCGCCGCCCGGGCCCTCGGCTTCGACGGCAAGCAGGCCATCCACCCCGGGCAGTTGGAGGTGATCAACCGCGTCTTCGCGCCCTCAGCCGCGGAGGTCGCCAGGGCCGAGGCGGTGCTGCGGGCCTACGCCCAGGCCGTGGCCCAGGGCCGCGGCGTCGTCAGTCTCCATGGCAAAATGATTGACGCGGTCAACATCCGCATGGCCCAGGTGATCGTCGAGCAACACCGCCTGATCCAGCAGCGGGGCGAGGAATAAGGCCCCAGGTGAGCACGGGAGGGTGTGGCCCTCCGTGAAGGCGCGAGGCAAACCGATTTCCCCGTCCCTCCCCCGGCGCCTGCCCCCGGGCAGGGGCGTGGGGAAACCGGGTCTACCACGCCCGCCAGCGCCCCCCTCCCGGCAGGGGCGTGAGGGGATCCGGCTTCCCCAGGCCCTCCACTACCCGCCGGCGTCCCCCTCCCGGCAGGGGCGTGGGGTAAACCCGGCTTTCCCCGATCCCCACGCCCGCCAGCGCCCGCCTCCCGGCAGGGGCGTGGGGAAACCCGGTTGTCCCACATTCACACCAATCCCCGAAACTCCATCACCCCATCGTTGACGGGGCCAAAGCGCAGGCTCAACAGGTCGAGCAGGTAGTTCTGGTAGAGTTTCCACGGCTTCTTAACGCCCTGGCGCGGCAGCCTGTCGAGGGCGCGCAGCACGTAGCCCGAGGTGAAGTCGAGCGCCGGAACCGTGCCGAGGTTGGGCTCGCGCTGGCGCGGCGTACACTGGCGATAGCCGTGGCGATCCATATAGTTGAGCAGGCGGCAGACATAGGCGGCCGTCAATTCGCACTTCAGCGTCCAGGAGGCGTTGGTGTAGCCAAAGGCCGACGCCAGATTGGGGATGTCGCTGTACATCATGCCCTTGTAGCTGAGGGTGCGGGCAAGATCCACCCGCTGACCGTCTACCACCAGTTCTGCGCCACCCATCAGCTTGATCACCAGCCCCGTGGCGGTCACGATCACATCGGCCTCCAGTTCGCGCCCCGAACACAGACGCAGGCCCGTCTCGGTGAAGGTGGCGATCTCATCGGTGACCACCGTGGCCCGCCCCGAGCGAATGGCGCGAAACAGGTCGGCATCGGCGGCCAGGCACAGCCGCTGGTCCCAGGGATTGTAGCGGGGCGTGAAATGGGTGGCGACGTCGTAGCCCGGGCCGAGGCGCCATTGGGCCATGCGGATGATCGCCTGCTTCGTGGCCGTGGGGAACCAGCGCGCCAGGTAGTAGAAGAACGTGTTGACCAGCACCGCCTTCCAGCGCGTGGCCCAGGCGGCGACCGCCGGAGGGAGCAGCCGTTGCATCGCCAGGGCCACGCCGTCCTCCGAGGGCCGCGCCAGCACGTAGGTCGGCGAACGTTGCAGCATCGTTACCCGCGCCCCTCCTTCGGCGAGGGCCGGGACCAGCGTGATCGCAGTGGCGCCGCTGCCGATCACCACGACGCGCTTGCCACTGTACTCCAGGTCCTCCGGCCACTGTTGCGGGTGAACGATCCGGCCGCCGAAGCGTTCCACCCCCGGCCAACTGGGGGTATAGCCGCTCGCGTAGTCATAGTAGCCGCTGCACATAAACAGAAAGGCGCAGGTGAAGCGCAGCGGCGCCCCTTCCGGCCCCCGCTCGACCTCGACCGTCCAGCGGCCCTCCTCAGATGACCAGCTTGCCCGGCGTACGCGGTGCTGGAAGCGAATGTGGCGATCGATCCCGAAGGCGCGGGCGGTTTCGCGGATGTAGCGCAGAATGCTCGGGCCATCGGCAATGGCCTTCTTTTCGCGCCAGGGGCGAAAGCTATAGCCCAGGGTGTACATCTCGGAATCCGAACGCACCCCCGGATAGCGAAACAGATCCCAGGTGCCGCCGATGGTGTCGCGGGCCTCGAGAATGGCAAACCGCTTCGTGGGGCAGCGGGTCCCCAGGTAGTAAGCGGCGGCGACGCCGGAGAGACCGGCGCCGACGATCAGGACATCAACGTGTTCGGGGTTCATAGGCGAGAGTTTCTTCGGAGGGGCGAAGCCCCTCGCAATGGTCCGTTCCCGTGCGGCCCGGCTTCCCTCCTCCGCACGGGAACGGGAGATGCGTGGGGGCCGCGGGCCCCCGCAATCCTGGCCGTGACAAAGTGCGGCACGTGTTCATATCACTGGTCAGGCAACAGACCCAGCGTCCGCGCGACGGCCACGGCCTCGCGGCGGCTGCCGACGCCGAGTTTGTTGTAGATTGTGCTGGTATGCTTACGTACCGTGTTCAGCGCGATGTTCAGGCGCTCGGCGATTTCCTGGTTCGACCAGCGTTCGGCCAGCAAGTCCAGAATCTCGCACTCCCGGCGCGACAGGGCATCGGGAAGACGGGGGCGCTGCGCCGGGCCAGCGATATGACCATGCTGCTCCACCGCCGACGGTTCAAGTGCGGCCAGGATGGATCGCAGATAGACCGTGGCAATGCCCTCACTGGCCAGGGATTGCAGCAACGGCGCGATGGCCGGGCCAATATCAACGAAGGTCCGCAGGTAGCCCCGCGGCGCGGCCAGTTCCACTGCCCGCTCGATGCTCCTGCGCGCCTCGCGGCGCTGGCCGCGGGCCTGGAAGAGCAGCGCCTGGCACACCAGGATGGCCACCAGGGGACGGATGTTGTGCAACGCCTCGGCTTCGGCGCGCAGGCGCTCAAGGAGCATCTCGGCCTGGGCCAGATCCTCCCGGTCACCGGCGGCAATCAAGATCTGCGCTCGAATGAGCAGCGGCGGTTGCAGAGCGAACCAGCCATAGGTGCCTACGGGAACATCCGGCTCGATCTCTCGCGCGAAGTGCAACGCGGTACTGCGGTCATCGCGCCGGAGGGCCAGCCATGCCGCCAGCGCGAGGGCCTGATGGCGGGCATACGGAGTGCCAAGCTCGTGGGCGAAGTCCCAGGTCTTGCGCTGCCAGACCTCGGCCGTGGCGAGATCGCCCTGCATGGCGGCAATCATGCCCAGACCGGTCAGCGCGCCCAGCGCAATTGGTGTAGTGGTATAGTATCTGTGCTGCGCGATCAAGCCGAAGTGTCGGGCCGCCGCTTCCAGGTGCGATCGTTCATAGGCCGCCCGTCCGAGATTGCTGTGGACGTAGCCACCATAGTAGTTTTCGGATGGCCGGAGGGCCATCCCTACATCGGCTAACTTCTCGGCATCGCGTTCCAGGTCGGCAATGCTTCCGAAGGCGGCGTGCAGGGCGCACAGGCCCGCGTAGCAGTGCACGGCGTGCTGCGGGTTGCCCTTGACTGTAGGGACAGCCAGCTCCTGATGGATGCGTCGAGCGCCCTCGTCATAGCGGCCATCGGCGGCATAGGCGCGGCCCATAATCAAAATCGCCTGCCCGACGAGCACTGGCACTGGCTGCAGAGTGAGGGCCTCCTGCATAAGCGCAGTGGCCTCCGCGGGGCGGCCCTGTAAGTAGCGCAGGGTCCCACGGAGCACGGCCAGGTCGCCAAAAAAGTTGGGCCAGGGCGGTGGCGCAGCGGCATATTCCGGCTTGGCCAGCAGGGCGTCAACGCGGGCCAGGCTCGCGGCCAACGCGGATGAGTTGAGCAGAATCCCCCCCAGACGCGCCTCGATCAGAGTGAGGCCCAGGCGCCGGTGGATCAGCTCAAGCGGCAGCAAGCGGAGCAGGTACCCGGCCGGCGCGGCGATCACATCACGGCCCATTTCGCGCGCCAGCGCCTGTTCCATCAGGTGGGCCGCCGCGTTATCGTCACCGGCGGCGAGGTAGAGGCGCACCGCCTCCTCCACCTGTCCGTCCGCGGCCAGCCAGTCCGCCGCGCGGCGCTGCAGCCTCCGCTCCCGGTCGCCGTCGTCCGTCTGGCGCAGCCGCCGCTGCAACAGGTCGCGAAACAAGGCGTGGAAGCGGTACCAGCGCCCCTCTCCGTCCAGCGGGATGAGGAACAGGTTCGCCGCCTCCAGGCGCTCGATCAGTGTCTCCCCCGCGTGCTCGGGCGCGCCCAGCAGGGCCGCCGCCAGCCCGGCGCAGAGGCGCTCGGGGATCGCCAGCGCCGGCAGGGCCGCCTGCAGGTCCGCGGGTTGGCGCGCCAGCACCTCTTCGGCCAGGTACTCGGCGATCTGCCGGCGCGCCCGGCCAGGCATCGCCTCGACGATGTGTCCGTCGGCCCGCGCCAGGGCCGCCAGGTGCAGGGCGATCGGCCAGCCCTCGGTCTGCTGGTGCAGGGCCGCCGCGCGGGCCGGGTCGGGCGGCGCGCCTTCGAGGGCCGTGAGCAGGGCCGCGGTTTCGGCGGGGGTGAAGCGCAGGTCGGCGGCGCGCAGTTCGGCGAGCTGGCGCTCGGCGCGCAGGCGGGCGAGAGGCAGGGGCGGGTCGGTGCGACTGATGAGCACCAGGCGGCAGGCGCGGGGCAGGTGCCGCAACAGGTAGGCGACCAGTTGATGAACCGGCTCGCTGCTCAGGCAGTGGTAGTCGTCGAGCACCAGGGTCAACCCGCCGGGCAGGGCGTCGAGTTCGACCAGGAAGGCCTCCAGAACGGCGTAGAGGGGCACGGGGCGTGGGGCGTTGAGCAGGTCGAGGGTGGCGGGCAGCGCGCCGGGGGCGGCGCGCTCAACCGCCCCGGCCAGGTAGGTCAGGA
>DAOUDA010000080.1:0-5343 GCA_034431835.1 Chloroflexaceae bacterium | reverse complement strand
GGGCGCCGGGGAGGCTGGCGCTCACCCGGCGGCAGGGATAGGGGGAAAGCGGGTTTCCCCGTGCCCTGTCCCCGGGCGCCGGGGAGGCTGGTGCTCATCCGGCGGCAGGGATAGGGGGAAAGCGGGTTTCCCCATCCTCCACCAACCGGCGCGGGGACGCGGGAACTCCTTCCGAGCGGGGGGGACCCCGAGTTCGCCGTGTTACAGGGGCAAGAGCAATGAACACATACACTGGCATCGGACGGCTGATCCAGATCAATGTCAACCCGCGTGGCGGCGTGCCCAAGTTTCTCATTCCATCGGCCAGCGTCACCCGCCAGGGGATCGTCGGTGATGCACAGCGTGACCGCGAGGCCCACGGCGGCCCCCTTCGGGCCGTGTCGCTCTACGCCCTGGAGCGCATCGAAGCCCTGCGAGCCGAAGGCCACCCGATCGCGCCGGGCAGCACCGGCGAAAACCTCACCATTGCCGGGCTGGACTGGGAGCGACTCCGCCCGGGTGACCGGTTACGGGTGGGCGAATGGGTCGAGTTGGAACTGACGGACTATGCTGCGCCCTGTAGCACCATCGCAAAATCGTTTGTCGGGGGCCGGGTTGCGCGCATCTCGCACCGGCTGCACCCCGGCTGGAGTCGTCTCTACGCCAGGGTCATCAGCGAAGGCGAGATTGCGCCCGGCGATTTCGTTGAACACCTGTGGTGACCGTGCGCCATGCACAGGAGGTGTGGGGAGGGCGCAGCCCGCCGCGACGCTGCTTCCGTCCGTGACGTTGGTCTCGATCTGGCTTCGCCAGGGGGCGCGCCCGCCAGGGGCGGAAGCGGGGGTTGCGCAGAGGCTGCGCCTCCCTCCGTTCCTCCAACGGCAATGCACGTATTGACGATTAGCACAGCTTGCAAGCACTCAGGAAGGAATGACTATGGGCGCGCTCCCCGAAATACAACTACACCTGCGTCCGGGCATCATCGAACTGGGTTGGGGGCATCTTGATCCCGGCTTGTTGCCCGTAGACATCATTGCAGAGGCAGCGGAGCGCGCGCTGAGCGACCACGGCGCGGAGGCGCTGGCCTACGGCGCGGAACAGGGGCCGGGGCGCCTGATTACGCGGCTTCAGGCGCGGCTTGAACGCCTGGAAGGCGTTGCTCCGCTCGCGGAACAGGTAATGGTTACCGGCGGAGTCTCCCAGGCCCTGGCGTTGCTCTGCACCCTGTTGAGCCGCCCGGGCGATGTGGCCCTGGTCGAGGCGCCGACGTACCATCTGGCCCTGCGGATCTTCCACGATCACGGGCTGCGCCTGGTGGCCGTGCCGGGTGATGCGCGGGGCATGCATGTGGAGACCGCCGGGGCGCTGCTGCAGATGCTGCGCGCCCACAACGAACGGGTGGCCTTTCTCTACCTCGCGCCCAATTTCAGCAACCCTACGGGGGCGACCCTCGCGCCCGAGCGCCGTCAGGCCCTCGTGGAGATGGCCTCACGCGAGGGTCTGACGGTGATCGAAGATGACGCCTACGGCGAACTCTGGTACGAGGCGCCGCCACCGCCGTCGTTGTACCACCTCGCGCCCGGCGGCCCGATCATCCGCCTGGGCACATTTTCCAAACTGCTGGCCCCTGGTCTGCGCCTGGGGTGGATGCTGGCCGCCCCCGATCTGGTGCGTCGCTGCTGTCGGTCGGGCATGCTCGACAGTGGCGGCGGGGTGAACCACTTTACGGCCACCATCCTCGCCACACTGCTGGAACAGGGGCGTCTCGACCCGCATGTGGCCCGTCTGCGTGAGGTGTTACGCGCCCGGCGCGACGCGCTGGTGGCCTCCCTGGCCCTCCATCTGCCCACCGGCTGCACCTGGAACCCCGTGCTCGGCGGCTACTTCGTCTGGGTGCGTCTGCCCCCGCCTCTCGATACGCTGGCGATGCTGCCCCTTGCTGAAACAGCGGGGGTGGCCTACCTGCCCGGCAGGCGCTTTTATGCCGACAGCGGCGGGCAGAACTACCTGCGCCTGGCCTTCAGCCTGCTTGCGCCCGCCGAGTTGGAAGAAGGCGCGCGGCGTCTGGGCGCGGTGGTGCGTCGCGCCTTGAAGGCCATGGTATAATGTGGCTGGAAGGCGCGTGATATGCCGCCGCTGGGGTGATCCCCCAGAGGAACTTCCCGACTCCTCGCCCACCATTGAGTGGAAGGCCGCCCCGCGAAACAGCAAGCGGGGGCACGCGCGGGGTGACCTGCGCGTGACGCAAGACGGCAACAGCAAGCATTCCCGCCGATGGCCCGCAAGGGCTCAGGTAAGGGCTGAAACGGTTGGTGTAAGAGACCAACGGCGCCGGCAGTGATGCCGGCGGCCAGGCGACTGCGCCGGCTGAGGGGGAGCAAGGTGCGTGGGGCGGGCTCATCGGTGGAAGTCGCAACGCGACGTCTGGACCACCTCGCTCGCTCGCATCGCAGCCGCGCGGGCAACCCGGGTAATACCCGGCGCGCTACAAGCGGCCTCCGCAACGCGGAGAGAGAGATGGCGGCACGCGACAGAATCGGGGGTACCGTCACGCGCCCCATATGTTGATTACCCCGCTACGGCTCGTTCCTGTTCCGGCGGCGCGCAAGCGCCGTCGCTTTTTGTGTCGGTTTTTTCCAGACCGTGAGAAGGCGGTGCGGACACCTGGGCCATCGGTAGTTCAACCGTAAAGGTAGAACCTCTCCCGAGGGCGCTCTCTACGTTGATCGTCCCGCCCATCAACTCGACGAGCCGGCGACTGATCGCCAGACCCAGACCGGCGCCGTTCACCCGGCGGTCCGCCGTCTCGACTCGGCGGAACTCCTGGAAGATCACCTCAAGATGCTCGGGGGCGATGCCGATCCCCGTATCGGTAATGCTCAGGCGCACCCGGTCGTCGGCCCGGCAGGCGCGCACGGTGATCCGCCCTTGTTCGGTGAACTTGATCGCGTTGCTGAGCAGATTGGTCACAATCTGCTCCAGGCGCGCCTTGTTGCCCTGCGCCAGGGGGAGATCGGGGGTGATGTCCAGTTCAAAGGTCAGCCCGCGCTCGCGGATCTGCGGTTGGAGTTGCCCGATGACATTCGCCACGACATGACGCACGTTCACCGGCTGTACCTCGACATGCAGGTGGCCGGCCTCGGCGCGGGTAAAGTCAAGAATGTCATTGATCATGCGCAAAAGCGTGGTGCTGCTCAGGTGCATATAGCGGAGCGGTTCGGTGAACCGCTCATCGAGCGAGCCGTAGATCCCGCGCCGGAACAACTCGATGTACCCGATAATCGAGGTCAGGGGATTGCGAAGTTCATGGCTGACGCTGGCGAGAAATGAGGTCTTCAGACGGTCGGCCTGGCGCACCTCGTCGTACAGCCTCGCGCGCACCACGGCATCGGTGATCAACTCGCCGATGGTCTCCGCGACGCGAGGCAGGGCCGCGCTGCCCGGCTGCGACGCGATGGCGCCGAGGGCCAGCATGCCCAGGGGCGCTCCCTGGTGGAAGAGCGGCACCAGCAACAGCCGCCCGATCCCCTCGCCGGCAACGGCGCGACCCAGGGGGCTCGCAGCCGTCACCGGGTCGCTCAGATCAAGGATATGACTTTCGCCGGAGCGGAGCATGGCAATCAGGGCCTCGCCCTCCGCGCCATCGATCGCCTGACCCTCATAGCCCCGGCCCTCGCCCTCGCTGGCAATGTCGGCCACAACGTCGAGCCGCGCGCCGTCCGGGGTGAGGAGCCCGACGGTCACCCGCTCCCAGACCCCGGCGGCGGCGATGGCGGCGGCGGCGGCGCGCACCAGTCCTTCGGCGTCGGGCGCGGTATTGGTGGCGCGAGCCACCCGGTTGATCAGGCTCAACTCGGCCAGATGCTGCGTCCGGCTTTGCTCGGCGTGTACGCGTTCGCTTACGTCGCGCAACAGCAGCAGCGCTCCGGCCACCGCTCCGTTGGTCGCCTTCAGCGGCCGGATGCGGACCTCGATCGTGTATGTTTCCGTCTCGGTATAGCTTGCCAGATGGGTGGACGGCTGGCTCAGATGGTCAAGGACGGGCCGTAAGGCCTCCCCCAGGGGCCTACCTTCGAGCAGGGCCGGTAACGGCTTTCCCAGAGTCGCCCGCGGCTCGGTACCGAGCATGCCTGCCGCCGCGCCATTGATCTCCGCCACGCGCCGATCGTTGTCGAGCACGATGATCCCGTCAGGCAGCGCCGCCAGGGCCTCGCGCGCGACCAGCGGCTCCAGATCGACGACCCGCGAGTGGACGGTGGCGTAGAGGGTGATCAAGCCGCTGAAAAAGAGCAGGATGGGCGT
Source organism: Chloroflexaceae bacterium (assembly GCA_034431835.1). Lineage (GTDB taxonomy): Bacteria > Chloroflexota > Chloroflexia > Chloroflexales > Chloroflexaceae > JACAEO01. The sequence goes on along the minus strand of DAOUDA010000080.1, from coordinate 1,062 downwards.
GGGATCGTCCGGGCCGATCGGTCGCGCGCCGGCCAGATAGGCCACGTTCCCCGCCGTTGGGATGAGCGAGGCGAGCAGCACGAGCCAGGCCAGGCGCCCCTCTGGCGCTGGCGCTCGCGTGGCTGCCCGGCTCAGGAACGCAACGCTCACCGCGAAACAGCAGTAGGCATAGACCGTGTGCGCCCAGAACACCGGCCCCCAGCCTGGTTGCAGCCACATGAAGCCGCGACTCGTGTCCGGCACAACCTCCGTCCACCAGAGCTGGTGCAGACTATTGCTCATTGCCAGCACAAAGAACACTGCGGCGGGCACGAAGATCGCCGTGAGCACCGGGAGATGGCGTCGCCAGCGCTGCCCGGTGTACGACAGGGCCAGCAGCAGCCACGCCGGCATAATTAACGCGATCCCGCCTACCTGCATCAAGGCCCAGAACACCGTCCCCTCGAAGCTGGGGTCAGCAATGGCCAGCGCCCGCGCGCTGCACCAGTAAGCCAGCGCGCCCATCAGCAACGTAAAGGGGCGGCTGCTCCGGTAGTACCGCCGGCGCCAGGCATACGCCGCGAGCAGGCCGGCGGCGATCGCCAGGACGAGGTAAAGCAAGACAACCGGTACTTCAGGCATGGAATCGCACCTCTGGCGCTGCCCGCTCTGGTTGGGGATGCACGCGGAGATGGCGGGGGCAAGGACTGGTGATCTGACTATACCAACGTGGGCAAACCGGGTTTTTCCTGATTGGGCCTGATGAACCCGAATGGATCGTTCCCTGCTCGCCACTGGCGGGGTAAACGGACGCAGCGTGATCCCTGCCAGTGGCGCTGCCGGCAGCCCGCCTGCCCGGCGATGGGGGGCAGGTTCCAACCATATTGTAGCCAGTCTGCTCCCCTTTTCGGTTTATAATCTGTTCATCATTACCATCGTATGCGTTGTTTCACTCTGAGACGTAGTTGCGCTACGCGCCCTTTCAGCTAACCGTTTTGAGGAAGGGCGGAGGACCCGGCCCGCCGCGATCGGTTGGTTGCTCCCGCGGCGGGCGGAACGTGGGGCGAGGGGAGGCTTAGCCTC
>DAOUDA010000079.1:0-1522 GCA_034431835.1 Chloroflexaceae bacterium | reverse complement strand
CAGACTCGTCAGGGCCATCGCCCCACCGGTGCAACACGAGGGCAAAGCCCTCCCAGACCTTCCCGTTCGAGCACTTGCCGGATGCACCACTTAGTTGGACAACAAGCGTATAAGCGCCTCGGGCGGCTGGTCCTTGCTGACGAAGGCGTCGGCGCCAGCGGCGAGCGCCCGCGGCTCGTCGTCGGGCCGCGCGCTGAGCACGATCACGCGCACGGGCGCCGGAACGCGGCGGAGCGCGCCAAGCACCTGTGGGGCGAGTTGAGCTGGCAGCTCCCAGTCCAGCAGCACCACGTCGGGCCGCAGTGCCAGCAGCCGCGCCGCCAGATCGGGCCGGGGCCCAAACGCCCCGACGATCTGGATGCCGGACCGCGCCGCGAGGATGAAACAGAGAGCGGCCCGGACATGATCGTGGCCTTCGACGATACTGACACGCATATGCGCCCCGTTTGTCTGTTTCGCGTCGTCGTCTCCACGGCTCTGGGGGCTGTGGAGGCGTGGGGGTGTGGAGGTGTGGAGGTGTGGAGCAACCACGGGAAGAGCATGTCACCTCCACATCTCTACATCTCCACATCTCCACACCTCTACATCTTTACATCTCTACACCTCTGTCATGCGTCGGGAGCAACCTTTATCGTTATACCGGATCCGCCCTTGCGGCACACGCGCCCCGGGAACGGTTTCCTGCTGGCTCTGGCAGACAGCCGCGGCGAGATTGATACGGATGATTGCCTGCCTATCCACATGGACGGCGCGCTGGTGACGGTAAAGGCTTACAATGCATCTATGGGCCTGCCGGCCATCGCGCGCATAGCCGCTTTCGTAACGACCCGTCGCTGGGCGACGCTGGTCGTTGTGGTGTTAGTGCTCCTCATCTCCCCCCGTGGCGTCACCGCGGAGGCGCCGGCACGCCCGGCTGCGTCCGGGGGCGGTCTCCCTATGAGGATGCTCGGTATCGCCGAGGGACTGCCCCACCCGGCGGTGTATGCCATTGCCTACGACCGCTTCGGTTTCCTCTGGTTCGGCACGCTCGAGGGGCTGGCGCGCTACGATGGCCACCGCTTCGTCGTCTATCGCCCCGACCCGACCAATCCGAACTCACCGGCGAGCTCCCAGATCTATACGCTGTACCCTGACCGCGCGGGAAAGCTCTGGATCGGCACGTTCGCCAGCGGGCTCAACCGGTACGACCCGCTGAGTGAGCGATTCACCCTATATCGCTACGATCCCGCCGATCCAACCAGTCTGAGCAGCGACGCGGTGCGCGCCGTCTACGAAGACGCGGCGGGGCGACTCTGGGTTAGCACGCTGGGCGGCGGGCTCAACCGCCTTGACCTGGCCACGGGGCGCTTTACCCGCTACCGCCACGACCCCGCCGACCCGTACAGTCTGAGCGACGATGACGTCACAGCCGTCCTCGATGACGGGCGGGGCGGGCTGTGGGTCGCCACGGCGGGAGGGCTGAACCGCTTCGACCCCGCGAGCGGGCGCTTCACCCACTACCGCCACGACCCCGCCGACCCCG
>DAOUDA010000078.1:0-21405 GCA_034431835.1 Chloroflexaceae bacterium | reverse complement strand
GTCCATGCAATGCGTACCCACCGCCCGATGAAAACCGGCCCGCGTCCGGCCGCCGCGTGCTGCGGCCCTAGCGGCTAGCGGCTAGCGGCTATCGGATTTTCACGTTAGCCCAATGATCTATCACATCACCAGCAACGCCGCCTGGATGGCGGCCCGCGCCGCGGGGAGCTACGCGGCGGATTCTCTGCCAACCCAGGGCTTTATCCATTTCTCGACCCGCGACCAGGTGCTCCGCGTCGCCAATACGCTCTTTCACGGGCAACCGGGGCTCGTGCTGCTGGCCGTGGATCCGCCGCGCCTTAGCGCCCCGTTGCGCTACGAGGAGGCGCACCCCGGCGAGTATTTCCCGCACCTCTACGGCCCGCTCAACTTCGAGGCGATCGTGGCCGTGTACCCCTTTCCACCCCGGGCCGATGGGAGCTTCGGCTGGCCGCCGGGGTGTCCTGTAGAGGTGTAGAGCTGTGGAGGTGGGGAGGTGGGGAGGTGGGGAGGTGAACTGGCACGGCTACAACTCTACACCTCCCCACCTCCCCACCCCTACCCCCTCAGGGCCGTCAGCACGTCGCCCCGCGGCACGCTGCGCTGCTCGCCGGCGCGCAGGTCCTTCACTACCACCTCGTTGCGCGCCACCTCGTCGGGGCCGAGCACCAGCGCGTAGCGCACCCCTTTGCGGTCGGCCTCCTTGAACTGCTTGCCCAGCCCCGCGGCGGGGTCGAGGCTCACCAGGGTGTTGACGCCCCCCGCGCGCAGTTCGCGCGCCAGTTCAAGACTCGCCGGGGTCAACTCGGGATTGAAGATGGTCACGTAAGCGATGGCGGTGCTGGTGGTCCGTGGGCCAAGACCCAGTTCCTCCATCACGTCGTGCAGCCGGTCGATGCCGAAGGCCAGGCCCACGGTGGGAACCGGGCGCCCGGCGAACTGGCCGATCAGTTCATCGTAGCGCCCGCCGCCAAGGAGTGAGCCTTCGGGCCAGTGGGGGGTGATCGTCTCGAAGACCATGCCCGTGTAGTAGGCCAGGCCGCGGGCCAGGCGCGGGGCGACGCGGAAACGCTCCGCCGGCACGCCCATCGCAGCGAGACCGGCGATGATCGCCCGCAGGTTCTCCAGCGCAGCGGACGCGCGCGCGTCGCCGGCGAGTTGCTCCGTCAGCGCCGCCAGCACCGCGTCCGGTTCGCCCTCGATCTGCACCAGCGCCAGGATGTGGTCGGCGGCCGTCGGCTGCACACCGGCCCGCAGCAGTTCCTCGCGCACCCCATCGGCGCCGAGTTTGTCGAACTTGTCAATCGCCCGGTACACCCCTCCGGCAGCCTCCTCATCGAGACCGCTGACGCGGGCGATGCCGCCGATCACCTGGCGGTGGTTGAGCAGGGTGGTGAAGCCGGGAAAACCCAGTTCGGCCAGCGCGTCGGTGAGCAGGGCCACGATCTCGGCGTCAGCGAGCGGCGAACCGCTGCCGACAATATCAACGTCGAACTGGTAAAACTCGCGGTAGCGCCCGCGCGCCGGGCGTTCGCCGCGGTAGCTTGGCCCGTAGGCGTAACGACGCCAGGGCAGCGCCACAGCGGCCCCGTACTGGGCCACCACCCGCGCCAGCGGCACGGTCTGATCGTAACGCAGGGCCAGGCGCCGGCCCCCGTGGTCCTCGAAGCGGTAGATCAGCTTTTCTTCATCACCGAGCTTACCCTCCAGCACCTCGGCATACTCCACCACCGGCGTCTGCAGCGGCTCGAAGCCGTACCGCTCGGCCACCCGCGTGATCACCGTCAGGATGTGCTGGCGCAGCAACATCGCCTGGGGCAGATGGTCGCGCATCCCTTTGATGTTTTGAACTCTGGACATACGCTGTTCTCGACATGAACATGGGGAAACCAGGTTTCCCCATGCCCCCGCCTGATGGGAGGGTCCGGTAGGGCGAAGCCCTCCCAGGAAGATTCTTACAGGGCCTATCGCGCCAGTTCAACCGTCGCCAGATCGAGAATGCCCATGGGCGTCAACTCCAGGCCGCGCACATAGGGCTTGACCAGCATGTATTCTACGTCATGGTACAACGGGATCAGCGGCGCGTCGGCCAGAATGCGCCGCTCCACCTCGCGGTACAGGGCGTGGCGCCGGGCCTCATCGGGCTCGATGGCCGCCTGGTCCAGCAGCGCATCCACCTCGGGGTTGCTGTAGGCGAAGTGGTTCTCGCCGCTGCCGCTGCGGAAGAGCACGTCAAGGAAGTTCTCCGGATCGGGGTAATCGGCGATCCAGCCGCTGCTGAACATGGGCAGCGTATTGGTATCGAGGGCGTCAAGAAAGGCGCCGAAGTCCTCGAAATCACGCACCTCGATGGTCAGGCCCAGGTCGCGCTCGGCCACCTCGCGCAGCGTCGCGCCCCACCCGCCATAGGCCACGATGGGCGGCAGGCCGGCGACCCCGCCGTAGCGCGACTCGGCCAGCAAGGCCCGCGCCCGCGCCACATCGGGCGCCGGCAGGGGCAGGTCGGGGTCGTGGCCTGGCATACCCGGGGGCAGCACGCCAGCGGCGGGTTGGGCCGCGCCCTGCAGCGACAGGTCGGCGATCTTCCGGCGGTCGAGCAGCAGGGTAAAGGCCTCACGCACCTTCGGGTCGTCGAAGGGCGGAATGCGCACGTTCATGCCAATGTAAAAGAGCGCGAGTTGCGGCACCCGGAGCAACTCGCGCGAGAGGGGATTGTTCTCGTCGCGCACGCGGGCCAGGGCGTAGGGCGGCACGCTGGTTATATCAATGTCGCCCTCTTCGTAGAGCACCTGCGGATTACTCGCCGCGGCGCCGATGAGCATCCGCACCCGATCGAGACGCGCCGGTTGGCGGTAAAACGCCGGATTGCGCGCCAGCACCAGCAGCCGGTCGTGGTCCCAGCGTTCGATGGTAAACGGCCCGCTGCCATTGGGCCGCTCGGTCCAGCGGGCGCCGCCCCGCTCCACCGCGCGCCGATCCACCACAAAACTGGTTGGATGGGCCAGTTTGGCCAGGAAGTAGCCTTTAGGGGCGTCAATGGTGATGGTCAGGGTGCGCTCGTCGAGCACCTGGACTCCCGTGATGCGTTCGGTCTGCCCGGCGATCTTCTCGCGCACCCCCACGATGTCGCCCAGGTAGGTGCGGGCGGGCAGGGCAGGGGCCAGGCGCGGGTCGGCGGCCCGTTCGAGGCTGTAGCGCACATCGTCGGCGGTGAGGGGCGCGCCATCGGCGAAGCGCGCCTCGGGGCGCAGGCGGAAGGTGTAGGTGCGGCCATCCGGCCCCAGTTCCCACCCCTCGGCCAGATCGGGTTCCACTTCCAGGCGGTTGGAGAGGCGCACCAGGCCGCTGAAGATCTGCCGCGCGACGAAGGCGCTGGTTACGTCACCCACCAGGGCCGGATCGAGCGTCTGCGGATCACGGGCGCCAAGGGCCATGATCAGCGTGCCGCCGGAGGCGGCATCGCCCCCAGGGAAGGGCGCGGGCGTCGCGCCGGGGGCAGAGGGCAGCAGGGTGCAACCGGCAACGAGCAGGATCGCCAGGAGGAGCAGGATGGGGCGGCACGGGGGTGGTAGGGTCATGATGTCAGGTATTATACACCGGGGAACGCCTTGCCCATAAAGTGGGGCTTTTGGAGGGGCTGCACCCTTCCGAACCCTCTCCACAGAGGCCTGGATTCGGTGCACCGGCAGGTGCTCAAGCGGGAGGGTCCGGGAGGGCTACGTCCTCCCAGAAACTTTCACCCGGCCATGCCGCTCCCGCAGCAGGAGGCTGCCGAGGTCCGGGAGGGCTACGTCCTCCCAGAAACTTTCACCCCATCCCCGCCAGCTGCCCGCACGCCGCGGCGATGGCCACGCCGCGCTCGACGCGCACCGTGCAGGGGATCTGGTAGTCGAGCAGGATCTGCTGGAAGTCGAGCACCCGCTGCCGCTCGGAGCGGCCCAGGGGCATGCCCGGCACGGGGTTCCAGGGGATCAGGTTCACGTGGCAGAGCAGCGGCGGCCCTTTGCTCACCCCCTGGCCGCGCAGCAGCTTCGCCAGGGCCAGGGCCTGGTGCGGGTGGTCGTTGCGTCCCTGGAGCAGCACGTACTCGAAGCTGACGCGGCGGCCGGTTCTGGCGATGTATTCGCGGGTGGCGTCGAGCAACTCCGCCAGCGGGTAGCGCCGGTTGACCGGCATCAACTCGGAGCGCAGGGCGTCGTCGGGGGCGTGGAGCGAGATCGCCAGGTTGATCGGCAGGCGCTCGCCGGCCAGGCGGCGAATGCCGGGGGGCAGGCCGACCGTCGAAACGGTCATGGCCCGCGCCCCCAGGTTGAAGCCCTGGGGATCGTGCAGCCGTTCGACTGCCGCCCACCAGCGGTCGTAGTTGGCGAACGGCTCGCCCATCCCCATGAACACCAGGTTGGTAATCCGCCCCACCTGGCGCGTCACCCGCTCGCTGAAAGGTTCGCCCTCGGCGCCCCACCACTGCCCGTCATCGCCGAGGGCGGCGGCATCGGCGGCGTGCGGGGCCAGCGCGGCGATCGGCGCCTCGGCCCGCTGCCAGCGGCGCAACTCCCGCGAGGCCCACAGGGCCTGCTCGACGATCTCGCCGGTGGTCAGGTTCCGCAGCAGCCCCAGCTTGCCGGTGGCGCAGAACACACAGCCCATCCCGCAGCCGGCCTGGGTCGAGACGCAGGCCGTGGCCCGGTCGGGGTAGATCATCAGCACCGTTTCGAGCACGGCATCGCCGGGGAGGCGGAAGAGGGCCTTGCGCGTCAGCCCGTCGTCGGCGGCCTGCACCTGCGCCAGGCTCAGGCTGCCGATGGTCGTCTCGGCGCGCAGCCGCTCGCGCAGCGCCGCCGGCAGATCGGTCATCGCCGCCGGGTCGTCCACCAGGTTCACGTAGAGCTGGCGGTAGATCTGCCGGGCGCGGAAGGGCGGCTGGTCCCACTCGCGCATCAGCGCCTCAAGCTCCGCGAGGGTCAGATTGTAGAGCGAAGGGACGGTGGGGGACATGACTGTTTTTACGAAAGTCGGGGCGAATCGTTATTCGCCCCGACCAGACTTACAGGCGCAGCAGTCGGGGCGAATCGTTATTCGCCCCGATGCAGCCGCGGGCGGAACTTGTACCCGTAGACGAGCACCCCGTCCTCGCCCGTATCGGCCAGGCGCCGCGTGACCATCTCGACCGGCATGCCGATGGCCAGGTCCTCTTCGGCGCAGTCGGTGAGTTGCGCCGTTACCAGAGGGCCTTCCTCCAGACGCACCATACCCACCGCGTAGATGCCGAAGCTCTCGTAACCGGCGGGTGGCTGCCGCAGCACGCTGAAGCTGTAAAGCTCGCCGCGGCCGCTCAGGGCCAATGGCTCCCAGACATCGGGATCCTCACCCAGCGCGGGAGGTTGGGGCGGGAAGCGCACCACCCCGCTGTGACGGTGGCGCTGGCCCTCGAGCCGGTAGCGGGTGGCGCGCGCGCGCCAGTGACGGGCGATTTCCATAAGGGCACCTCTCAGACTGAGAACCATACCTCAGGGCGAAAAACCGCCCGAGGCGCCGATGAATGCCGCGATAAGCGCGGCAAAGAAGACGGCGATACACAGAACGATCGCCAGGCCAATCGCGAACAGAATGAGCACCACGTACAGGGCCTTGTTCGCCGGCAGGTTCATTCCCGACTGGATGGCCAGATAGGTCAGGTACAGACCGTAGATCGACACGGCAAAGGAGAGAAACACTCCCACAAACGGGATAATACTGACCAGACCGCCGATCACCGTCAGCGGCGCGCTGAACAGCGCGAAGCCGTAGGCCAGTTCACCGAACTCGCCGGTGCCGCCGAAGGCGCGACCGAGCAGATAGACGAGCCCCCAGTAGATTAACAGACCGATCACCGTACCGATCAGGGTACTGGAGATCAAGGCGAAGAGCCCCGGCTGGGCCGCGGCCATGCCCGGCTCGGCGCCCGGAATATCCACCATTATCTGCTGGGGAACCAGCAGGGAGCCGATCCACGTAACAACAGCGTTGATCAAGCCCGCTATCAGCGAGTAGATCAGCGCCCAGCCAAGGTTGTTCTGCTCGTGTTCCTCGAAGGTCGAAGCCGACGGACGGGACAGGACCGCGATGCTGCCGTTGATCATTTGCTGGAACATTGTGCCTCCTCTGGTTAGCAGGTTGCGCTGTGTATTGTAGCGGATTCAACGAACCAGAGGAAGACCTATTCCTAGATTTTAACAAATTGATAACAATTTGTTATCACTGGGGTGGGGAAACCCGGTTTCCCCATGCCCCGGCCCGCCGGAAGGCGGCTGGCCTTCCCGTGCCGGGTGCAAAGGGCGGGGAAACCGGCTTTCCCCACGCCCCGGCCTCCGAGGCAACCCGGCAGCGCCACCTTAAAGGTTGCGCTACCGCTCCGCGACCAGGACACATGTCGCGACGGTCGCGCCCACGCCGCCGAGGCACTGGGCCAGGGCCACGCGCGCGCCGTCCACCTGGGTGGGGCCGGCTTCGCCGCGCAACTGGCGCAGCAGTTCGACGACCTGGTACACCCCGCTGGCGCCGGCGACATCGCCGCGGGCCTTGTAGCCCCCGGCCGTGGCGATCGGCGTGCGGCCCGTAGGTGTGATGGCCCCGTCGGCGGCGTGGCGGGGCGCGGCGCCCGGTTCGTAGTAGCCCATGGACTCCAGGGCCAGCGCCGCGGCAATACCGTGGGGGTCGGTCAGCTCGAAGACGTCCACGTCACTGAGGCCCAGATGGGCGCGCCCCAGGGCGATGTGGGCGCTGGCCCGCGCCGCGGCCAGGTCGAGCGGATCGGCCCGCAGGGCCAGCGCCGGGGTGTCGGTCGCCACGGCCACACCCGCCAGCCGCGCCAGCGGCACGCCCTCGGCGGCCACCTCGCGGGCCACCCGCTCGCCGGCGAGCACCACGCAGGCCGCCCCGTCGGCCACGCTGCTACAATCGAGCATGTTCAGCGGCGAGGCGACCATGGCGGCCTTGCGGTACTTGTCGGCGTTGATCGGAAAGCGGTAGAGCGCCAGGGGGTTCTTCGCGGCGTTGGCGTGGGCGTTGACCGGGAAGGGCGCAAAGGCCTCGGGGCCGTAGCCATGTTCGTGCATGTAGCGGCGCATCAGCATGGCCCACTGGGCGGTGAGGGTCAACCCGTGCAAGGCTTCGGTCTCGGCGTCGCCGGCCAGGGCCAGCGCGGCCTCGACCGCATCATCGAGATGGTCGGTGACCTTTTCGACGCCCAGCACCGCCACGATCTCGGCCGCTCCGGAAGCGATGGCCTGCGCCGCCTGGTGGATGGCCACGCCGCCGCTCGCGCCCGCCGCCTCCACCCGAACCGCCGGCACGCCCCGCAGCCCCACCGCCGCGGCCAGATAGGCCCCCAGGTGTCCCTGGGCCGCCAGGCGATCGCCAAGCGCGTTGGCCACGTAGAGCGCGCCCACCCGGTGCGCCACGAACTCCGGCAGCGCCGCGAAGGCCGCCCGCGTCGCCTCGCTGGCCAGATCGGCCAGGCTCCGCCCGTAGTGCTCGGCTACCGGCGTGGCGCCCGCGCCGATCAGATACGCTCCTGACATAGGTAAGCCCTCTTTCCAGCATGGAAGGCGCAGCCTTCCAAAAACACTTCTGCGACTCGGGAGGGTTCGGGAGGGCCCGGCCCTCTCAAAAACAGCTCCATGTGACCTTTGGGAACCAGGTTTCCGCGTGCCCCAACGCCAGTTGGAGGGGTCTGGGGAAACCCGGTTTGCTCCTCTACCCCAGCACCAGCTTACCTCGCCATTTGGCGTAGGTAGCATAATCCACGAACACCTCTCGCTCCAGGTAGGCCGCCGTGAGCGGGGCGCGCTCGCGGCAGGCGGGCAGGCGCCCGGTCACGGTCAGGGCGTAGGCGTCGGAGCCGGCCCCGCTCCCATAGGTGGTGACGAAGATCGTATCGCCGGGCCGGGCCACGTCGAGGATGGCGCACAGCCCCACCAGGGCCGCGCCCGAGTAGGGGTTGCCGATGCGCGGGCTGAGCAGGCCCGGGGCGATCTGGGCCTCGCTGAAGCCCAGGCGTTTCGCCACCGTCTGCGGGAACTTGGTGTTGGGCTGGTGAAAGACGGCATAGGTAAAATCGGCGGGCGAGCGCCCCAACTCGTTAAGCAGGCGCCGCGCCGCCGACATGATCTGGTGAAAGTAGGCCGGCTCCCCGGTGAAACGGTTGCCGTGCACCGGGTAGGGCCGGTCGGCCCGGCGGTAGAAGTCGGGCGTGTCGCTCACATACGAGACCGTCGCGTCAATCGTGGCCACGGCCTCCTCGGCGGGGCCAACCAGCAACGCGCCCGCCCCGGCGGAGGCGGTATACTCCAGGGCGTCGCCGGGGCGCCCCTGGGCGGTGTCGGCGCCGATGGCCAGGGCATAGTCGGCCATGCCGCTGCCCACCAGGGCCATGCTGGCGGTCAACGCCTCGGAGCCGGCCTTGCAGGCGAACTCCCAGTCAGCCGCGCTGATCCAGTGCGAGGCCCCCAGGACCTCGGCCACCACCGTTCCCGACGGCTTCACGCTGTAGGGGTGGCTCTCGCTCCCCACCCATACCGCGCTCAGACGTTCGGCGGGCAGCGCCGCGCGGGCCAGGGCGTTGCGACCGGCTTCGATGGCCATAGTGATCACATCCTCATCGGGGCCGGGCACGCTCTTCGCCTCCACCGGCACCCCGCCCTGCCCGTCCGTCCACATGCGGGCAATCTCCCGCGCGGCGATGCGGTAACGCGGCACGTAGGCCCCGTAGCCGACCAGACCCACCGGCCGGATGGGTTTCATCATACGAAAAACTCCTTACATATAGAACAAAACGACCCCAACAAAGCGGCGACAGGCGACCGGTGGTTCTTCCAGGCAACATTGCGGTCAGCTTGTCACCGTTGTTCCCACCGAGAGCAACCCTGTGAGTTGCTCCCGCCGGGAGTCATGCAACAAATCAGATGAAACAAGGATGTTCCCGGGAGGGCAAAGCCCTCCCGGACCCTCTCCTTTGCGTATTAATGTGAACTCGCCGCGCGCAGTTCCGCGACCAGTTCCTCGGCGCGGGCAGGCTTGATGTTGCGCTCCTCGACCATGCGCCGCGCGACCTCGTCCACCAGCGGGCCGTGGGCGCCGGCGGCCATGGCGATCTGGCGCGCGTGCAGCCCCATATGGCCCTGCTGGATGCCCTCGCAGGCCAGGGCGCGCATGGCCGCCAGGTTGCTGGCGAGACCGGCGCAGACGGCGATCTCGGCCAACTGGTTGGCGCTGGTCACGCCAAGCAGCTTGAGGGCGGCCTGCGCGGCGGGATGCACCTTGGTCGCCCCGCCGACGATGCCGACGGCCATGGGCATCTCCAGCGTGCCGACCAGGTTGCCCTCGGCGTCCTTCTCCCAGACGCTCAGCGAGGTATAGCGCCCGCTGCGGGCGGCGTAGGCATGGGCGCCGGCCTCGATGGCGCGCCAGTCGTTGCCGGTGGCGACGATCACCGGGTCAATGCCGTTGAGAATGCCCTTGTTGTGGGTCGTGGCGCGGTAGGGGTCCACAGCGGCGAAGGCATAGGCCCAGAGAATGCCTTCGACCACCTCTTCGCCGCGCAGACCGTCGCGCTCGAGGGCGCGCGGCGGCACCACACAGCGAGCGCGCGCCAGGCGCCGATCGCTCAGGTTCGAGAGAATGCGCAGGTAGACCCGACCACCGGTGATCTGCTCCAGCAGCGGGGCCACGGCCTCACACATCGAATTGATGGCATTGGCGCCCATCGCATCCCGCGTATCAATAATCAGATGCACCACCAGCATCGGCCCCATAGGGCTGGCGGGGTGATAGTGCACCTCGACATCGCGGGCGCCCCCGCCGAGGGCGACCAGCGAGCGGCTCTGCGCGTTGGCAATCGCCAGAATCTCATCCTTGCGGCGCAAAATATCGTGCCGCGCGCTCTGTGGCGCGGTCACGTTCACGATCTGCACCTGGCCAATCATCAGCGGGTCGGTGCTGCCGGCGCTGAACCCGCCGCCCTCACGCACCATCTTCGCGGCATAACTGGCCCCGGCCACGATCGAAGGCTCTTCCACCACCATTGGAACAAGATAATCACGCCCGTTGATCTGGAAGTTCGTCGCAATGCCCAGAGGCAGGTTGAAGGTGCCGACGACGTTTTCGATCATCTTGTCGGCGCGCTCGATCGAGAGGGCGCCATGCCCCCCGTGCAACACGCGCAGATCTTCGTCGCACAGCCCATCGAACGACTTGACCATCTGGAGCCGCTCGAACGGGTTGAGTTGATAAAATCCCTGGAGGCGTGAGTTTTTGGTACCCATACGTTCGGTTGTCTCCTCGGTTCGTGACTGCACGCACAATTCCGAATACACTATCAATTCTAGCACCGCTACGCTTCCAGAAGCCTCAGAGAGACTGTCAAAACCTATCATGGGACTTTCCAGGACTTCCAGGGGCGCCGGCGCCGCCCACCGACGGGGGCTGAGGGGCAGGGGTGCTGCTCGCGCCCCGTGGTACAATGGCAAACGATGATGGACACGCCGCTTCCCCGGCGCTATGCCCGCGGGGAGCCGAACATATCCCTGGAACGCACACCCATCATCGCCAGGTCTGATCGCGACACCACGATCCAAAATCCAAAATCCAAAGCCGTGCACCCCTCTACTGCCACGCGCTGGCTGCCCCTCCTGCTGCTCGCCCTCCTCCTCGCCGCCTGTGGCGCGGAACGCCGCACACTACCCACGGCCATCCCCGTTCCGACTACTCCGGCTCTCAGCGCCATCCTCGCCGCGCCCACCCCTGGCCCCGTGCGGACCTTCGGCTACCTCTTGATCGGCAACCAGGGGGCAACGCTGGTTGAAGGGGTGAGGTTTGCCCCGGATGGGGCGCCCACACCGCTCGCGCCGGAGGGCCTGTGGTTGGGCGAACCACCCCCACTGCCCGCCGACCCGCCCCTGAACGAAGCCGGCGCCGTCCGCTACGGCATCGTTAGCGCCAGTGGCCTGCTCGCCGGACCGGGGAACTTCGGGCCGGAGGGGCGTTATGCCTATCAACTCACCGATCCCCGGATCACCCCCCTGGGCCTGCGCGAGGTGACCATCGCCCTGCTGCTGGAGAATAGCGGCCTCTACGAGGGTCAGGCGGTGCGCGTGCGGGGCGACCTGCTGGCCCGCGGCGACTCGGCCGTGCTCGTGGAACGGTTGGGACCGGGGGGCGTACCCGAAGCCGCCGCGCGCCAGATCAAGCTCGACGGTCCCATACGCGACAGCGCCGCCCTCGCGGAGTTGCAACGCAGCCCCGGCGACAGCGTGCGCTTTGGCCCGGTGGAGATCACCGGCGTCTGGCGCGGCGGGCGACTCTACCCGTTGAGCGTGCGGGTCAGGTGAAGGTTGGGGAAGGCTGCGCCCTCCCATAGATTTCTAGCGTCTAACCTGAGGTCTGTGGTCCTGCCTCTCCACCTGCCGTGGAGGGGCAGGAGGCAGGTGATGGGTGATGAGGCACGCCCCTGAAGTTGAGAAGGGTTAGGGAAACCAGGTTTCCCCAACCCTCCAGACAGTGGCATGCCTGCATATTCATTGCAAATCCTGTGCAAATCCTTGACAAAAGATCAACCCGTGCTACTGTATAACATGGCGTCGAAAACGGAGACCTGACGGGAACAATGTCCCGCGTGAGAAGGTCCGGGAGACTGAGTACCCTGTGAACTAAGTCCTTTGCTAAACCCACCCCCTCCCCAACCCTCCCCCGCCGGGGGAGTTGAGTCCTGCGCCTCCCCCAACGGGGGGAGGTTGGGAGGGGGGCGGAAGGGCCAGGAAACTGACTTCACAGACTGCTGAGGCACTCTCAGAATAACCCATTTCCTCTGTCAGGGAGCGGGGCAGCCGCCCCGGAACTCCGTTCACGAGCAACGGCGCCTGAAAGGATCCCAGGCTTATGGTTTACGCAACCCGACGCTTCGAGTTTTCGGCGTCGCACCGCTACTGGCGCGACGATTGGAGCCCCGAGGAGAACGAGCGGATCTTCGGGAAGTGCACCAGTCCCTACGGGCACGGGCACAACTATACGCTCGACGTTACCATCACCGGCGCGCTCGATCCGCGCACGGGTATGGTGATGAACATGACCGAATTGAAGGCGATTGTAAATGAGGTGCTGGAGGAGTTCGACCACAAGCACCTGAATGAAGATACGCCCTACTTCAAAACCCAACTCCCGACCACCGAGAACCTGGTGCGGGTGCTCTGGCGGCTGATCGCCGCGCGGCTGCCCGCCAAGGCCCGTCTGGCGCGCCTGCGCCTGTACGAGATGGCCGATCTGTGGGCGGAGTACGACGGCGCCGACGAGACCACCTTCGCCCGGGCCTACACCTTCTCGGCGGCCCACCGGCTCCACGCGCCGGCGCTCTCCGATGAGGAGAATCGCGCCGTCTACGGGAAGTGCAACAACCCCAACGGGCATGGCCACAATTACACCGTGGAGGTGAGCGTCAGCGGGCCGGTTGACCCCGAGACAGGTATGGTCATTGACCTGGCGGCGCTGGATCGCACCGTGCGCGAGGTGCTCGATCAGCTCGATTTTCATCACCTCGACCGCGAGATCGCGGCCTTTGCCGATCAACCGTCAACGGCTGAGAACATCGTTGTCTATCTCTGGAACGAACTCGCGCCCCGTTTCGAGGGCCGCTTGCGCCACCTCAAGCTCTGGGAAACGCGCAAGAACGTCTTCGAGTACGCCGGCCCGGTCGAGGCCGGCGCGCGCCGGTAAAGAGAAGCCGGGGAAACCAGGTTTCCCCAGGTTCCTCCCGGCCGGCAGAGATGTGGGGAAACCCCGTTTCCCCGGGCCACTACCGGTTAGCAGGGCGTTGGGGAAACCGGCTTTCCCCACGCTCGTGTATCCGCATGTCAATCGTTTTGAGACCAGGTACATTGCTATATAATACGGATCCACCCATGACGACCCAACTGAAACATAACGGAACCCACCACCCGAACGGACACGACCACGAGGATTTCAACACGCACGACTACGAGGCCCTGATCGTTCCCGGACGGGGCAAACTCGAGGGCGTCGCCTACGGCTCCAACCCCCAGATCGAGGCGGCGGTACGGGAGATCCTCGCGGGGATCGGCGAACAGCCCGACCGCGAAGGCCTGCTGAAAACCCCTTCGCGGGTGGCCAAAATGTACGCCGAACTGACCGCTGGCTACCACGTGGACCCGGAGGCGCTGATCAACGATGCCATCTTCAGCGTCAGCTATGATGAAATGGTGCTGGTGAAGAACATCGATTTCTACAGCCTGTGCGAGCACCACATGCTGCCGTTTATGGGCCAGGTGCACGTCGCCTACATCCCCAACGGCAAGGTGGTGGGGCTGAGCAAGATCCCGCGCATCGTTGAGATGTTCGCCCGGCGCCTGCAGGTGCAGGAGCGCATGACCGTGCAGATCGCCGAGTTCATTGACCAGCACCTGCAACCCCTGGGGGTGGCCGTAGTGGCCGAAGGGGTGCATATGTGCTCAGTGATGCGGGGCGTAAAGAAGGCCAATGCCAGCATGGTCACCTCGGCCATGCGCGGGGTCTTCCGCGACGACCCCAAGACGCGAGCCGAGTTTATGGCCCACGTGGGCCGCGCCCGCGCCCAGGAGATTTGAGGCGCCCACGGGCCCCACACCGGAGGATCCGGGAGGGCCTGGCCCTCCCGGACCTTCTTGACCCGCCGGGCCGGGGGGTGGGGAAACCGGGTTTCCCCACCTTCCAACCTGTGAAAAGGCCCTTGCCATGACCAACCAGCGGAGCATCTTAATCACCGGCGCGTCGCGGGGCATCGGGCGCGCCACGGCGCTGGCCCTCGCCGCGCCGGGCACGCGCCTCATCCTGGCGGCGCGTTCGGCCCCCGCCCTGGCCGAGACGGCGGCGGCCGCTGGCGCCCGCGGCGCCGAGGCTCTGCCCGTCGCCTGTGATGTCACCAGTGAGGAGCAAGTGCGCGCCCTGGTCGCCAGCACTGTCGCGCCCACCGGACGCCTCGATGTCGTGGTGCACAGCGTGGGCGGGGCGCTGGTCGCCCCCTTTGAGCAGATCGAACTGGCGACGTGGGAAGAGGCCCTGCGCGCCCAGTTGACCAGCCTGTTTCTGGTGTGCAAGCATGCCGCCCCGCGAATGGCGGCGGGCGGGTTGCTGGTCAACATCGCCTCGGTGGCCGCCCGGCAGGCCTTCCCGGGCTGGGCAGCCTACAGCGCGGCCAAGCACGGCGCCCTGGGCTTCTTGAACGCCGTGCGCGAAGAACTGCGTCCCCGGGGCATCCGCGTCACCTCGGTGCTGCCCGCGGCGACCGACACCGATCTGTGGGCAGCCGTGCCCGGCACGTGGAACCGCGCCAACATGCTTCGCCCCGAAGACGTGGCTGCGGCCGTTGCCACCCTCGTCGCTTACCCGCCCCACGTGACGGTCGAGGAGTTGCTGATCGGACACGTAGCCGGGAGGCTGTGAGGGGTGTGGAGGTGTGGAGGTGTGGAGATGAAATAACACTGCTACAGCTCGACACCTCTGCATCTCCACACCCCCACATTTCTTCATGCTTCTCAGAGGAGACGAACTATGGGCCTGATGGACGGCAAACGGGGGCTGATCCTGGGCGTGGCCAACGACCACTCGATTGCCTGGGGCATCGCGCGGGCGCTGCACCGCGAAGGGGCCACCCTGGGCTTCACCTACGCCGGCGAGGCGCTGGAACGGCGCGTGCGCCCGCTGGCCGAGAGCCTCGGCGCGCCACTCATCGCGCCGTGCGACGTGACCCGCGACGAGGAGATCGCCGCGCTCATGGAGCGCGCGCGGGAGATCCTGGGCCAGATCGACGTGCTGGTCCACGCCATTGCCTTTGCCAACAAGGACGAACTGAACGGCCCCTACCTCCGCACCACCCGCGAAGGCTTCCATCTGGCCATGGATGTCAGCGTCTATTCGCTAACCGCGCTCTTGCGCGCGGCCGAGCCCTTGCTGGGCCCCGGCGCGTCCATCCTCACCCTGACCTACCACGGCGCGCGACAGGTGATCCCCAACTACAACGTGATGGGCGTCGCCAAGGCGGCGCTGGAGGCCAGCGTGCGCTACCTGGCCGCCGACCTGGGGCCCCGTGGTGTGCGGGTCAATGCCATCAGCGCCGGGCCGATCCGCACCCTGGCCGCCAGCGGCATCGCCGGTTTTCGCGCCATGCACCGCACCTTCGCCGCGCAGGCGCCCCTGCGCCGGAACGTTACCATTGATGACGTGGGCGATGCCGCCCTCTGGCTGTGCAGCGATCTCAGTCGCGCCGTGACCGGCGAGGTGCTCTATGTGGACGCGGGCTTCAACATTATGGGGATGAGCGTTGAAGAGGGATGATGCGATTTTGGATTTGGGGCGCGAATGGGTGTGACGCCAGAAGGGCCCGGGTTCTCCTGCAAGCTCCGGTCGCGCCGCTGCTGAGTGTGCTACAATACCGTAACCACCGGCGCGGGCCGCCTCTCGTCGAAGCCGCCTGGCGCTGGTAGGAAGCCAGTTTGCCGTTTTGGCGATGAGAGCAAGCCGCTGCTTTGCGTTGATGTCGGTGTGTGGAGACACCGTCAGGGAGCGGCGACAAAGAACGCCGAGACGACCCATCGAGTATCGCTGAGGTCAGCTATGCCTACATCAGTAGCGGTGGTGGCAAGCGACGCCCGCGCCCGCGAGCGGCTGGCGGCGCTGATCCCGAACGACTCGTTCAGCATATCTACACACACGCCGGACGGACTCCCCCAGGAGTTGCCCAGCCTGTTCATCATCGCGCTGCCGGCGTTGGAAACCCCCGAGGAACAACTGATCGAGCGGCTGCGCGCCGATGACGCCACGGCGAACATCCCCATCGTGATCGCCAGCGCCCTGCCGATGGTGCATCTGCAATCGGTGCCCTACGCCGCCGACTGGACCATCGCCGTGGTCGAGGAACCGGTGAAGGCCGCCGAACTCGCCGATACGATCAGGTTCCTGCTCAACCCCGACGCTTGAACGCGCTTCGCTCCCGGCGCAGGGTGGAAGCAGTAGCTGCGCCAATCCTTCGGCCCTGCGCCAACACCTGGGTGTGAAGCATGCCGTAGACAACGTCGCTGAACCTCGGAAGGCGGGTCGAGGAGGCCGCGAATGAACAAACACGACCTGTTGCAGGCGACCATCGCGCGGCGGACTACCCCACGCACCCCCATTGCCCTGTGGCGCCACTGGCCGATCGAGGATCGCTCCGCCGAGGCGCTGGCCCGGGCCACCCTGGAGTTTCAACAACGCTTTGACTTCGATTTCATCAAGGTCACACCCTCCCAGACCTTCGTGGCCGAGGATCTGGGACTCACCGGCGTCTACGATGGCAATGCCGAGGGCGACCTGGTCAAGGGGCCGCCGCCGATCACCGCGCTGGAGCAGTGGGAGGCCCTGCGCCCCTGGCCGGTGAGCGAGGGCGCCCTGGGGCGCCAGTTGCGCTGCCTGGAACTGATCGCCGCCGGGGCCGGCGATACACCCTTCATCCAGACGATCTTCAACCCGCTCACCGTGGCCCGCTGTCTGGCCGGTCCCCGCGCGGTGATCTGGCGGCGCCGCCATCCCGAGGTGTTCCAGCGCGGCTTTGCAGCGATTATCGAGACGTGGAGCGCCTTCGTGGCGGCGGTGATGCGTACCGGCGCGGCGGGCATCTTCCTGTCCACCACCGACGCCAGCTACGGTGTGATGTCCGAGGAGGAATACCGGCGCTGGGGCCGCACCGGCGATCTGGAGGTGGCCGCGCCGAGCCGCGACGGCTGGCTGAACGTGCTGCACCTCCACGGCGAGGAGTTGATGATCGACCTGGTGGCCGATTACCCCTTCCAGGTGGTCAACTGGCACGACCGCAAGGCCGGGCCGTCATTGCGCGAGGGGGCCGCGTGCTTCAGCGGCGCGGTGGCCGGCGGCCTGGCGCAGTGGGACACCCTGCTGGCCGCCACACCCGAGGAGGTCGCGCGCGAGGCGCGCGAGGCCATCGCCCAGGTGGACGGGCGGGGGCTGATCCTCGCCGCGGGCTGCGTCACGCCGATAACCGTGCCCGAATCGAACATGCGCGCGGCCATTGCCGTGGCACGGGGTTCGGGGTAGGCTCCGCGCCGCACACACTGCCTGTAGCGTTTCGCGAAAAGATCGACCCGCAACGATGGCGGTGCGAGCGCAACACGCCATACCCCTCAGGGCCCTCAGGGGATCGATCACGACGGCCACTGCTCTAAAGGGAGGGCAACGGAAACCAGGTCCAAGCGCGTGAAGCAGGGCAGATCAAAGCAGGTCAATGAACTCCTGGACGGTCAGCCCGGTCTGGTGAATGATCGCCCGTAACGTGCCCCGGTCAAGCTCATCATGGTCGGGCACACTGATGGTCGCCCGGGGGTGCTCACGCTCGATGATCATATGACTGCCCCACTGCCGGACGAGCACGAAGCCCTCTTTGCTCAGAGTCGCCACGCAGCGACGGCCCGAGATGATCGGCAGGGGCGGCATCCTACACCACGACGAGTTGGCGGTCAAGGCGATCGTCAGGGATCGGCTCGCCCCGGGCCTGAAGGGACTCGATGTACAGGGCGATCGCTTCCCGGATGTTGGCAATGGCCTCGGCTCGAGTGCGCCCCTGGCTGATACAGCCGGGAAGGCTGGGGACCTCAGCAACGAACCAGCCATCCTCACCAGGCGTAAGCACCACCTGACGCAGGCTCAGGCGACTCATCCGTCTTCCTTTCACGAGCGCTCGCTACATGGCCTGGTCGGCCATATCGGCAGGACACGTTCGCGCCAGGGGATTTTGACGACGGAACAACTAACAGGTGTGCGGCGCGTTTGCCCTCGGCTGCACGCACCACAGGCGGAGCGTGAAGGCGCAAGACAGCCCGAGGGCTGGTGCAGCGCCAGGCGCTGCACCAGCCCTCCGTGTCGTCTTGCCGCAACGTGTGGAGCCAATGGCCGGACTCGAACCGGCGACCGGCTGTTTACGAAACAGCTGCTCTACCGACTGAGCTACATTGGCGGGCCTCCCGCACCAAAAAATTGTAGCGGAAACCGGTCCTTCTGTCAAGGTGTATGCGCCGCATCCGCCATCGAATGCACAGCTTTCCAGCGCCGAGAATCCCTTACAACCCCCACCCCGCAATGCTATAATGCAGGTGAGTTGGCGGCCCGGCGGCAACGCGGGCTGTCACGCCCCAGGGGAGGTGGGCCGTGCCCGAGGAGATACCGGTTCTATTCAATTTTCCCGCCAGTGGCGCGCCTGACCTGGCCAGCGACGAACTGCAGGACGAGCGTGATCTGGCTGTGCTGCCGCTCTCCGATACCGTCCTCTTTCCGTACATGCAGGCCCAACTGTTTCTCGGCGAGGCGGCGGCCCTGGCCGCGGTAGAGTCGGCCTGTGTCGGCGACCACATCCTGCTGGCGCTGGCCTGCCGCAATGTCCAGGGAGAGCATGCAAGCCTGGACAATCTCTACACCATCGGGGTCGAAGCGCAGGTCGAGCGGGCGCGCAAGATGCCCGATGGCTCTACGGGGGTGGTGCTGACCGGCCGGCGGCGGATGCGCGTCATCAGGGTGTTGAGTGAAGCGCCGGTACTGCGGGTGCGGGCAATACCGCTGGCGCCAATCGAAGAGCGCAGCATCGCCGTCGAGGCGCTAATGCGCGGGGTACTGGCACTCTTCGAGCGCGTGGTGCGCATGTCGCGCTCCCTGCCCGATGACGCCTATGTTACGGCCCTCAACGTGAACCAGGCCGGCGGCCTCGCCGACCTGATCGCCGCCACGCTGCCCCTCTCCCGCGCCACGCGCCAGGAGGTGCTGGAAACCCTCGATCCCGAAGAACGCCTGCACCGCGTCAGCGCCCTGCTCTCGCGCGAGCTTGATGTGCTTGAACTGGAGAGCCGCATTCAGTCGCAGGTGCAGAAGGAGGTTGACCGCAGTCAGCGCGAACTCTACCTGCGCGAACAGTTGAAGATCATTCAGCGCGAACTCGGGCAGGAGGATCCGGCGCAGCGCGAGGCGCTCATGCTCCGCGAACGGGCCGCGGCCACTCCGCTGCCCGAACGCGCCCGCGCCCGCGTCGCCGAGGAGATTGCCCGCCTGGAGAGCATTCCGCCCCATAGTCCCGAACATGCAGTGGTGCGCACCTACCTCGACTGGGTGCTGGCCCTGCCGTGGGGCGCGATGAGCGATGATCGCACCGATCTGCGCGCGGCGGCCCGCGTGCTCGATAAGAACCACTACGGGCTGGCGAAGGTGAAGGACCGCATCCTGGAGTTCATCGCCGTGCGGCAACTGGCCGGGCCGCACCAGCACTCCCCCATCCTCTGCCTGATCGGCCCGCCCGGCGTGGGCAAGACCAGCCTGGGCCGCAGCGTCGCCGAGGCGCTGGGGCGCAGCTTCGTGCGCCTGAGCCTGGGCGGCGTGCGCGATGAGGCCGAGATCCGCGGCCATCGCCGCACGTACATCGGGGCCATGCCCGGGCGCATCATTCAGCGCATGAAAGAGGCCGGGGCGCTGAATCCGGTGCTGATGCTCGATGAGGTGGATAAGATCGGGGTGGATTTCCGCGGTGATCCCGCCGATGCGCTGCTCGAGGTGCTCGACCCGGAGCTGAATAACACCTTCGCCGATCATTATCTCGATCTTCCTTTTGATCTCTCCAAGGTGTTCTTTATTACCAGCGCCAACTACCTGGACGAGATCCCCGAGCCGCTGCTTGACCGCATGGAGGTGATCGAACTGCCTGGCTACACCGAGGAGGAGAAGCTGCAGATCGCCCGGCGCTTCCTCGTGCCCCGGCAGATCGCCGCCTGTGGCCTGCCGCCCGCCTCGTTGCGCTTTGGCGAGACGACGCTGCGCGCCATTATTCGCGGCTACACCTACGAGGCCGGCGTGCGCGGCCTTGAACGCGAGATCGCCGCGATCTGCCGCAAGATCGCCCGGCGCATCGCCGAGGGCCGGCGCGCCCCCCGCGTGATTACCCCGCGCCTGGTAGAGAAACTCCTCGGGCCGCCGCGCTACGATGTGAGCAGCGTGGAGGAGCACGACCAGATCGGCGTCGCCACGGGGATGGCCTACACCGGCGCAGGCGGCGATACCCTGCCGGTCGAGGTCTCGCTGATGGAGGGGAAAGGCACGTTGACCCTCACCGGGCAACTCGGCGAGGTGATGCAGGAGTCGGCCCACGCCGCGCTGTCGTATGCGCGGGCCAATGCCGCGGCCCTGGGGCTGGACGCCCGGCGCTTCGAGAAGACCGATATTCACGTGCATGTGCCCGAAGGCGCCACGCCTAAGGACGGTCCCTCCGCCGGTCTGACGATCGCCATTGCGCTGATCTCCGCGCTCAGTGGCCGCACCGTGCGCCGCGACGTGGCGATGACCGGCGAACTGACCCTCCGCGGGCGCATTCTGCCCGTCGGCGGGATCAAGGAGAAGGTGCTGGGGGCCTATCGCGCCGGCATCCGCGAAGTGGTGCTGCCGAAGAAGAACGGCCGTGACCTGGTCGAAATCCCCACTGTGGTGCGCTCAAAGTTGAACGTGCGCCTGGTCAGCCATATTGACGAGGTTATCGCCCTGGTCCTCGGCCCGCCCCCGCCAAAGCCCGAGAAGCGCAGCGCCCGCGCCGTGATCACTCGCTCACGCGAAGATTGATCACCGCCCCTACGGCGCAGCGATCAGAAAATCCGCCGCGACGTAGCCCTCGCGCCCATCGGGGGCGCGCACCTTGCGCCAGAGGTAGTCGCCGCCCGGCACGTCCTCGCCGATCGCTTCGACCCGCGTGCCTTCGGGCAGGGTGGTGATCGGCGCGCCGGTGGTCGAAGGATCAGGCCGCAGGAAGAGTCCCTGGTCGCCGGTGCCGCTGACGATGTAGAAACGCCCGCCAAGCGGGGCCGCCGTAGGCGCTTCGGACGTCGGCGCCGGGTATGGCGCGCCCGATGTCCCGCTGCCGGGCAGAGGGGTCGTGACGGGCGCGGAAGTGGGTTCGCGGAAGCCCAGGCCGCTTTCGCGCTGGTCGGTGCGCGCAAGGGCGAGCAGCGCAATCAGCAGCACAATGCCCAGCAGCGTGATTCCTGCCAGGTAGCGCCAGCCGCCGGCCTGCAACCACAGTTGGAACTCCTGGGGTGAAGCCGGCAGCGGGCCGCGCGCCTGGCGCCGCCGGCCAGATGAGCGTTCCCTGCGCCAGTGGGGATCGGCCGGCGCCCGCTCGACCCACTCGTCGTCGTCGGGGTCGTAGCGCCGCGTCTGGCCGGACCGGCCGGTTGGCTCTGGCGCGTCTCGGTCGGGAAGCCGTTGCGTCTGCCCGCGCCGGTTCTCCGCGTCACCCATGGTGGTCTCCTTACTCCAGCGGGTGTATGATAGCATAGACGCGCGCGAAACGAAAAGGGGGCGCCGGGCGGGCCGTAGAGCCGGCCCGGCGGG
>DAOUDA010000077.1:0-4662 GCA_034431835.1 Chloroflexaceae bacterium | reverse complement strand
CGCCCCCCCCCCCCCCCCCACCGCACCAATCGGGGTCAGAGCCTTGCTCAATGCACGTTGCACGGGCCCGGCGGTCGCTGGCTGATTGGCGGTTTGTGCAGATTGCGGTACAATAACCCCGGAGGTTCGCGCGACGAATGGGACAGGAGGGCTGTATGCAGCCTGAGTGGAGTGACAACCCCGAGGTTCCGAGCTACTTCTTGCTGCTCGGCATCACTGGACTGATCGCCTTTGTTCTGATGGTCTGGGTCTTCGCCTTCTACTGGTAGGCGTCGCGCCCGCCCCGCGCCCCGGCGACCGCTGCCGGGGCGCTTGTTTAGCGTCGAAATGGTTGACAAGTCAAATACGGTCGCGTAGACTGATGAACCATAGGGAAACCCGATTTCCCCACGCCCCTGGGAAGGTTGCAGCAGTACCGCCGCATGGATATCTGAGGTGGCCCATGCCTGAAATCTCCTGCCAGGACTCGCCGCAGATCGAGACCTACCGGCTGTTCCTGAAGCTCCACCGGCGCTTTCAGGAACTGAACCGCGAGGAGTTTCGACCCTACGACCTTTCGACCCCGCAGTACGCCATCCTGTTTCATGCCAGCGTGGAAGGAGTGCCGTTGAGCCAGATCTGCCACGAGATGCTGGCCGACAACAGCAACCTGACGCGCCTGGTGGATCGGCTGGAGGCGCGGGGGTTGGTGCGTCGCGCCGCCGATCCGCACGACCGCCGTGTCACGCTGGTGCAACTGACACCCCAGGGGAAGGCCCTGATTGACGAGTTGCGCCCGCGCCATCGGGCGTATGTCGAACAGCGCATGAGCCACCTGAGCCATGAGCAGTTGGGGGCGATGTACGAAGCGATGAAAACGCTCTACGAGGCCCTGGCCGAGGAGGAATAATCTCGACACTATGGCTGCAACGACCGGCGCCTCCACATCAGATGCCTCCGCGGAAACCAGCCGTTTCCCTCCGATCTTCCGGGCCTTGCGCCACCGCAACTACCGGCTGTTCTTTATTGGACAGCTAATCTCCCTGACCGGCACCTGGATGCAGAGCGTCGCCCAGGGCTGGCTGGTGCTGCGGCTGAGCAACTCGCCGGCAATGCTGGGCCTGGTGGCCGCGGCGGCCTCGTTGCCGGTGCTGCTGTTATCGCTGCCAGCGGGGGCGCTCGCCGACCGGGTGTCCAAGCGCCGGTTGTTGCTCGTCAGTCAGGTGGTGGCGATGGCGCTGGCGGTTGTCCTGGCATGGTTGACGCTCACCGAACGCATCGAAGTGTGGCACGTGGTGGCGCTGGCGACCATGCTGGGCGTGGTTACCGCCTTCGAGGGGCCGGCGCGCCAGGCGTTCACAGTAGAGATGGTCGGACGCGAGGACCTGCTGAACGCGATTGCCCTGAATTCGTCAATCTTCAACGCGGCGCGCACGGTGGGGCCGGCGGTCGCGGGGGTGGTGGTGGCGCTGATCGGCGAGGGACCGGCGTTCGCCCTGAACGCGGCGAGCTTTGTCTTCGTCATCGCCAGCCTGCTGCTGATGCGGCTGCCGCCCTTTCGCCCACCGAGCGGGGTCCAGCGGCGCGGGCAGTTGCGCGAGGGGCTGCGGTACATCCAGAACGAGCCGCGGGTGCGCGCCTTGCTGATGCAGGCAGCGGCGATCAGTTTCTTCTGTTTTGCCTACATCCCCTTGTTACCGGTCTTCGCCCGTGATATTCTGCACGTCGGAGCGAGTGGACTGGGGATGCTCTCGGCGGCCAGCGGCCTGGGGGCGTTGACGGCGGCGCTGATCCTGGCCCAGTTCGGCGACGCGGTCCCTCGGGGACGGCTGGTGCGTCTGGCCGCGCTTCTGCAGCCAGGGCTGCTGATCGCCTTCAGCGCCTCGCGGTGGCTGCCGCTCTCGCTGTTGCTGATCGGCATGGCCGGGTGGGCAGGGGTAACGACCATGGCCCTGACCAACACCCTCATCCAGTCGATCGTTCCCGATGGCCTGCGCGGGCGGGTGATGAGCGTGTTCACCCTGCTGCTGATGGGCCTGAGCCCGATGAGCGGGATGCTGGCCGGGGGCGTCGCACAGGTGGTGGGCAGCGTCCCCCTGGTGGTGGCCGGCAGCGCCCTGGCCGGCTGGTTGATTGTGGCGACGATCGCGGTGCGGGCGCCCTTCCTCCGCACATTGTAGGAACGGATGGCCCATGGCTTCCCAGAGGTTCCTCCCCATCTTCGACGGCCACAACGATACGCTGCTGCGCCTCTACCGGCCCCGGCCGGGTGAGGAACGTTCATTCTTCCGGGCCTCGCCCCACGGCCATCTTGACGCGCCCCGCGCGGCCGCCGGCGGCTTCGCCGGCGGCCTTTTCGCGGTGTTCGTGCCCCCTGCCGAGACGCCGGCCATTCCCGATCCCGACCTGCCCCCCGGCGCGAGCTACATGCTGCCGTTGCCGCCGCCCCTTGACCCTGCCTATGCCTGGCGCGCGGCGGTGAGCATGACCGCACTGCTGTTCCGCCTGGAGGCCGAGTCGGCGGGCGGCCTGCGCGTCTGCCGGAGCGTGGACGAGATTGAACGCTGCCTCGACGCGGGCGTGCTGGCGGCGGTGCTGCACTTCGAGGGCGCCGAGATGCTTGACCCGGACCTGGATGCCCTGGAGGTCTTCTATCAGGCCGGGTTGCGCTCGCTCGGCCCGGTGTGGAGCCGGCCGAACGTCTTCGGGCACGGTGTGCCCTTCGCCTACCCGCACGCGCCCGACATCGGGCCAGGGTTGACCGAAGCGGGCAAGCGCCTGGTTCGGGCCTGCAACCGGCTGCGGATCATGCTCGACGTGTCGCACCTGAACGAGGCGGGGTTCTGGGACGTGGCGCGGTTGAGCCGGGCGCCGCTGGTGGCGACGCACTCCAACGCGCACGCGCTCTGCGCCAGTTCGCGCAATCTCACTGACCGGCAACTCGATGCCATCCGCGACTCCGATGGCATGGTCGGGGTGAACTTCGCGGTCAGCTTTCTGCGCGAGGACGGCAGCCGCAACCCCGACACGCCGCTGAGCACGCTGATTCGGCACATTGACTACCTGATGGAACGGGTGGGTCCGGAGCGGGTCGGTTTTGGCTCGGACTTCGACGGAGCGACGATTCCCGCCGCAATCGGCGACGTGACGGGCTTGCCCCGGCTCATCGCGGCGCTGCGCGCCCACGGCTACGATGACGCAACGCTGGAGCGCCTGGCTTACCGCAACTGGCTGCGGGTGCTGCGGCTGACGTGGGGGTGAGATTTGCGATTTTGGATTTCGGCAACCACCTGCCTCCCCAACCCTCCCCCGCCGGAGGAGGGCGCTCGGCGCCTCCCCCGGCTGGGTTCAGGGGCGGACAAACCATTTGAGCTCCAACAGCCGCTGCCGCTTTGGGACGCCCCACTGCTCGGCTCGGCTCTCCCCTCTCCCGCAACGCGGGAGAAGGGCAGGAGGTGAGGGTGAAGCAGCGCATCCCAATGCCATCCACCGTATCTGCGCTCATGCGTTCTGTCCGCCCCCGAACCCCGGCTGGGGAAGGCTGGGAGGGGGGCGAAAATATAAACATAGTTCACAGGTTAATGAGGCGACGCCATGCAAGACGATACGCTGCTCCTGGTCTACACCTTTGACAGCGCGCGGCAGGCGCGAGAAGCGAAGGATGCCGTCCTCGACCTGACCCGGCGGCTCGGCGGCCCGCAGAGCCACGTGGCAGTGGTGCAGAAGCGTCCCGACGGGCGGATTACCCTCCGTGAACCGGGCGACCTGCGCGAGGAACTGAGCGAGATAGCCGCTACCGTGGTCGGTGGGGCCGCGTGGTTTGTGTACACCTTTGCCGGCATGCTCGGCCCACAATCGGCGACCCTGGCCGGGGAAGCGGCCAACCAGGCCGTGCACCGGCTGGTACGCGACACGGGCTTTCCCGACCAGGCCCTCTACGAGATCGGGCAGGAACTCGACGCGGGCAGCGCGGCGCTGGTGGCGCTGGTCCCGGTTCAGGAGCGTGACGCCACGGTACAGGAACTCGAACGCCTGGGCGGGCGGCTCTGGGAACATGCGCTGCCGGTGAATGTCGTGGCCGAGTTGCGCCAGGCGGATGGACAGGGGTGATGCCGCCCTTCAAGGTGCAGGGTTCTGCCCCCTTCCATGCCGGGGGTTTAAGGGGCGGGCAAAATGCACTGGCGTAGACAAGGCTTATGGTGTTGGTATGCGCCGGTCCACCCTCACCCCCTGCCCCTCTCCCGCGCGGGGAGACCAGAGCCGTGCGTAGGGGCGTCCGAAAGCGGTGGAAGCGGCATTGGGGCGTATGTTTGTCCGCCCCTGAACCCGCCAGGGGGAGACGTCCGGCTCCTTCCCCCGGCGGAGGAAGGTCGGAGAGAGGGCCGCACACCCATAAGAAATCGGGGTTTATCCTGCGAAGGCTTCGCCCTCCCTGGCGCGCTTCCAGGCGCCCCGTTGTGACATCAGCGTGACACCAACACGTCCAGATGCGCCGCGCCCAATCCGCCATCCACAATCGGCAATCTACAATCGCTCTGGCCCTCCTTACAAGGCTTATGCTCACCTCAGGCTCCTTATGACCCCACCCACCGTCCGATGGCGCGAAGCGCTGGTGAACCACGGGTCGGCCCTGGCCCTCTACCTGGGCCTGGCCCTGCTGATGACCTGGCCCACGGCGCTGCA